>JAZDFD010000001.1:0-94121 GCA_043808155.1 Candidatus Iainarchaeum sp.
ATAGGCGCTGCCTCTGTTTTAGCCAAAAATGCCAGAGATATTTCAGAAGATAAAAAAATAAGAAAGAGCTGGAAAAAATAATATTACCGCGGGATTTTAATCCCGCACATATTTCGGAGCCCTATTTCAGCAAAGCTGAAATGGGCACATTTCACACAAAGTGTGAAATCGTGCAACCGTACGAAATCGGTTAGGCACTGCCCTTGTTATAAGCCAAATCATGAATTTTCTGTTTCAAATCTTCAGTTTCTTCTTCGCGTGATTTATGAGAAAAATCGTTTAATTCTTCCAATCTTGCAACCCTGTCTTTTAGTGCTTCAAGTTCTATTTTTGTGTTATTCTTTTGATTTATCAGGGAATCTAATTTCTCTTTGATTTTTCCATTTTTTACTTCATCTTTTTCCAAAGTTGCTTTTCCGATTTTTACGATTGCATTTTCCATTGCATCTAATCTTTGGTGTGCCATAATTATTTTTTCATTCAAAGCCTGAGTTGATGCATCGGGCAAACTTTGGCTATTGAAATTTCTTCCTGGTGGTGACTGCACAGGATACCCTGATTGATCATCACTAGGTTCGAATGTTTGATATGATTCTTCATTATACGACTCGTCAGTCTTTTTATTAGAAGATTTTGTAACTGCAAGAAATAAATTTCCCAAAACAAGCGCAATTACTACTATGATTAGAAATGTTGTCAGCAAATTTATCCCCTCCCCGTATACAAATAGCGTAGATTATGTTTTTATTTGTTTACTAGAAATTGAAGAATTTCTTTGCGTTTTCAGTAGTGGTTTCAGCAACATTTTTAAATGGAATTCCCTTAATCTCAGCTATTTTCTCAGCAACCCACTCAATCCAGCGTGATGTTGATTCCTTGCCCTGAAATGAAACAGGGGCATCAGATTCAAGCATTAAATTTGAGAGAGGAATTTCCTTTACAATTTCCTGAACAGCAATGCTTTGAATTACTGCAGGGCCTACGGAAATAAAATAACCTAAATCAACTGCTTCTTTAACTTCTTCAATACTATTGGTAAACCAGTGCATTAAAACAGGAGTATTTGCGTGCTGTGTTAAAGTCTGCAGAACTTCTTTTCCGCAGAAGCGTGAATGCACAACTAATGGTTTTTTTTCAGCACGTGACATTTCAATAAAATCTAAGAAAATATTTTTTTGCAGTTTTTTTTGTTCATCACTTACTGCATGTTTGTAATCTAAACCTATTTCGCCAATTGCAACTGCTTTATCTAAATTCTTTCTTACAATTTCTTTTCCTTCTTCAATGTCCGCAGCTGACATTCGTAGGATATCACTTGGATGCAAACCCAGACAGATTTTAACTTCAGGGAACATTTCAGGGAGAAGCAGATGTTCCTTTATGGATTTAAGACTCGTAGCACAGGAGACCATGTTTGTTACTCCATGATGTTTTGCGTCTTCAACAACCTGTTTTTTATCTTCAAACCAGTCAAGATGGCAGTGTGAATCAATAAGCATACGGGGATATTAGGCAAAAAAAGTTTTTAATGCTATTTAATTTCATAAACTGGAAAGGAGGGGGGGGCACCTGCATAGATTTTTAAACATTAGACGATTTATGATTCATAAGATTGATGAAAACATGCTTAATTAATAAGTGAAAAAATGGAACTTGAAAAAATAACTCATCCTGATGGCCTGTATTATTGGCGATGGATAAACACAGATTATCTACCTTATGGCTGGCTTGAGGAATCAGAACTTAAAGATCTTCCTGTGCCTTTTCTTATGCTTTATATTCACCCTGACTGCAAAGTGGGTGTTGTGACAGAGCTGAAAGATGAAATTACAAATATAATTCCACTTACAACTTCTTTTGCAGAACTTAAAATAGATCCTGATTTAAGAAAAGACCTCAGAAGGATTGAACATAAAAATGAAAATACAAAAATAATATTCAATGAAGAAAACGCATTTGAAAAAAGTCAGAAATGGTTTCTTGACCAATGGAAAGAAGAAGAAGCAGATTTTGAAAGGCGAAAAATGATATGGCGCAAAGTAGCATATACATTAAGTGCGTATCAGGGAGATCAGCTCTTAGGCGTGCATATTGCAATGGAAGAAGGCGACACAGTTTATTATCTTGGATGCTGGTGGGACCGAACCTTCAAAAATCTGTCAGTCCCTACTTTTCTTCTAAAAAGGGACATTGAAAAAGCGATTGATGAGGGGAAAAAGTTTTATGATCTGGGAATAGGGGATGAACCCTACAAAAAACAATGGATGGTTATTGAAAAACCAACAAAATATTATGCAGTAGTTCCGAAAAAACTTGCGGAAAAATTTGAACTTAAAAAATATCGTGAAGTCAGTCTTGAGGAACTTGAAACACAAAAATGATGGAATAACTTAAAAACATTTATGTGTTATAATATCAAAGTAAAACTATACTTTTGAAATAAGGTCTTAAAAACATGGAAACTACAACCGCATTCCCAAAAAATTTTCTTTTTGTTTCAATAGATGCTCTAATTTCTGACATCGCGTGGGTTATTTCCCGAGAAGGTCACAATGTAAAATATTATATTGGCTGTCCAGAAGACAAGGAAGTTGCCAATGGTTTTGTTGAGAAAGTTGATGACTGGGAAAAAGAAGTTGAATGGGCAGATGTGATTGTTTTTGATGATGTACTTGGAGAAGGGACTAAAGCAAAAAAGCTTCGTGATTCAGGCAAATATGTTATTGGCGGAACACCCTACACTGACCAGCTTGAGGATGACAGAGCGTTTGGGCAGGAAGAACTTAAAAAATACGGAATAAATATTCTGCCTTATGTGAATTTCACTTCTTTTGGAGATGCAATTGAATATGTGAAGAATCATCCTGACAAATATGTGATAAAGCCCAGCGGAGACGCTGGAAATATAAAAGGTCTTCTTTTCGTTGGTGAGGAAGACGATGGACGGGATGTAATCCAAGTGCTTAGTGACTATAATAATGCATGGTCAGATAAAATTCAGATGTTCCAGCTTCAGAAAAAAGTTTCAGGAGTTGAAGTTGCAGTTGGCGCATTTTTCAATGGTAATGAATTCATTTATCCTATCAATGTTAATTTTGAGCACAAAAAACTTTTTCCAGGAAATTTGGGGCCTTCAACAGGTGAAATGGGATGTTATGATGACCAGACCGAAGTTCTCACAAAACAGGGGTGGAAATATTTCAGCGAACTTAATTATAATGATGAATTGTGCACATTAAATCCAGACACACATGAAGTTGAGTATCATCTCCCTGACAACATAGTTGAATTTAACCATCACAAAAAACTTGTTTCAGTTCAGAACCAGACACTTGATGTAATGGTTACTCTTGACCATAACATGTATGTTGCAAGCCAGAATGATATAAGAAGGGGAATAGAAAATTTTAAATTTGTTAAAGCAAAAGATTTAGAATATCAGTCTGTGATAAAAAGAACGGGTGCATGGAAAGGAGTCGCAGAGACTGTTTTTGTTCTGCCTTCAGTGGAAATAGGGCATTACGAAGGAAACCAAGTACAAGTACATAAATCTGCAGAAATAGAAATACCGATAGATCAGTGGGCATCATTTTTTGGTATATGGCTTGCAGACGGTTATACATCAAATAATAAAATAGGTATTGCACAAAAAAAAGAACCAAACACATCTGAAATAAGAAAACTGCTTGAACCAATGCCCTTTAAGTTTTCTGAAAATGAGAATGAATTTTATATGTACAGCAAACAATTGTCAGATTATTTGGGGCAATTTGGAAAAGCTTATGAAAAATATGTGCCTGAGTTCATAAAGACGCTTCCCCCTGAAAAAATTGAAATTTTCCTTAACTGGTTTGCACTTGGAGATGCAACAAAAATGAAAAGCGGGCATAGGATTTTTTACACGTCTTCCAGAAGAATTGCAGATGACATACAGGAACTTCTTCTTAAATGTGGCAGAGTCGGCATTATAAAAACAAGAAATCCACGAGGGAAAGTATGGATAAAAGACCATTATACTGAGTCTTCAAGAGTTCAGTATGAAATACACGAAAGAGTAAAAAAAAGGGATTCATGGATTGACAAAAGAGATATGAAAATAGTTGATTATGATGGGATTGTTTATTGTGCAACAGTGAAAAATCACATAATGTATGTCAGAAGAAACGGGAAGCCTTACTGGTGTGGTAATACATCAATGTTCTGGAGCGGACCAAACAAACTTTTTAACCAGACTCTTAAAAAACTTGAAGCAAAACTTGCAGAGGAAAAATATGTGGGTTATATTGACATAAACTGCATTGTAAATAATCACGGGATTTATCCTTTGGAATTTACTGCAAGATTTGGTTATCCCACAATAAGCATACAGCAAGAAGGAATGATTTCACCTATAGGTGATTTTTTTTACGCACTTGCGAAAGGTGAAATACCAAAATTCAAAACAAAAAGTGGTTTCCAGATTGGTGTGAGAATTGTTGTTCCGCCTTTTCCTTTCCAGGACCCGGAAACATTTGAAGTTAAATCAAAAGATTCAGTAATCTTTTTCAAAAAAACTCAAGAAGGCGTGCACATTGAAGATGTTAAAATTGTAAACGGAGAATGGGTTGTTACAGGAACTTCAGGTGTTATTCTTATTGTATGCGGAACCGGCTCCACAATGAAACAGGCACAAGCCCAAGTTTACAGCAGAGTAAAAAATATCATGATTCCAAATATGTATTACAGAACAGACATCGGGGACCGATGGTATGAAGACAGTGATAAACTCCACTCATGGGGTTATCTGAGAGAAATGTAAAATCAGACCATACTTTTAATTCTATTGCCTATAAATTTGTTAATGAAGAAGTTCTTTTTTTCAGATTTTGAAATTTCAGTTCTGGACAAAGTTTACGAACCAAAAGAAGACTCTGAACTTTTGGCAGAAGTGTTAGGGCGTGAAGATTTACAAGGAAATAGCGCTCTCGACATGGGGACTGGTTCTGGCATCCAAAGTATTATTCTTGCAAAGAAAGGTTTTGATGTTACTGCTGTTGATGTTAATGCACGCGCACTGGACAATGTGGACATTAATGCAGAGGCATTTGGTTTTGAAGAAAAAATTCACGTTTTGAAAAGCGACTTATTTGAAAATGTTTCCGGAAAGTTTGATGTTATTATTTTCAATCCCCCTTATGTTGAAAGTGAAACTCTGAAATGGAAAGAAGTTGACGGCGGAAAAAAGGGAAGGGAAGTACTTGACAGGTTTTTGCAGGGGGTTGCTGACTTTTTGAATGACACAGGAGTTTGCTATTTTCTGCAGAGTTCGCTGAATGGGATTGAAGAAACTGAAAAAGTTTTGAAAACACAGAATTTTAAATTTGAAAGTATTGCAAGAAAGAAGCTGTTCTTTGAGGAGCTAATTGTTTTTAAAGTCTCCCAGCACCTCAGATAAATGAAACAAAACATTTATATATTAGTTAATAACTAATTATTATTAGTTAATAACTTTTAGTGATGAATATGTTAAAACAAATACAAAAATTGGAACACTCCCCAACTCTTAATACTGTTTTAATGGTTGAAAATACTCTTAAAAATTTAGACGACAGTATTGTGACAATTGCTGAACTTAAAAGAAAACTCCCTAAACAAATCAACCACAATATTTTGAAAATCATCCTTGAATATTTAGAAGATAGCAATAAAATCGCAGTCAGTATTAAAGGAATAACATGGATTCACAACAGAAATCCTGTTTTAAGAAAAGCAATTTCGCAGGGTCTTGAATTATGAAAACAGTACGAGTAATTCTTTCTCCCGAAGCGGAAGAGGTTTACAAATATCTTAACAGCGAGGCGGTTAACTCCAAAACAGAAAGAACGATTCTCAATGCAGTAAATAAAAAAGTTGAGCTGATTAAAGCAAATCCGCATTATGGAAATCCCATAGCCAAAAGATTGATTCCAAAAAAATATAAAGAAAAATATGATATTAACAACCTGTTCAGAATTGAACTGCCAAATGCATGGAGGATGCTTTATTCCCTAACAGAAGGGGAAACAAAAATAGAAATCATTGCTTTTGTTCTTGATTTGATAGACCATAAAAGATACAATAAAAAATTTGGCTATAAAAAGAAATGATTTTGAGGAGCTAATTGTTTTTAAAGTTTACAAACATTAGTGATACTATGACTACGAATGTGACTTATGAGTATGCAAATGCTAAAGAGAAATACGATAATGCAAAAACTCCTGAGGAAAAAATGCTGGCACTGCAGGAAATGCAGAGAACCGCACCCGCACACAAAGGCGGAGAAAAACTAAGAAAAGAAATCTCAAAAAAAATGCTGGCACTGAAAAAGCAAATGATAAAAAACAGGGAACAGCAAAAAAAAGCAGGCTCATCTTCTTCCGGAATGAATGTAAAAAAAGACGGCATAGGGCAGGTTATTTTAGCAGGTTTTGCAAACACAGGAAAAAGCACATTACTCAATAAACTTGCGAAAACAGATGTTGAAGTTGCGCCTTATCCTTTCACAACAACAAAACCCGAAGTGGGAATGGCACCATACAAAGGTGCAGGACTTCAGGTTGTTGACCTTCCGGCATTAATGAAAGGCTCGAGTGAAGGAAAAGCCTCCGGAACACAATTGCTTTCAATAATAAGAAATTCAGATGAAGTTGTTTTTGTGCTTAAGGGAAGTAACGCACTCCGCGAATTCAAAACACTCATGAAGGAAGTCGAAAATGTCAATATGAAATTCAATCAGGAACGACCAAAAATCAAAATTGAAAGGTCTAATTTTAAAGGGGTTACAATTTCAGGAAAACAATTCCTGAAAGTTAAGGAAGATGCATTAATTGGTTTTTTGAAAAGCATTGGTTTTCACCATGCATCTGTTGTTTTGTCAGAAGACACTACTCTGGAAAAAGTTGCACAATCCATGAATGATACATTAGTTTACAAAAAAGGATTTTTCATCATAAACACTTTTTTTGGTGTACCCTCCCCAAGAGATATTCAGAAAATAAAGAAAGTTGCAGATGTTATTGAAGTAAATTCACTTGATGAGGAAGAAATTGAAAAAATAAAAGACATGATGTTTGAGAGACTGAATAAAATTCTTATTTACACAAAAAAACCAGGCGGAAAAGTGGAAATGGAACACCCGCTTATTTTAGACATCGGAAGTAAAGTAGAAGACGTGCCAGAACATCTTCACAAAGATTTTGCAAAAAATCTAAAATTCGTTAAAGTATGGGGCTCTGCAAAATATGACGGACAAAGAGTTTCAAAAGATTATGAATTAAAGAATTTAGATATTATTGAAATTTATTCCTGAGAATCAGAATCTGAAGCAACTGATTTTTTATTAGAAAAATGCAGGAATACAAAGATAGCTAAAAGCGCAAGTAATCCGCCTGCGATATACAATACAAAACTTCTGTCTTCAACAATTAAATTAAAATTTTTTTGGAATCTGTGTTTTTTACCTTCTAAATCATAGGAAAATTCAAGCATCACACTGTTGTCTCTCTGTGTTTTTGGTTCTACACTGAATTCCAGGAAAGCATCTATTTGTTTGTCTTCAGGCGTTATCTGGGCAACTGAAAAATTATCTGACCGCTGAGAAAGACCTGTCTGAAGTTTTAAATTAGCAGAAAAATTATCAATATTTTTTTCAGATGTGTTTTTTATTGAAAATATTAGTTTGTTATAGCTTCCGGGGTCTGTTTGAGGGGTTTCAAGCTGAGCCATAACGTCAATCGGATTTTCAATCACATTTAAATAAGTTGTACTGGATTTTGAATATTCTTCCAGACCATAGTAAACTGAAATATTATAATTTTGGGGAAGTGCGTTTCCGTTTGGTTTTAATGTGAATTCTAAAACTTTCTGTTCGCCTGCTTTTAAATCAATGAGAAAATACTTTTCTTTTTCTTCTTCAAAATCGAAAATTAATACAATGCCGTCCTGAGGCATGACCTTGAGTTTCAGTTCTTCATAATCAGAAGCAGAAGAATTGAAAATAGTTATTTTGTAATGTGCAATTTCTTCAGGATACAGGGAAATCACTTCTTCAGCAGAAATTGGTGCTAAATCAACTAAAAGCTGGGCATTTGCAGAGGAAATTAAACTAATCAAAATCAGGAATACTGCTAAGTTAATACTTCTGCCAGCCATCTAACTCAACTTCGTCTCTTTCATCAGTCTTTTCATCCAAACGCATTAAAGAAGCAAATTTGCCCCTGTTTCTTATAACATATATTACTGCAATAATTATTAATAATCCTGCACCAACATAAAATAACAGTGTGGTGTCGACTTCATCATCTTCTTTTACACCCGCCTTGTAAATTAAAATCACAGACTCTTTTATGTCGGGAATTATACTTTCTGAAAGATCGTATTTTTTCGTTCCGAGATATGAGTTCAGTGTGTTCCATCGTGTTTCAAGTTCAATAACTTTTACATCTTCTGCCCATAAATAACGGTTATATTCGTGAAGAATTGTTTCTACTCCCTGACTTAAACTTGTGAATCCTGTTTCTTCACTTAATTCAGTATCAACACCGTAAACAGAATTGTACACATTATTTTTCTTAATTCTTGTTCCTAAGTTTCCCTGATAAACTTCGGTTTTTGAAACTGCAGTGTTGTAAATTTCATTTATTTTTTCGTCTCTTTGTGTAGCGTTGATTGCAAGCACATTAATTCTTGAAAAACGCGATGGTACTGCGGAAACTGAAGTAATAAATTTTCTCGTGGACAGGGGAATTTGGGTTAATTGTGATACATCAAGATGGAAAGAACGCAGGTCATCTTCATATTCTTTCCTGCTTGTATCTAAGTTCTCAAGAGTATCAAATGCATCTTCAATTTCTGCAATTAAATCAACAGTTGCATTCGTGTCAGGATTATTAAAATAATCTAATTTTGATTCGACAACAGAAGTTATTTCATTTGAAAGCGTGTTTGAAGTTGCAACCATCAATGTTAATTTTGAAATTAAAGAATCAACATCAATCTGCAGACTTTGATATTCTGCAAGTTCTGTTTTAACACTTGAAAGATCTATTTTTTCAGTAGATAATTCATTTGCTGTGTCTGACATAAATTTTGAATTTGCACTTGTAAAAAGCCAGGCATCTGAATCCCATGAATAATCTTCATCAAGTTTTGTGAATTCTCTGAGGAAATAAGCTGTTTTGAAAAGATTTCTCTGGGTAATAGATTGCACAGGTATGTCTAAAGATGCAACTGACAAGGGAATGAAATCAACTAATGCATTGTTTGAAGTTACTGAAACAACCCAGTATGATTTTTTATCGTTTTTTATCTGAACTTCAGGGGAAATTATTGCTTTTTCCACACTGTCCAGATAATATTCTCCGGTAACATGATTTATTGCATCCTGAGATGAAAAATCTGCATAAACAGGAATGGCGAAAATCACCAGAATCAACACAAAGAATATTCTTTTAATCATTCTAATAGAGTAATCTTTTATTATATTAAAATATATAGGTGAAATAATGAAAGCAAACATTGTAATGATTGAGCCTGAATACCCGGGAAATATAGGGCTTATATGCAGGGTAATGAAAAACTTCGGATTTTCAGAGCTAATTCTTGTGAATCCCCAAATTGACCATCTGTCAGGGGAAGCTTACGCGCGTGCAATGCATGCTTCAGATGTTCTGAAAAAAGCCAAAATAGTTAGTTCTTTGGAAGAGGCAATTTCAAAAAGTGAATACGCAGTGGCAACAACTGCAAAAATAACTAAAGGACACAAGTTATTCAGAACTCCTTTAACAGCAAAAGAATTTGCAGATAAATTTTTAGAAGGTAATGCAAAAGTTGCAATTGTTTTGGGACGAGATTCTACAGGACTTACAAACTCAGAAATCAGAGCCTGCGATTTTGTTGTTCACATTCCCGCATCAAGACAATACTCTACACTTAATATTTCACATTCTGCAGCAGTTATTCTTTATGAGTTATTTCAGAAAACAAGCAAGCGTGAATTTAAAACTGCAGACACTAAAAGCAGAAAATTACTTATTGATAAATTTGAGAAATTCATCAGAAACCAAAGTCACATCAAAAACAGAAAAAATCTGATGATCGCCTTTAAAGGCCTTGTTTCTCGTGCAATGATAACAGATAAGGAAGCTTCTTCTCTTATGAGTGCTTTTGATGATAAGAGCAACAAATAAAAACATAAGCGCAACCCTTACATATGTGCAAACCCATCGCGAGCTAAAGCGAGCGTATGGGTTATAGCTCAAGGATATCGCCTTGGCGAGCTAAAGCGAGCTAGTGTCAGTGCAACTGACACGCGGACTCGCCGGCCGTTCGGCGAGCTCGAGGATATCGCCTTGGGGTCATAGTGTAACCTGGTATCACCACAGGCTCCAGAATTTTTATTTTTGGAGGCGGAGGGCATGTATTGTGCCCAATGACGAATAACAGGTAGGATGAGTCTGCTTTTGCAGGCAGTGACAAAAAATGTGAGTGCTTAAAGCACGAACAAGTGTCAGTGAAACTGACACGAATTCGCACGCGGAATTTGCCGCGTAGTGGAGTTACCTGTTAATCTGGGTTCAAATCCCGGTGACCCCACATTTCTTTTTTAGAATATTAATGAGGTATTGAGCGAAATCCGCCAATGGGACATAGAGTGTGCAAAGAACTTTAAGTTAATTGTAATATGTGTTAGTTATGAACAAAAAATTTACAATTGGTATTCCTGCACATAATGAAGAAGAATCAATTGAAAGAACATTAAATAGTTTACTGAAAAGTAAAGTTCCCGCAGGTTACGAAAGAGAGATTATTGTTTGTGCGCATAATTGTCATGATAAAACAGCTGAAATAGTAAAACAGATTGCGAAAAAAGATAAAGAGGTAAAATTAATTGAACTCAGAACAACAGGAAAAAAAGAGGGGCGATTCAATCCATTAAATGAAATTAGGCGTGTCAGTAATTCAGAGATTATTATTTTTTGTGACGCCGATGTGATAGTTGATAGCAGAGCCATAGGCAGACTTGTTTTAGATTTTGAAAAAATGCCACATATATTAGCAGCTTCAGGCGTATCGCGACCCACAGAAAGCAGAATTTTCATAAAACAAAAAGATCCAGCTAATATAATTACGTCTTTGAGAAAAAAACAAATACGAGAACCTGCTTTGCATGGTAGATTGTATGGAATAAGAACAAAATTAGTTCCGATATTTCCGCCATTAATGTTAGATGACCTTTTTATGTCTGCATGGGTAGGTAAAAACAGAATGCACATCGACCCAGACGTAAAAGTATATTCCCGAAGCCCTCAAACAGTTGAAGACTATTATAAAAGACAGGTTTTGATGTACATAGCTGAACAAGAAATACTGGAAAATGCAGAACGTTATGCTAAAGAGTACAGAGGAACTAAATCTGCGAGTTTGGATGATTTTATTAAATATGTGGAAGGTGTTGCTAAAAGCTACGAATTTGATCCTAAAAAAGTCCACAAGCCTCTGACTCAGGAAGAAACGTCTTTTGTTGAAGTTTATAAAATGCTGAGGGAAACAGCGAAAATGCATTCTCAGTGGGAACGTGACCCTCAGTGGGTTAAGACTCACAGTGCCAAATTGAAAAAAATAAATCCCAGTCACAGAAAATAAACTGAGAAATCCTTAAATAGTCCTGATTCTTTATTTATACCATGGCTATTAAGCAGAGAAATATGCTCTCGGAAGCAAGAAATGCTTTTTCAAAAAGTGATGTTTTCAAACTTCGTGAACTGAGCAATGAAGCCGTGAGGAACGCCTCACTGAATAATGATAAATTTATGGCAGAAATTGCAATTCTGGCTTATGCACTGCACAAACTTTCATCAAAAGAACACATTACAAAAAGCAGACAATGGGAAACTATAAAAAAGAATATTCTGCGTTCAATGAGCAAAACAATTTCACTAATGGAATCTGAAAATTTAAAGGAATTCAAACAAAGTCTTAAAGAAGTAGTTGAGAGCGTAAGTGATGCAGATACTCATTTGGGCTATTTTTCACAGACACTTTACAGTAAAGCGCGGATAAAAGTTGCATCAACAGCTTATTCCTTAGGCATGTCTTTAAGTCAGGCAGTTGATTTAACAGATGCAGACAAAAGCAGATTACTTTCATATATTGGTGGCACGAGAATTTCAGACGAAGAAGTTGTCCACTTGGGAATTGCGGAAAGACTTGAAAAATTAAAGAAAGAACTGAGTGATAAGAAATGAAATTTATTGTTGATGCAAGTACACTTATTTCAATTTCTCAAACCTGTTTGATAAAAACTCTTGAAAATTTAAGACAACTGAGTTGTGAATTCGTAATTACCAAAAGCGTGGAATATGAAGCAGTAACACACCCTATGCAAATAAAACGTTTTGAACTAAATGCTGAAAGAATAAAAAAATCAATTGATGACGGATGGATTGAAATTTTAGAACCGATTGCGGAAACTGAGGAAATTGAAAAAAAAATTGAGTTTCTTGCAAATAATTCTTTTTTCTACAAACAAAAACCAATAAAAATAATTCACAGAGGAGAAATTGAAACTCTTGCATTGCTTAAGACTAGACAAGCAGATGCACTTGTTATTGATGAAAGAACTGCAAGAATGCTTATTGAAAATCCCGAGGCAATGAGAAAAACCATTCAAAGAAGAAAAGGTCTGATTATCAATAAAAATGAGAAAAATATTTCTGAATTAAAATCAATGTTTGAAGATGTAAGCATTTTGAGATCAACTGAATTAGTTGCGTTTGCATTTGAAAATGGTCTGCTTAAAGATGAAATTGGGGATACTAAACAGTCACTTGAGGCTGCACTCTACGCAGTGAAATACGCAGGCTGTGCTGTTTCGGGTTTTGAAATTGAACAGTTTCTGAAGGGAAAATAATGAAAATTCTAAAAGCAGAAAAAGAAGATGTGAATGATATTTTCCCATTGCTTACAAAAGAATTTTCATATGTGAAAGTGGATTATGCAATTTTACTTAAGAGACTTGATGATGAAAATATTTTCATTTACAAAATAACTGAAAATTCGAAATTTGCAGGATTTATTGATATGCAGATTTTGGAGAAAGGGATTGCCAGAATTAATGGGCTTGCGATTGTAGATGACGCACGCGGAAAACATTTGGGAAAAACACTTCTTGAATTTGGAATTGATTTTTTAAAAAAGAGGGGGATTGAAAGCATAAAACTCCTTGTGAAAGAAAATAATGAAACTGCAAGAAAACTTTACAAAGACGCAGGTTTTTCGTTTATAGGTTTGCACCACGAGAACATCGAGGGTGCAGTAATTGAAGAAATGGAACTGAATTTAAGTAAAGAAAAACCAAAAGGCGTTAGTTAATCAGTTAATTAGTAACTCTTTGCAAAGTATGCTTTTTCTTTTGCAGGTTTTCCGCATTTGATGCATTTTCCTTCATTACACTTTTGGCTGAAAGGAATGCATCTTGAGGTTGCAGTTGTTTCATCTTTTATTGTTTCTTCGCATTGTTCATTCATGCAGAAATATGCAAGCACAAATTTCTTGTCTTTTATTGCCTGTGTGAATTTGTCCCATGAAGTCACTTCAGCAGTATTTTCATCTAAAAATTTCTTTGCTTTTTTGAAAAGATCTTTTTGCATTGTTTCAAGTTCTTTTTCAATTTCTTTTTCAAGATCTGAGATTTTCACAAATTTCTTTTTGCCTGTGTCTCTTCTCACAATAACTGCCTGCTTTTTTTCCAAATCCTTTGGTCCGATTTCAACGCGTATTGGGATTCCTTTCAGTTCCCATTCATTGAATTTCCAGCCCGCACTATGAGTTTCTCTGTTGTCAAAAATAGGATTGAATTTTTTCAGTTTTTTTGAAATTTTTTCTGTTTCTTTCAGAACTTTGTCTTTTGTTTTTTCGAAAATAATCGGAACAATTACAATTTTGTTGTAAGCGAGTTTTGGGGGGAGTATTAGTCCTTTGTCATCCGAATGCGACATCACAGTTGCACCAATTAATCTTGTTGAGAAACCCCATGAACTTTGCCAGGGTAATTGTTCAGTGCTGTCTTCACCTATGAATTTTATTCCGAAAGCTTTTGCAAAGCCCTGACCTAAATTGTGTGATGTTCCCATTTGCAGTGCTTTTCCGTCAGGCATTAGCGCTTCTAATGTCAGAGTGTAATATGCACCAGGAAATGTTTCATATTTTGATTTCATTCCTCCCAGCACAGGAATTGCAAGAAGTTCTTCGCATAATTTTTTGTATTCGCCAAGGAACATTTTCACTTCTGTGTCGCATTCTTCTTTTGTTGCATAGACACAATGCCCTTCCTGCCATAAAAATTCTCTTGTGCGTAAAAATAATTTAGTTTGTTTTACTTCCCATCTCAGAACATTACACCATTGGTTAATTCTCAAAGGGAGGTCTCTGTGTGAACGAATCCATTTTGAATAGGCATCATACATTATTGTTTCAGAAGTTGGCCGGATTGCAACTCTTTCTTCAGTGTCATCTTTAGATTCAATCCATGCTAATTCAGGTGCAAAACCTTCGGCATGTTCTGCTTCTTTTTTGAAGAAACTTTCAGGAATTAGTAAAGGAAAGTAACCATTCATTACTCCGTGTTCTTTAATTCGTGCATTGAAAAAATCCTGAATGCTTTCCCACATTGCATAGGCACGGGGACGTATAATCATGAAGCCACGCACTGGACCATAATCTGCAAGTTCTGCTTTCAGAACTATTTGATTGTACCATTCAGAAAAATCTTCTTCTTTTTTAACAGTCAAACCAAGCTGCTGTTCTTCTTCTTTTTTTGCACACATTTTAATCACTTACATAATGGTTTTTGAATTTTTAATATTACCGCACTATCGCACAGCAATAGTGCACATACAGATCTCCACCAGATCTCTCCGGTGTGTGGGAGCGCCCGGATTTGAACCGGGGTCGCAAGACCCCCAGCCTTGAATGCTAGACCAGACTACACTACGCCCCCTACAAAAAAATTTGACATATTACTGCAGGTTCGAATGAAATGAGAATCTGCACATATTCGTACCCGCCGGACGTGACGGCGAATGGGACCACCCGGATTTGAACCGGAGTCACAAGCTCCCAAAGCTTGAATGCTAGACCAGACTACACCATGGCCCCAAGGCGATATCCTCGAGCTCGCCGAACGGCCGGCGAGTGCAGGCACCACTTTCAGTGGCGCTAGCTCACTACGTTCGCTAAGGCTTAAACCTTCGACATTAAACTCAAGAATTGCTGAAAAAGATTTGGTTTGATAAGTATTAAAAATAGAACTTTTAATCCAGTGGAACCAATCCCCTTCTTTTCATGTGAATCAAATTAATTAAGTGAGGAAGAATTTAAATAGTTTTTCATTGTACTATTTTCTTCTGGATTTTTTGACGGGTTTTCTGAACTTTTTTTCTTCTTTTTGTTTTCTGATCTTTCTAATGAGCGTTTCTTGCAATCTGCCAGTTGTGTGAACAAAATTCAAAAGTTTAATACCTCTGTTCTTGAGGTTTATTTTGACTTGTTGATGCTTCAGCTTTAATTCTTCATCAATGACTCTTAATGTTGTTGGAACACACCACTGTTCAAAACTCCCAAAGCCGATAACTTCAACTTTTTTAGGATTAAAATTATATTTACCTACAACTTTTTTTATGCGACCCTGCAAATGAGTTGGAAATGGTTCAGTAAAAACTTCACAATTTTTAACTTTGGCTCTTAAAAGTTTCTCAAACTCATCTTCCATTATGTGTGCTTTGTTTTTTCTGACGTAAATAAAAAGAGTGTTAGTAGCACTGTGCATTTCTAATGATTTTTTGTAGGCTTCAAAAAATCTCCTGTAGGGGTATTCACTAATTCTCTTAATTTCTTCAGGAGTTAGTCCTTCATAATACCTGTCAGTGTAATCCTCGGGATTAAATTCTTCGCTCATTAAAAGAAATGGAGGGTGTACAAAAGCGACTATTTTGTCAATTCTTTCTTTTCCCATATATAAACATTGTTTTTTGTCATTAAAATAGCTTTTTATCGTTTTTTGTGCTTTTAGTATGCATGCAATTCAGAAAAGTAGCAGAGTATTTTGAGAAAATTGAGAAAGTTTCTTCGCGTTTGGAGATGACTGATTTAGTGAGTGAATTACTCTCGAAAGCTTCAAAATCAGATATTGCTAATGTGATTTATTTAAGCCAGGGGAAACTTGGTCCTGATTTTTTAAGTTTGGAACCAGGGCTGGGGGAAAAACTTGTTATTGAAGCAATTACTAAATTTTCAGGTTATGAGAAAATTGAAATTGAAAAGAAATTTAAAAAACAGGGTGATCTGGGTTTAGTTGCATTTGAACTTGCGGAAAAGAAAAAACAGCAGAGTTTATTTTCAGAAGAATTAAGTGTTGAAAAAGTTTTCAGGAATTTTGAGAAGATTGCAAATGCAGAAGGCGCTGGGAGTCAGGAATCTAAAATCAGATTGCTTTCCGAGCTTTTGAATTCTGGATCTGCATTGGAAGCTAAATTTTTAGTTCGGGTTCCGTTGGGAACATTAAGATTAGGAATTGGTGATCCTACATTGATGGATGCACTTGCACTGAATTATATTGATGAATTTAAAACAGGAAATAAAAAAGTAGTTTCTGAAATTGAAAAAGAAGTTAAAATAAAAAAAGAAAAAGAACGGGCAGAGGAAATTTCAAGAAAAATAAAAATGAAAATCCGTGAAGGAATTGAAGCAAAGTATAATGTAATGCCTGATTTAGGAGAAATTGCAGAAAATCTGAAAGCAAATGGTTTGGCGGGTTTGAAAAAAATAAAAATTAAAATTGGGGTGCCCATAAGACCAACACTGGCGGAAAGACTGCCTAGTGCAGATGAAATTCTTAAAAAAATTGGCAAGTGTGCAGTTGAACACAAATATGACGGATTTAGATTTCAGGTTCACAAGAAAAATAATGAAGTTACAATTTTCTCACGGAAGCAGGAAAATATGACACACATGTTTCCAGAAATTGTTGAAGGTGTGAGAAAACAAATTTCTGCAAAGGAAGCAATTATTGAGGGCGAAGCACTTGCATTTGATGAAGAAAAGAAAAGATATTACCCCTTTCAGGTTACAATTCAGAGAAAAAGAAAATATGATATTGACCAGAAAGCAGTTGAATTGCCACTGGAACTTTTTGTTTTTGATGTGATGTATGTTGATGGAAAAGAAACCATGAGCAAGAAATTTTCTGAAAGAAGAAAAATACTTGAAAAATTGATTAAGAAAGGGCCAGTAATAAAACCAACTGAAAGTATTATTTCAGAATCAGTTGGAGAAATTGAAACATTCTTTGAAAATGCGATTGCGAAAGGATTGGAAGGAATAATTGCGAAGGATTTGAATGCACCTTATATTGCAGGTGCGCGAAAGTATGCATGGATTAAGCTGAAGAAATCATATTCTGACAAAATGACGGATTCAGTTGATGTTGTTATAATTGGTTATGACAAAGGCAAGGGGCAGAGAACTAAATTTGGTTTGGGAAATTTGCTGACAGCATCATATGATGAGGAAAGCGATATGTTTAATTCGGTTGCAAGAATTGGAACAGGAATTACTGAAGAAAGATTAAAAGAATTAGAAGAAATGCTAAGCAAAACTAAGGTTTCTTCAAAACCAGCGCGTGTAAATTCCGAAATTAAGCCAGATGTGTGGGTTGAACCAAAATATGTTATTGAAGTTATTGCAGATGAAGTTACGCAAAGCCCCCTGCATATGTGTGCGTTTGATAAAAAAGAAAAAACAGGTCTCGCACTGAGATTTCCCAGAATGGTTTCATTTAGAGTTGATAAATCACCTGAAGAAGCAACAACGGATTTTGAAATTATGAAAATGTACAAACAGCAAACGAAGTAAAAAATAATTATTACCGTGGCATTGAGCAAAACGAAATGCCACACATAAATCGGAGCACCCGTACGAAATCGGGTAGGTGGTATTATGACTGAGTTATTGTATCTGAGTGATTCTTATCTGAAAAAATTTGAAGCACAAGTTGTTAGTGTAACTGATGGAAAATTTGTGGTTTTGGATAAATGCGCATTTTATCCGGAAAGCGGAGGGCAACCTTCAGATACGGGTTATCTGGAAAAAGATGGAAATAAAATGAATGTAATTTTTGCAAAGAAAATGGGTGAGAATATTTCACTTCAGGTTGAAGATTGCAATTTGAAAGAAGGTGACAAGGTAAAGTGTGCAATTGACTGGGATAGAAGATACAGATTTATGAGAATGCACACTGCAGCACATATTTTGAGTGCAATAATTTTCAAAGAGCTTGGCTGTTTGATTACAGGAAACCAATTAGGAGAAGAAAAAAGCAGAATGGATTTTAATGTTGAAGATTTTGACAGAGAGTTATTAATTTCATTTGAAAAAAAAGCAAATGAAATTATAAAAAGAAATTTAGAGGTTGAAGTGTCTTATATGTCCGCAGAAGAGGCATTCAAAAATGAACAATTATTCCGGCTTAAGGATGTTCTTCCTAAAAATCTGAAAGAGCTCCGCATTGTAAAAATCGGGGATTTTGATATTCAGGCTGACGGTGGAACCCATGTGAAGAACACGTCTGAAATTGGGTCTGTTAAAATCACTAAAATTGGAAATAAAGGCACAAACAACAGAAGGATTTATTTTATACTGGAATAGTGCTGGTTTTACTCAGCTTAGATTTAAATATTTCATTTGTGTTATTAGAACATGGATTCAGTGATGAGACTACTTGTTGTTGCAATTGCTGCTGCTGCTCTTATTGCAGTAATCTATCTGATGTTTGTTGTTCCTGCAGACGACCCAGGACAGCTTATAAAAAAACAGCTTGAAACTGCACAGGTTGAGCTTGGTAAAATTCAGCAGATTCAGATACTGGAATATACTGAAAATTATGCTATGCAGGGTGAGCTTTTTGATGACCGTGGAAGGTCAGTTGCATTTGAATGCAATAATGAAAATCTTTGCTGCATAAAAGGTGAAAAATGCGGAGAAATTGAATGGGATGAAAGATTGATTGCATTCAAGAAAAAGCGGCCTGTAGAAACAATTTCAAGATGTTTTTTAGAAGAAGGTATTTTTGTTTGCAGAGTTTATTTTGGTAAAGGGCCAGCACAAGTTGAAATTACAGAAGTTGTTACAGAAGACACTTTAGATTTGAGTCAGAGAACTGCATTTCCTGTTTCTGTGAAAATTAAAAATTCAGGAAATTCAATTATGACCTATGGTTCAATTGAAATGAAACTTTATCAATGGCAGACACAGTTTGAAAACTCAAAACTTATTTTTATTACACAAGAATCACAGCCTCTTACAGTAATGAACCCTGGTAATGAATTCACAAGAGACTTTACTTTTAATCCAGAAACAAGCGGAGAATATGAAATTCATATAAGAGCAGAGGGGGAAAACGCAGGTTTCTGGGAGAAAACAATTGAATTTAATGTGACTGGAATTCCAGCAAGCGACTGCTCAACAATTGATGATGAAGGCGAAATTGTTTGTGATCCGCAAACAAATAAAATAAAGGAAAAATACTATTGCGATAAATGCGAGTTTGGATTTGAATGTGAAAAGTTATGGGAAGCCCAAACTGGTTTAACTTTAGAAACGGGTGACAAAAGTTTTACTTATTACTTAACTAATGATGATTGCCCAGATCCTAATGCAGAACCAGATTTTATTATTCCCAGCGGATCTGCGGGACAGTTAGCGTGGCCTACTCCGGGGATTACGAGAGTCGGGTCTTGTTTTGGTAATCGTATGCTGTCGGGCAGACCTGACTGGCATGACGGAATTGACATAAGTGCACCTTCAGGAACTCCTGTTTTTACAATGGCACCAGGCATAGTTTTCAGGATTGGCACAGGTTATAATGCAGGCTTTGGAAATTCAATTGTAATTAAACACAGTGACACGCTTTTCACAGCATATAATCATTTGAGAGACGGGGGAATATTAGTTTCACCAGGTGAAACAGTTGTTGCGGGTCAGCAAATTGGAGTAAGCGGAAACACAGGCCTTTCAACAGGAGCGCACTTAGACATTAAAGTTTACACTTCAGCGGATAAAGTTTGGCGCGGGGATACGGGGGTTAATCCTTTGTGTTATTTCCCCGCAAGTATCACTTCGGGTCTTGATTTGGCTGGAGCCAGCTGTCAGACCCATAGTCCTTATGACGGCTGTAGCTCATAAGCAGGCATGTTTTAAATATAAATCAAAATATAGTATATGGGATTGAAAATGAGCAATGAAAAATTCATGAAAAAACACGCTCTCAAAACAGGGGACATTATTGAAATTAAAACAAAAAATCAGATTCATGAGGGGACGGTTATTCCCTCAAAAGAAAGTGACTTTATTACTCTGAAACTTAAAAGCGGGTATAATATTTCTGTGAAAATGTCAGATATTTCAAATGTTAAAAAAACAGGTTCACAGAAAGTTGGTAAAGGAGAAGCTGTGAAAGTTCAGCAGGATAAATCTCTTCCCAAGATAAGTATTCTTCACACTGGGGGCACAATTGCTGGGCGCGTGGATTATAAAACAGGTGCAATACTTTCTGCATTTGAACCTGAAGATTTATTAGGAATGTTTCCTGAGCTTGCAAAAATTGGTTTTTTCCAAACTAAATTAGTTGGTAATATTCTTTCAGGAAATTTACGATTTAAAAATATTTCAAAAATTGCAAAAGCAGTTGAGAATGAAATTAAAACCCAGAAAAATATTAAGGGAATTATAGTTTCACATGGGACAGACACACTAGGATATAGTGCAGCTGCTTTGAGTTTTATGCTTGAAAATTTAAACATTCCTGTAATTTTTGCTGCTGCACAAAGGTCAAGTGATAGAGGGAGTTCAGATGCAGCAATGAATTTAATTTGTGCTGCAAAGTTTATTGCAGATTCTGAGTTCAAAGGCGTCGGGATTTGCATGCACAAAGGAATTTCAGATGACGAATGTTTAATTTTGCCTGCAACTAAATCAAGGAAATTGCACACCTCAAGAAGAGATGCATTCAAAGCAGTTAATTCACTTCCAATTGCGAGCGTGAATTATAAAGAAAAGAAAATTAAAATTATTGATAAAAATTCATTTGTGAAATTACAGGGCAAGTTTGCAGTTAAATCAAAAATGGAAGAAAAAGTTGGGATTTTGAAATCGCATCCTAATTTGATGCCGGAACAGATTGATTTTTTCAGAAAAAATAAATACAAGGGACTTGTTATTGAAGGAACCGGCATGGGTCATATTCCTGTTGGCGGGGATGGAAAAGAAAATGAACTTAATAAAAAAAATCTTGAAGCAGTTAAAAAACTCGTGAACTCAGGATGTGTTGTTGTTATGACATCACAATGTATTTTCGGAAGAATTAATATGCATGTGTATAGTTATGGTGTTGATTTAATGGGTGCAGGTGTGATTTCTGGTCATGACATGTTACCTGAAACTGCATTTGTAAAACTTTCATGGTTGCTGGGGAATTATTCTGTGAAAAAAGTACCTGAATTGATGGAAGACAATTTGAGAAATGAATTAATTGAAAGAACACAGGAAAATGAATTTGATTTGGAGTGAGAAAATGTTTGAAATTAGTGAAATTATCGGAATGGTTGGATTAGGGATTTTGCTTTTGGCATTTGCACTTAATCATGGCAAACATAAAAAACGATTTAGTTTCACATACAATGGTCTGAATCTTATTGGTTCATTAATGCTTGTTTATTACGCATACACAATTAATGCAATTGTTTTCATAATTCTGAATATCACATGGGCATTTATTGCACTCTATTTTATAGTTAAGAAAATCAAAAATCGCGGAAGGATGACAGTTTGGGAAGGATTTACAGGCGAAGGTGGTTTGAAGTCTGATTTGAGAAAGGACGTTAGAAATCAGGGAATTTTTGATTTTAATGATAAGGATAAATACAGTCCCTGGTTTAAGTAATTTTGAACCAAAACATTTAAATGGGACAAATGTCCCAATATAAACTATGTCTGCTGATTCCCAAAAAGTGAAAACCATAAAAGCACTCCTCAACAAAAATCCTCATGGTTTGTGGGTGCGTGAAATTGCTAGAAAAACAAAACTTAGCAAAAGCACAGTAAGCAGATATCTCTACAAATATATGAAAGATGATATTGAAGAAGAATGGCTTGGCAGAAATAAAGTTGTAAGGCTGGTGCGATAAATGGATTACGAAAAAATAGGTTTGAAATGCGGATTGGAAATTCACCAACAGCTGGATACTGGAAAACTATTTTGCAGATGTCCTTCAAAATTGAGAGAAGACAAACCTGATTTTAAAGCTGAAAGAAAAATAAGAGCAATTGGTTCTGAATTGGGAAAGTATGATAAAGCAGCAGTTGACGCCCACTCAAGAAATTACAAATACATTTACGAAGGTTATCAGGATTCAACTTGTTTAGTTGAATTAGATGAGGAACCACCTCACTCCGTCAATAAAGATGCATTAGAAACTGTTCTGAAAATTGCACTAATGGTTGATGCAAAAATTTTAGATACCTTATTTGTAATGAGGAAAGCAGTTGTTGATGGTTCAAACACATCAGGTTTTCAGAGAACAGCATTAGTTTCATTAGAAGGCAAGCTTGACATTGGGGAAAAGAAAATCGGAGTTTGGAGTATCGCGTTGGAAGAAGATGCTGCAAGAATTATTTCCCGCAATGATGAAAATAAAGAGATTATTTACAGATTGGACAGATTAGGAATTCCCCTTATTGAATTAGCAACAGCACCAGATATGAAAACACCAGAAGAAGTGAAGAGTGTAGCACTAAAAATTGGTGAGCTTCTGAGAAGAACCTGCAAAGTGAAAAGAGGTCTTGGAACAATAAGACAGGATTTGAATATTTCTATTAAAGAAGGTGCAAGAATTGAAATTAAAGGTGTGCAGGAACTCGAATTGATTGATGAATACGTGAAACGTGAAGTTCGGAGACAGCAAGCACTTTTGGAAATTAAAAATGAATTACTTTCACGTAAAATTTCTGAAAAAGATTTCAAAAATGAAATTATTGATTTTACAAAAGTATTTGAAAACACTTCTGCAAAAATGATTTCAAATGCGATTAGCAATGGAAAGCTTGTGAAGGGCATGAAACTTAATGGATTTTCTGGCTTAGTTGGAAAAGAAGTTCAGGAAGGAAGACGTCTTGGTACGGAATTCGCAAATTATGCAAAAGCGCGTTCTGGTTTGAAGGGTGTTTTCCATTCAGATGAAGAACTTTTAAAATACGGAATTTCCGAAAATGAAATGTCAAATGTCCGAAAAAAACTTTCGGTTTCTGAAAAAGATGCATTTGTACTTGTTTTCGGAACAGAAGATGAATGCAATAAAGCTTTAACTGCGGTTCGGGAACGTGCAAGTTATTGCATTAGCGGAGTACCCGAAGAAACACGAAATGCACTGGCCGAAGGAAACACAGAATACAGCAGACCACTAGCAGGTGCAGCAAGAATGTATCCTGAAACAGATATTGAAGTTAAAGTAATTGATGCAAAGTATTTGAATTCTTTGAAAAGCGCTCTTCCCTTAACAGTTTCAGAGCGTGAAATGCTTTACAAAAAATATGGTTTGAGTAAAAACCTCATTGAGGGAATGAAATTAGACAACTGGGCCTGCTTTTTTGAAAATAAAGTGAAAGAAAGTTACAGCGCAACAAGAATTGCCATTCTCCTTCTTGAAGATTTTACAAAATTGAAGCGTGAAGGAATTGAAACAGAAAACATTTCAGAAAAAATGATTTCAGAATTTTTGAAATCAGAAAAGAATGGAAAATTTACAAAAGAAGTTTCTTTGGATGTTTTAAAAAAATGGGCTTCTTCTCCTGAAAAATCAATTGATGAAATTATTTCAGCGCTGGAAATTAAAAAAGCAGATAAAAATGAATTAGAAGAGATAATTGAAAAAATTATTGCAAAAAATGAAGCACTTGTTAAAGAACAGGGTGAACGTGCAATTGGCGCTTTGATGGGTGATGCTATGAAAGAACTTAAAGGGAAAATCTCTGGAAAAGAAATTTCAGAAATGCTTAGAAAGAAGATTAGGGAGCGCGTTTAAATGTATTTTGAAAAAATTTCTGAACTTGACAAAGGAAACATGATTCAGATTTTAGATTCATTTCCTGAACAATGCAGAAAAGCTCTTGACATTGCAGATGATTTTGAAATTCCGCGTGAAATACTTGAAAGAGAGTATGATAAAATCTTAGTTTTTGGAATGGGCGGTTCGGGAATTGCAGGTTATGTGCTCAGGGATTTTTTGCTCAGTAAATGCAAAATTCCGGTTTTTGTTGTTCAGGGTTATGATATTCCAAAATTCATAAATGAAAACACTTTGTGCTTTGCACTAAGTTATTCCGGAAATACTGAAGAAACTCTTTCCTGCTTTGGGAAAGCAGAGTTAGTTGATGCAAAAATAATTTCAATTACGTCTGGGGGCTTGCTGAGTCAAAAATCAAAAAATAAAATATTAATTCCCAAAGGAATTCCTCCCAGAACAGGTTTGGGTTATTTGCTTATTCCGATGATTGTTGTGCTTAATAAGACGGGCATTGCAAAAGGAGCATTAGAAGAAACAGAAGAAATGATTTCTAGCTTGGAGAAAGAACTTAAAGGAATCAAATTGAATGCACAAAAAAATACAGATAAATTATTTGGTAAAATTCCTGTTATTTACGGAACTGAAGGATTTGATTCAGTTTCACTTAGATTCAGAACTCAAATTAATGAAAATGCCAAAACTTTCTCTCATAATAATGTGTTCCCTGAATTAAATCATAATGAATCAGTCGGCTATAAGCCTCAGGAAAAGAATTTAGTGTTTGTTCTTCTGCGTGACTCTGAAGAGAATCCGCAGGTTAGGAAAAGAATTGAAGTAACTAAAAAAATGCTGAGCTCGCACAGTTCTGTTCTTGAAATTAAATCATCTGGAAAAGGAAAACTTGCAAGAATGTTTTCATTAATTCTGGCGGGGGATTACACATCATATTATCTGGGACTTCTGAACAATGTTGACCCCATGCCTGTTGAAAATATTGAATTTTTGAAAAAAGAAATTAAGGAAAAGAATTAAATATAACCTTCAAGTTATTATTAACATGCCTACTCCAAAAAGAAGAAGCTTTTTAAAAACGCAGATTCGAAAAAGGAAAATAAAAAGCCAAAAAGCACGTGGAATTGTTAAAAAGCGTCCAACAAAACCACCAATGCCCCCTATTCGTGATAAATCCCAAGGCGGCAGCAATGTTATAGAAGGGTGGACCTAAGTACACGTTATTCATTCCTAAAAGCCGTTTCGATAAATCAAATTAGTTATGAGATTTTGTATAAAATCAAAACATTCCTTTAGCAAATTTTTCAGGGTGTGAATACCAGAGTATACACTATGACTACAAAACATTACTCTACTTTAATTTTTATTCTCTTCCCAATTACAGGAATGAGTTTCTTTAATTCAACGTCTAAATCTTTATTTATTTTAAATTCATTAGCCGGTACATTTGGAAGTTTTCCGTTAACTTCGTATATATAATAACCTTTCGCACCATCAACTGCCGTTATGAATGCACCATCGGGATTTTCTTCAATTTTCAGACCTGGCACTTTTTTCAATGCTTTAAGTAATGTTGTAGTCTTAGGAACTTTTACTATTAACGATTTTTCAAATAAACTCCATACTTTTTTTATTTTTTCTAGTGCCTCTTGTTTAATTGCCAAAACATGAGTATTACCTATCTTCTTCCTCTCAATCAAACCAACATCTTCAAGAATTTTAACATTTTTTGGAGTTTGTAATATTATGAAATCACTTTTTTTAAGAATCTCTTTTTTGTCAGTAAAAATTAAACCTCTTTTTTCCCACTCAGGCTTTCTTGTTTTGCTGTTATAAAGAACCTTCATCTTAAAACCCAAAGATGTGTTTGCAAGTAATTTTCCAACAGCTCCAAGACCAATAATACCTATTGTTTTGCCACTAAGTTCAGCAGGATAGTCTTTCCATTGATATTTTCCAAATCCCCTAACTAAATTTAGGAGCTGAAATAAGATATATTCTACAACTCCCTCATCACCATAATCAACAATATTAGACACAACAATGTTTCTGTTACTGCATTCTTCCAAATCTATGTAGTCGGAATTTGTTCCGCAAAGACAAATAAATTGTAAGTTCTTGCACGCAGAAAGTACGCCTTTAGTGATTGGCGTTCGCCAGCTTAGTAAAACGCAATCTGCATCAGCTATTCTTTCTTTTATTTCATTGTTGTCTTTTGGATCTGAATCAAAAATCTTGACCTGATTTTCCGAATATTTTTTAAGTTCAGTCATTGAACTGTCAGTAATATTTATGTCATCCAAAACAACGATCTGTTTAAACTTCATATTAATATGATACTTGTATAGCTTTTTATTAATGTTACTGCCTTCTATGCATCAGACTGATTAATTCTTCCGATTAAACAGATTGAATTTAAGAATTAGATAATTAAATCATTTTTTTGCTAACTTTCTTTGCTTGGCGAAGGCATTTTTTGTGCCAAAATTGGCCAGCCCATTTCTTGTCAGTTCCTGTGCCACCGCACAGTGCACATTCTTCATTGAATCTGCCTTCTGGTTCAGGTTCTTCTTCTGGCTCTTCCTTTTTTCCCCTAAACCTATCCAAAAGACCCATATAAAATCACTCATCAACAATTGCTTTGTAAACCATTTCCGCATTTCTTAAATCTTTAAAGAGATAATCTGGGTTGTGTTCTTTAAGTTCTTCTTTAGAATATGAACCTGTTACAACTGCAATTGTTTTTGCATTGTATGGTTTTCCTGAATCAATGTCGTGGATTGAATCTCCAACAATTACAAGATCCTTATCTTTGAAATGAATTAAATATTTTTCATCTGCTTTTATTAATGCTTTTTCAACTATTTTTTCACGGGTTTTTGCTTCATCGCCGTATGCAAAAATTTTAAAGTAATCATAAAGTTTTGCAGATCTTAAAATTTTTTCGCCAGCTAGTTTTGAATTTCCTGTCACAACTCCCAAAACATGTTCTGAATTGTTTATTTTTTCAAGTAAAGTGAAAACACCAGGTAAAACATATTCTGAAGAATCTTCAGGAAGATTTCGTGAGAAATGATTCACATAGGACAGCAGTGCTTCTTCCTGTTTTGATTCAATATTCATTTCCCCGACATCATGCATTAAAGCAACTTCTCTTACAACTTCCTGAAATCTCAAACCATCATATTTGATGTCTTCTAATTTCCCGGGAATATTGAAAACCTCCAGAAACATAGCAGCATAAGCTTTTGAATGGAATTTCAGCACTTTTATCAGTGTCTGGTCAATATCAAATAATATCAGCTTTCTCATAAAATCGTATTATAATAGGTATTCAGAGCATTTAAAGCTTACTCAGGACATGACTAAAATCACGACAATTAACTGATTTCAGTTAAAGGGTTATGTTTATAAAGCTCTGAAGCCGGAATATATACATGCTGATAGAAGCGCTTACACATTTAGTTGCATTGGACCTAGACTGGTTTATCTCATTAGTAATGGGAAATTTGCACTTTGTTTTTGCATTATTTGCAGTAATCTACATGTTCTTTGAAGGTAAGAATTTAATTAAAGGTTTTTTTTTGATTGTTTTCATTCTTTGGACTCTTTCTGAATTTGAAAAAGTTACAAATATTGCAGTTTTTGTAGGTGGATTTCTTACAATTTATTATTTGACAAAAATTGCATTATTAGCAATAACCGAAGACAGCACTTTCTTGAATAAATATTTTGTTCCAATTAGTACAATACAGGCATATGTTGTGTTATTATTTTACAATTGGTTTTTGATGTGATAAAATGAGTTTCCTTTCAAGATTAACAAAAATTTGTGCGTTCGTACTTTTCGCTTACACATTTCTTTGGTTTTATGAATTAGTTACAGGAGATGTGCTTGTGTCTACTTTGATTTACACACCAATGGGTTTCTTTGTAATATTTGCTCTGGTCACGGGTGAAGCTTATTTCAATAATATTGGACTCTAAGAATAAGCTAATTTTCAAAAAAAATATTACTGTCTTATCGGAGATAGGACACATATGCTCACGCAAGGGACTCCGTCCCTTTGCAAACCCTGAAACTTTTTAATAGAATATTACTGCGGGGTTGAAAACCCCGCATATATGTTCACAATCGGAACGCCGATTAGCCCCGAGGAGTTCCACACATAGGGGCAACTACGTTTCCCCCTATTACCCCCTTCCTTTAATTATTAATAAAAAAGATAGCCCCGAGGAGATTCGAACTCCTGTCACCGGGTCCAAAGCCCAGCATCCTTGGCCACTAGACTACGGGGCTAGTTTAAAGGAACTTAATAATTAGCTTTAGATTACGTATTTAAAGCTTTCTGGACTGAAAATATTGAACTTAGTTTTGTATTTTTTGATTTTGTTTAAGTTATGTTTTTGAGGGAGGGTAGCGCAGTTGGTAGCGCACGCGACTGATAATCGCGCGGTCATGGGTTCGAATCCCATTCTTCCCACTATTTTACGTAGAAGTTCATTTTTCTCCACACCGCAGTATTTTTTGCTCTTTTTTGAAATTTTCACACCATCAACAAAACCACCTAATTTCCAAAAATTTCTTATTGACTTTGAATCATAAATTCTAACACCACAAGCACCTGACCACGAACTTTTGCGCTTTCCAATTTTTCCATTGAGTCCATATTTCTTAAAAATAGTCTGCCATTGTTTGCACAAATTTGCATTATAGCATCCTAAATTCAATTCTGACTTCTTAGTTTTTGGATAGCTAATGCAACCATCAGTTGTAAAAGCAAAGCGAATGCACCAACTAAGTGTCTTCTCATCACATTTGTTTAGAAAATCTAGAGTTGGTTGTGGTTCATTTAAATATTCGTTAACAGTTTGTCGATGTGCAGGAGATGTTTTGTAATTTGGGCTTAGTTTAAACAATTTCCGAGATAGAGTTGCATCTGTAAGTTTCAGATTAAACACTCCTTTTTTAGATTTATTAATTGCAGGCACATATCTACTAAGTCTAAGTAAAAGGCTGTTCATAAAATCCCTCAATATCGGATCTTTTGTAGAATAAGCTATTCTATTTCTATCCCCACATGCTGAAAGAGAACCATCTGTCATCAGACAAGTTGCAAGAATGCACATTAGATTAACACAATCTTTTTCAAGCAAAGTTAGTAACTTATTATCAATTTTAATATTAAAGTCACTTTGAAGATTCTTTCTGCTTATGTGCGTTCTTATATATTTAGTATATTCATAAATATTTTCTATTTGAGCTATTCTTGCTGAACCGCCTTTTCTTGCACTCCAATTCATAGGTAATTTCTTCCCAATATAGTTCTCAAATTCTTTCAATTCGGGTTGTAAAATACATATTTTCTGAAAAACTGAAAAAGTCATGTTGCATTTTTCTTTTAACCAGTCTTTTAATGTCCATCTGCCGAGTTCTAACAATTCCGAGAGTTCTCTTTGTGGAAGATTTTGTTTCTTGTAAAAAGCCAATAAAAATTCTCGCTGTTTTCCTTTTTTAAATTTCAGCCTAAAGTTCATATATTCAAAAGAAAAAGTTCATTTAAAAACAAACTTGGAGGTACATTTCCGATGAAATCCCTCCTTTCCCATTTCTTTTTCTTTTAAAATATATCTGAACGTAATAGTGATATGGTTGTTCCTAAAAAAATAAAAACACAACGAAGAAGCTTACTTCCTCAATTAGGAAATATGAGAATTTCTAAATCTGAAGCGGGAAGAAGACCTGAAAAAGCACAATTGGATGCACGTAGGAAAGAAGAGTATTTAGAACATGATAGATACGGGGTTGAAGATGAAAGAACAAAAAAAGGTTGGCCTGCATTTCGTTCTGAATTATGGAAAGTTGAAAAAAATTTACAAACAAATATCGTAGAGTATGTTCAAGAAAGAATTTCTAAATTTAGTGAAAAAACCCCTTTCAAAGTTATGGATTTGGGTTGTGGGGCAGGCGTAGCATTAAAAGAATTGAAAGGGCGACATCGAAAAAAAATAAAAACAACAGGTGTTGTTTTAAGAAAAACATCCGGGGAAACCTATGGTGGTGTTGACCGTTTAATTGAAGGGGATATTAACCAAATAAATCCACGTGAAAAATACGATTTAATATTTTCAAATGCAGGCGCTACATTTTATACACGACTTAAAACCACTGCATTTGAACGTGTGATTAGTTGGTTAAAACCAGACGGACGAGCAATACTTGAAATGGGCCACATGTCTGAAGATACACTAAATGAATTGAAAACACTTCTTATGCAGAATGGAATCAAAAATTATGAACTTCGAAAAGACACTGCAGTAGGTGGAATTATTCTTGATTTTATTAAACCAGTACCCAAACTCCCAAAATAATTCTTCTTTAGCAACTAATTAATATAACTTAAAACATTATTTCAGCATGGAAACTCTGGTTATTGCTCTTGGCGGAAATGCACTCATTAAACATCACCAAATTGGAAATTATAAACAGCAACTTGAGAATGTTAAGGAAACTTCAAAACAGATTGCAAAGCTGATTAAGAAAGGTTATTGCGTTATTTTGACTCATGGAAATGGCCCCCAGGTTGGGAACCTGCAGATTCAGATGATAGCTGCGTCTGAAAAAGTTCCTGCAATGCCACTTGATGTGGATGTTGCAATGACGCAGGCGCAGATTGGTTACATGCTTCAGCAGAGTTTAAGGAATGAAATTCCTGCTGAGAAAGTTGCAACAATTGTTACTGAAATTGTTGTTGATAAAAATGATTCTGCTTTCAGAAAACCAACAAAACCAATTGGACCTTATTACAAAAGCAAAAGCGAACTGAAAAAAGCAAAAATAAAAAATTTCATTTATGTGAAAGGGAAAGGCTACAGAAAAATTGTTGCATCTCCAAAACCAAAAAAAATAATTCAGTTAGAGAGTGTGAAGAAACTCTCTGAAAAGAAACGGGTTGTGATTTGCTGCGGCGGGGGGGGGATTCCTGTTGTGAAAAAAGGAAATGATTTTTTTGGCGTTGAGGCAGTAATTGATAAGGACAGAACTGCTTCATTGCTTGCAAAGGAACTGAAAGCGAAAACACTTGTGATTTTAACTGATGTTGAATTTGTTTATCTGAATTTTGGAAAAAAGAATCAGAAAAAATTAAGGAATGTGAAATTAAAAGAAATGAAAAACTATCTGAAGGAAGGGCATTTTTCAGAAGGTTCAATGAAACCAAAAATAGAATCTGCAATTGAATTTATTGAAAACAGCGGGAAGGAAGTAATAATAACTTCTTTGAACAAACTGCTTTCAGCAAGGAATGGTAAAACAGGTACGCGCGTGATAAAATGAACACATTAAAAGGACGGGATTTTTTAACACTGCAGGATTTTTCTAAAAAGGAAATTGCGAAAATGTTAGACAGAGCAGAAAATCTAAAATCAAGATATGCACGCGGCGGAGGCGCTAAAAAACTCCTGAAGGGAAAAACACTTGCAATGCTTTTTATGAAACCCTCAACTCGAACACGGGTTTCATTTGAAACAGGAATGTATCAGCTGGGAGGGCATGCAATTTTTTTGAATAAAGACCATACGCAAATTGGAAGGGGCGAGAGTGTTAAGGACACGGCGCTGGTGCTTTCACGATATGTTGATGGCGTAATGGCAAGAGTTTATGAGCACGAGTATTTGAAAGAGTTTGCAAAATGGTCTAGCGTCCCTGTGATTAATGGGCTTAGCAATTTTTTACACCCCTGTCAGGCTTTAAGTGATCTTTTTACAATACAGGAAACTGTTGGAAAATTAAAGGGAGTTAATGTTTCCTATGTCGGAGAAGCAAATAATGTGTCAAATTCATTAATGATTGGCTGTTCAAAAATGAGTGTTGATTTTACAATTTATTCTCCAAAGCAATTTCCTGTGAATGAAACAATTTTGAAATATGCAAGAAAAAATGCGGAAGAATCTGGCGCTGAAATTTTAGTAAAAACAAAAATAGATGCAACGCTTGAAAACTCAAAATTCATTTATACTGATACATGGGAATCAATGCACCAAAGATTTGATAAAAAAGAACTTGAAAGAATAATGGCACCATTCCAAGTTAATGAATGCATGATGAAGACTCTGAAAAAAAGAAGAAAAATGTTTTATTTCATGCACGATCTCCCTGCACACAGAGGACATGAAATTACTTCAGAAGTAATGGATTCAAAATATTCAATAATTTTCAGACAGGCCGAAAACAGACTGCATGCACAGAAAGCATTAATGAGTTTAATTCTTTAATCACTGACCAGTGATTTTAATATAAAAATTTCTTAATCTCGGACCATCGAATTCACAAAAGAAAATGCTCTGCCAGGTTCCCAAAATTAGATTTGATTCGTGAATGGGAATTGTTACAGAGTTTCCAATAAGTGAAGATTTGATATGCGCATCTGAGTTTCCTTCTGAATGTAAATAATTTTCATCTTTAGGAATTAGCATTTCAAGTTTTCTGCTTATGTCAAGAACAACAGCAGGATCTGCACCTTCATTAATTGTAATGCCTGCAGTTGTGTGCGGTATGTAAACTGTGCAAAAACCATTTTTAACATCTGATTCGGAAATTGCTCTCTGCACATCTTTTGTAACATCTATAAAATCTGTTCTTTCACGCGTGCTTAATGTTATTTTTTTCATATAGTCACATGCCTGTTCAATTCACAAATAAATTCAAGGATATAATCTGTTCATTGTTCTTGGATAAGGAATTACATCTTTTATGTGTTCTAATTTGCATAACCATGTTGTTAATCTTTCAATACCCAAACCAAAACCTGAGTGTTGTATTCCGCCGAATCGTCTCAAATCAACATACCATTGATATGGTTTTGGATCAATATTCTGAGATTTCATTCTGCTTAAAATTTCATCCATATTCCAGCATCTTTCACCTGAACCAATTATTTCACCATATCCTTCAGGTGCTAGAATATCATTACATAAAAGATACTTTGGATTTTCAGGATCAGGTCTGTGATAAAATGGTTTTAGTTTTGCAGGATAATGAGTTACGATAATCGGTGTTTTGAAATCTTTAGTAATTTCACGCTCTTCTTTTTCTCCTAAATCTGACCCGTGTTTTAACTTTGGAAATTTCTTTTGAGCTTCTTTCAGAATCTCATCATAAGTATATCTTGGCCATTTCTTAGTTATGGTGGGTTCTAAATCCTTTGGGTTTCTGCCTAATGCTTTGAGCTCTTTTTCATTATTTTCAATAACTTTTTTTGCCATGAATTTAACCATCATCTCCTCAAAATCAAGCAGTTCAGATAGCCCCATCCATGCAAATTCACCCTCTGCATGCCAGAATTCTGTCACGTGACGGCGCGTTCTGCTTTTTTCTGCTCTGAAGGACGGAGCGATAGTATAAACATCTCCATGGGAGAAAATAAAGGTTTCAAGATAGAATTGGGAACTCTGAGTAAGATATGCTTTTTTGCCGAAATATGGCACTTCAAAGAGTGTTGAACCACCCTCCACAGCACCAGTGACAAACATCGGACCCTGAACTTCAAGTACATTTCTTTCTTTCATAAACTCCCTGAAAGCCTCAAGAACTGTTGCTTTTACTTTCAAAGCATCAGTCATTTTTGAGGAGCGCATCCAGAGATGTCTTACATCTAAAATAAATGCTTCACTTAAATCTCTCTGGATTGGAAATTCATCTGCTAAAGAAATTATTTCAATATCATCTGCAACTAATTCAAAACCATTTGGCGCTCGTTTATCTTCTTTCAAAGTTCCTGAAAGTGAAACACTGGATTCAATTGTTGATTCTTCTGCTTTTTCCCAGATTTCATTTTTTAAATCAGGTTTTGCAAAAACACATTGCATTTCATTTGTTGTATCTCGGAGAAGAATGAAAATTTTCTCTCCAAACGCACGTTTTCTTTTAACCCATCCACGTAATTTGAACTTTCCTTTTTTCTTTTTTAAAGCTTGGTTGATTGTTGTAAATTCCATAATCTCACTTAAGGTAAAATTCTTTCAGTATCTCTTGGGAAGAGAACAACCTCTCTTATGTTTTCAATATTAAGTAATGTTTTTGTTATTCTTTCAATTCCAATTGCAAAACCGCCGTGCGGTGGAACACCATATTTGAAAAATTTAGTAAACCATTCTAAACTTTTTTCTGACATTCCTGATGCATGCAACTGTGAAATGATTTTATCGTATCTGTGTTCACGCTGACCCCCAGAACTTAATTCAGTGCCTCTGAAATTTAAGTCTACGCTTCTTGCGTAATCTGGTTCATCATCAACACGCATTACATAAAATGGTTTTATTGCAGAGGGGAATCTGTTGAAGAAATAAAATTCTGATTTGTGTTTTTTCTGCACATATTCCCAGAAAATATTATTTGCTTCTGCATCTAAGTCTTCGCCTCTTTTAATTTTGCATCCTTCTTTTTCTAAAATATTGTAAATTTCAGGAAATCTGAATTCAGGAAATGGTTTTGTGGGAACGTTTACTTTCACACCAAGTAATTCTAATTCTGCTTTGCAGTCTTTGTTTACTTTTGTCATTGCAGAAATAATCAAATCTTCCTGAAGTCTTATTGTGTCAGTTTCATCATTGAGGAACGCCATTTCTGCGGCAACAACTCTGTGTTCTGAGAGATGCTGAGTTGTGTGTGATTTTTCAGCTCTCCAGCATGGGCCAATATCAAATACTTTTTCAATTCCTGATGCAATTGATAATTGTCTGTGCAACTGCGGGTCCTGTCTTAAGAATACTTTTTTATCATTGTGATAATTTACTGAAAAAACTTCTGAACCAGATTCAGAAGGTGCACCCATTAAACAGGGAGTGAATACTTGTGTGAAATCTTGTTTTAGGAGTTCGTCTCTCATTCCTTCAAGAAGTTTTGATTCAATCTTTATTATTGCCTGGTTTTCAGGAGTTCGTAAATCAATACATCTCCAGTCTAATCTGCTGGGCAATTCTGACTTTATTTTTCCGCTGATGTCAAGAGGTACGGGTGTTTCAGCACGTGCTAGTAATTCAACTTTTGAGGGGATTAATTCAACTCCGTTTGGGGCTTGTTTTTCTGCTTTCAATTCTCCAGTGATTATTACTACGCTTTCTTTTGTCAGATTGTTCAATTCTGAGAAAAGTTCTTCAGATACATTTGCTTTGTGAGCAGTGACTTGTACATAACCAGTTTTGTCCCTTATTTTCACAAACTTCAGTTTCCCAAAATCACGGATTTCAAAGACCCATCCCGCGATAGTTGCCTTTTTTCCGGCTAATTTCTTGTTTAATTCGTTTGCGTATAGTCTTTTCACGAAAATTCCCCTTTATTATATATACAAGAGGTTTTTATAAAGTGTTTTGGGGATTTTTCAGAATTCCCCAATTGTTTTCTGCCCTGCGTCTACAAGGGCGCGTGCAGGGATTTTGAGTCTTCTCTGTACGTAAGCAGCAAATTCTTTGTCATAGCCGTGCATTGTAAGAACTAATTTTGGGTTTGATTCCTTTACATATTGCATAAGTTGACTGAAATCAGCATGATCTGAAAGAGAAAATAATTTGTCATATGAACTTCCCCTCTGCCAGCCAGTTGCGAATGCAGTGAAAATCTTTTTTCCTGTGGAATAGGAAAGTGACTGCGCAAGACCTTTCTTCACAAGTGAGGGGGGAATGATGATCACATTGCTTTCTTTAAGGTTGTGATTTAATTTTATGTAATCACCCAAATGTACGCTGTGGTTTTCATAAATTTTATTTATTTCAAAAACCGAATCATGAACTAAGGGTGCGATTCCTGCATATTCATTACAAACTGCAGTTAATTCCTGTGCTTTTCCAATCGAATAACCTGCGAGAAGAACAAGCCCCTGCTTTGCGTTTTGTTTTATCCATGTTCCCATTTCATTATAGGTTTCTTCCCGCTCAGGAAATTCAAAACAGGGAATTCCAAAAGTACATTCAATAACTAAAATATCAGAATCTAAAACCTCTCCGCGTTTCATGAAAAGTGAGTCCTGAAGTTTGAAATCAGAGGTGATTACAATTCGTTCTGATTTTTTATTGTTCTCAACCAGAATTTGCGATGAGCCTAAAATATGACCTGAGTTATGCATACTCAGGGAGCAGCCATTTATTGGGATTTTTTCACCAAAATCAGCTGTCTGGCAGTTCTCAATTGGACCATAACGCGCTTCAACTAAATCTTTAGTTGCGTGTGACATTAAATATTTTGATTTTTTGTTTAAAGCTACATGGTCAGAATGCGCATGGGTAATGAATGCGTTTTTTGCCTTTGTTCTTGCGGAAGTATCTACTGCAAGCTCAGAATCCCTGCCAATGTTAATACCTCTGTCGTGAAAAATCTCCATCTAAACCACTAAAAAAATTAAAGCATTAATAATAAAACATTCAGAAATAAAAACCCAACGTCAGGAATATAAAGAACCTTGTGTTAATATTAGTGAAATCCTGGGAAGAGGCTTTGATTCCAAATGTCAAACATAAATAACACATTTAACAAATTAATAAATTCTATTGATGACATAGACAAGGAACTACTTAAAACCCGCTGGAAAGACATGACAAGAAATCTTTTCGTTAACACTCTGGAAAATAGTGTTACGTCTCTTAAAGAAAGCCAAGCACTACTAAAAGAGCTTAATTCTCAGCTTAGTTCTTTGGATACAGATGCACCTTCACTTGCAGTGATACTTAATGAGTTTGAAAAAACAATTATTGTTTTAGAGAAGAATTTGAAATTAGAGAAAGGGAAAACGCACTCAGGAGATTCAGTTGTTAATATTACTTCAATTTCAGAAGTTCCTGAATTATATGCTTCATTAGAGCACAAAATACTTGAACTTCTTCTGAAAACGCGCTATGTTTTGGAAGATGTGGATTTGTTTTTGAGAAAGGAACAAATCACACCTGTGGATGAAAAAGCAGGTGCAAAAAACCTTGTTGAAATTCTCAGAAAACGTGATGAGGAAATGCGTGAATTAAAAGACAATCTTGAGAAACTGAAAAAGAAAAGTTTCTTTGGCTACATTCATGAGGAAAGCCCTGCAGATATTGAAAAGGAGGTTCATGAACTTGCAAAAAAACTAGAAATAAACCTTGAACAGATGAAAAATAATTATTCATCTTATGGCGACAGGCTTGAAAGCATGGCACATAATTTTTCACTTCTGAAAGAAAAAATAAAAGCTGTTGAAGAAATGTTTGATCAGTTTTCAGAAAAAAGTGAAGAACTTACACGCATTCTGAAAAAGGAAAGAGATTATGCTAAAAAAATTGTTTTAGAAGCAGATGGTGAAACCGGCAGAGTAAGAAGAAGTTATACACAAGAACTCCTGGGTATGCAGAAGGAAAAAGTCAAAGTACGTGAAGATTCAGAACTGAAATACAGAAAACAGATTGATGAAATAAAAAAGGACATTTCTGAAAAAGACAAAATGCTTAAAGAATTTACAGACATGCTTTCCAGAAGAGAGCACAAAATAGATGAACTTGAAGAAAGGAATAAAGAATTGAGGCTTTTACTGAAAGCTGGAGAAACCCATGCAAAAGCCAAAAAGACGTTCAAACAGAAAGCAAAACACAAAGAATAAATTACACAAAGTTCTAATTATTGCGTGATTTTATGGGATTTGATGATTCACGATTTGATATGTATGATAATGTAGGTTCCAGAAATGAAGATTATGATGCAGAACCTAGCCAGATAGATGCTGTGAAGCAGTATTTGCCAAAAATTGTCATTGCTATTGTTGTTCTTGCAGTTGCATATTTTGCCTATGATTATTTTATTGGAAGCGTGACTGAAGTTAGTTTTGATATTGAAAATACAGAAGGCAACAAAATAAACAGCACAATTTTAGTTTATGATTCTCAGAATAATGAAGCATATAACAGTTCTTCAGGTAATAAAGCAAATTTGAGATTTGGAGATTACACTTACGAAGTTACTGCAAACGGTTATAAACAAGAGATGGGTGATTTCACAATAAGTGCAAATAATAAATCTGTTAAAATTGAAATAGAAAAAGATATGGATATTGAATTTGGTGCTGTTTCCTTTGCAGGGGGTTTGAGTCTTACAAGTCCTTTGCAGGGAACTGTTGAACTCAAAAATAATGATTCTGAAACTCATGCAGTTGAGCTTGTTTTTGAAGGTGATTTTGATGAATATGATGTTATCATATTTCCTTCAACTGCATCTGTCCCTGGAAACGGGAACTCCATAGTTAATGTTACTGCAACTCCAAAAGAAGGGACTGAAATTAAAAAAAGCAGTGGTGATTCTAAAAAAGGAACTATAAGAGTCAAATATTTAAACAGTGAGAAAGCTATACACGAAGTTAATTTCAAACTTTATAAAGAAACTGAGATTGATACTCCTTCTAAAGTTACACTTAGTGTGAAATATAATGATTCAGACAATAAAAATGTGAAAATAGAAAATGATAATGATTTTGAAATAAAGAATGTTAAACTCGAACTTGATATTTTAGGTTCAACAATTAATGACACAGATGACATTTTAAGCTGGATTTCATTTCCTTATGGTTCGGAAATAGATTCAATCCCTGCAAAAGGAGAACATGAATTTAAAATTCAGATTGATACACCACTTGATGCAAAAAAAGAAGACATTGAAGCACAGATACGCGTAACATCAGCCTCAACAGATGAAACAATTACAATTGAACTCAGTATTAAAATTACTGATGAAGCTGAAACCGCACTTGAAGTTTCAATCAGTTCAAGCGCGCAAAATATTGAAATTGAATGGGACATAGAATCAGAGAAATTTGAAAAAGTTGAAAAATACAATCTTGAAATTGATAACAAAGGCGACGTAACTATTTCAGAGATTCAGATTTCTGTTAAAAACAATGCAGAATGCATTACTTCCTGGTTAAGTATTTTATCACCTGCTGTTGGCACTCTCACTGCAGGCGATGATACTGAAGTTCCAATCACAATTTCTGCACCAAACGCAGTTTATGGGAAAGAAGCAAATTCTATTTCATGTGAGTTTGAAATTTCATATGATGACCCCTTTGGTGGACCGCGTATAAAACAGGCGGTTCCCCAAAACATCCAAATAACTGCAAACTGGGAGGATGTGTAAATAATGACTATGACACATTCAGATTTGTTTGGCAAGAAAATAGTTATTAGGAGTTTTTTTGTTACGCCCTTGATTTTTTTATTTATTGTTTTAGTAATGAGTTCTAATCCCAGCTTTGGAAATATAAGCGACATACAAAAAGCTGTGCTCCCATTTATTGCAATAACGTTTGCATTAGTGGGAATTATATCTAATGTTTTTGCTAGATTTACACTTGAGCAACAATTAAAAAATACAGAACAGGATTTTCCAATACTACTAATAATGATGACTTTTTCAGAAATACCAGTAATTTTAGGTTTGATTCTTACAATACTGCTTGAAGAAATAATATACTTCTTTGGATTTTTTGTTTTAACATATTTACTAATGTTATGGAATTTCGGTCTTGTAAAAAACTGGGAACAGAAGATGCAAGAAGACCAAGACCAAACGGGGATGTATGCATAGCCCCTGGGGATATTCACACACAGGGGACTCCATTCGCGATAATCCAACCAAACTTTACGAGAATAGTGAGATCACAACAACTTATCTGATGAGTAAAATAAACAAGTCTGCAAAGGAAATCCTTATATATCATTTGTATACCTATTTGATGTATGAGCAATAAAATGATTAATTTGAGATTGGGCAATCGTCTTATCCAAGAGATTGACAAAGCAGTAAAAGAAGAGCTTTACGAGAACAGAACTGAATTTATAAGAGCAATTTTAAGGGAAAAACTCAAAGAACGAAAAACAGAGAAATTAATCCAGAATTTGAAGAAAAGACAGGGCGAGGGAAAGCGATTGGGGATCAAAGACCCTTCAGAAGAAGAGTTCAGAAAAATCAGGGAAAATACATGGGATAAATTACATGAATCATAATTCTTCAGGAAGAAAAGATTTTGTAATGTGATTGAGTTTCTCAAAATGCTTATCTCTAGAAACGACAATTGCACCATAATCTCTTGCAAGTACTGCGCACAAAGAATCTGTTTTAGGAATGTTGAATTTCTTGGAAATTTTCCTAGCTTCTTCAACTTGCGTATCAGAAGAATCAATAAATTCAATTTTCTTCGCATTCAGCAATTCTTTAAACACGGTATTTTGCAGATGTGATTCATTACAATTCAATATGTTTTTAATTTCAAAAACAACGTCCTTTGGAATAATCAGAAAATATTTACAACTTACTGCGTTATTGAAAAACTGAAATGCGAATTCGCCAAGCGGTTTAATTGAATCTTTTCTATCAAAATAATAATCAAGAAAAATATTTGAATCCACAAAGACTCTCTCAGCAACCATAAAAAAATATTTGTTTTTACATTTAAAAATAGATTAGCAAGAGCTCATTTCCGGTGAACTTAAAAAAAGCCCCTGGGGAGATTCGAACTCCCGATCCCTTGTTTACGAAACAAGTGCTTTACCACTAAGCCACAGAGGCGCGCTTGATGACGATAATATCTTTGTCAATAAAAATAATTATATATTACCGTGGGATTGAACAAAGTGAAATCCCACATATATTCGCACTCGCCGGGCGCGACGGCGAATTAAAGCGTTTTGTATTCTGCTTTTCCAATTTTTAATTTCCAGAGAGTTTCAGGGAGTTCCTGAATTTTGATTCTTTTCTGTTCCATTGAGTCACGCTCACGTAAGGTAACAGTTCCTTTCTCTAAAGTATCATAATCTAAAGTAATTGCATAGGGAGTTCCAATTTCATCAGCACGCGCGTATCTTTTGCCTATGCTCCCTTTGTCATCGAAGAAAGCATCAAACTCAAAGTCAGAGAGTTCTTTGTAAAGGCTTTCTGCTTTTTCTTTTAACCCGTCTTTTTTCACTAATGGGAAAACAGCAACAAAGAAAGGTGCAACTCTTGCAGGGAGTTTCAAATATGTTCTTTCTTCAGGTCCTCGCTTTTCTTTTCTGAAGCCATGGTCTAAAACAACATATAATGTTCTGTCAATTCCTGCTGAAAGTTCAAAAACATGCGGGATGAATTTTTTTCCGTCTTCATTTACTGAAAGATCTTTTTTGCTTTCTTTTGAATGGGATTTTAAATCATAATCTGTTCTGTAATTGCATGCCATTAATTCAATCCAACCCAAATCAGTTTCAACTTCAAAATCCCAGGTTTCTTTTGCATAAAATGCTCTTGCTTCTTTTGCCAGTTCTCTGAAACGCATTGCTTTTACTGGGATGCCATATTTTTCAAACAACTGCTGAACCCTTGTAATATAATAAGCAACTAATTTTCCTGAAACAATTTTTTTAGAAACTGCGTCTTTGCAGGAGATTGGATTCATTTTTTTCCCGATAAGCATTAAATTGATTTTGTAATTTTCAACGTCATCAAAATTTTCAACTTCATTTATTTTATCAGGATTGAAGAAAATCTCTGCTTCGAATTGTCCGATTTCACGTTCTCTGATTAAACTCTGCCTTGGAGATATTTCATTTCTGAATGAAGTTCCTGCCTGTGCAATCCCAAAAGGCAAATTCAGGCGCATTGTTTTGTAAAGTCTGCTAAAATCCAAAAAAATACTCTGGCAGGTTTCAGGTCTCAAATAACATGGGTTTTGTCCTGTTGCACCAATTTCAGTTTTCATCATCATATTGAAGCGTTTGACTTTTCCTAATACGCCTTTGCATTTTGTACATTTGATATTGTTCTTTTCAATAAGTTCTGTGAACTTTTCATCAGCCATGCTTTCAGGGAGCGATTCTTTTGTTTTTTCTTCAATCAGTTTATCTGCTCTGAAGTGTGAATGGCATTTTAAGCACTGAACAATAGGGTCATCGAAATTCTCTAAATGACCCGAAGCTTTGAAAACTGCTTCAGGCATAATCTGAGCTCCGTAAATTTCAAGCATATTTTCTTTCTGCACTAATTCTTTTCTCCAGAGTTCAATTATTTTTCGTCTCAGAGATTCTCCTACTGGTCCGAAGTCCCAAAAACCAGAAGGTGCATTTGGATAAATGTCTGCTGACGGATAGAAAATTGATCTCCTCAAAGCTAAATTTACGATTTCTTCTTGTGGCATTGTTCTCACTTCTAAATATCAACTCAAAAAGAATTTATAAATATGTTTATGCCAAATTTTTTTCAAAAAAATACTTTTAAATACTAGTTAGGACTTTCTTTAAATTAAGATATAGTAGAGTGCAATGATGGCTTGCATAGTTTAGCATTTCTGATTATGTCAAAAACTAGGGGGGTTTGACCCATGGTGAAGAAAAAACCTGCTGCAAAAAAAGTAAAGAAGAAAGCAGTAAAGAAAAAGAAGAAATAAGCATGTATGATTATACATTTGATAATAGGGGCATTTTTGCCTCTCTCTTATTTTTTTGAAATCAGGAAATTATTCAAATAATCTGTTTTTAAATATTAGTGTTTTTCGAGGACAGGGGTTCATTTTTATGCTTTTTGACACGCGAGTATCTTGCTCAAAAATATATGTTTTGGGGGGACTTGAAATGAAATGCTTTTTAGAAAATGATCTCTACATGTCGGATGATGATGAAGAATACAGCGATGAAGAAGATTATTAAGATGCAGATGAATGATTGCTCTGAAAATCTTTGCCCTATTTCTTTTTTTATTTTTTATTATTTTAGCAGTTTATTGTTTGCGGGTTAGGCATTCTTTAAATAGACGACTAAATTCCTTGTCAGAGTTTTAACTGAAGAAACATGTCGGGACATTTCTTTGTTTAATTGTGGGTCCAAAAATGGACTTATAATTAAAATTGAAAATGAAACTGAAACTATGTGCAGTAAAGTGAATGGAATCTGCATTATCAAAGTCACAATAAATGGCTGATTAAACATAAATGAACTCATTATCGGGCCAGTTATAAAATCAAATATTAATACTGCAACTGCTCCCGAGCCAAGAAATAATTTCATAGTAGATTCTTTGTTTTTAAGGAAAAAATGGAAAAGCATTATTACTGCAGAATATGTGAGGCTTGTTACCAACGTCCACAACCCCAAATGACCTGTAATTATATCAAAAGAAAACATTACTGCAAACGCAAACAACGCACCTTTCCACCATGGTTCGTTTTTTGCAGCAGGAAGTGCAAATCCCATTATCGGATCTGAATTAGGGAAAATTCTGAAAAATCTGTAAAAATTTGTTAAAATCGCACCAAATAAATATTTGAATTTCATTTAATCACACCACATATATATCTGAAAAGACTTTATAAAAGTGTCTTTAATATAATATATGGATATTATGCCAACAACAAACTTGGAAAGACTCCGAAAACAGCTTATTTCTAAGGCTAAAAAACAGATATCGGAAAAGTATTCAGGAGATGACATTCACATAATCAGAGCAGTGAATGTTCTTGAAGACCTTGATTTTATTTTTAATTTACTGAGTGAACATGCACGTGAATGGTATTCAGTGCATTTCCCTGAACTTAATTCACTTGTGAAAGATAATGAAACCTATCTGAAAATGATAAATGATTTGGGAACACGAGAAAATTTTACAGAATCAAAAATTGAACAGTATGCAAAAGAAAAAAATATTTCAAAAATTGCAGAAAAAGCAAAATCCGGAATGGGTTCTGAAATCGGAGAAAAAGAAATGGGAGAAATTAATTCATTAGTGAAAAATGCACTTTCTCTGAAAAAGGAAAGAAATGCACTTTCTGCATTTATCGAAAAAGAGACTGCTACTTTAATGCCGAACTTTTCAGAACTTGCAGGTCCGATTTTAAGTGCAAAACTTCTTAATGAAGCAGGAAGTTTCAAAAAACTTGCAATGATGCCAAGTTCCACAATGCAATTATTGGGAGCGGAGAAAGCACTTTTCAGACATATTAAATCAGGTGCACGCCCTCCAAAATACGGACACTTATTTCAGCATCCTCTTGTAAAACAAATGACACCCTGGCAGAAGGGTGCTACTGCAAGAACTATTGCAGGAAAATTAAGTATGGCAATTAAGGAAGATTATTTTGGAGATAAGAAAATTGCAGAGGATTTGAAAAAAGATCTTGAAGTAAGACTTAAGGAAATTTCAGAAACTCACAAGAAAAAAGAACCAAAAGAAGGCTCCAGAACAGATTCACAAACATATTCAAAGCCAAGAAGCTATTCAGATAACTCAGGACCCCGACCATATTCAAAACCAAAACAATATTCAAAACCAAGAACATATTCAAATAAATCAGGTGCTAAACCATTCAAAACTCAGGGAAATAAATTTCGTAAACCATTCAAAAAGAAAAATACATTCGGAGCATAGGTGTTTTTTTGAAGGAGATTTTCCCTGGAATTTATCTTATCAATGGGAAGTTGGCTACTTTAAACTCAGTTCCCGGAAATAAAGTTTATGGTGAACAGTTAGTTTCAGTTAAAGATCAGGAATTTCGTATTTGGGACCCCTACAGATCAAAATTAGCAGCTGCGATTAAAAAAAATCTAAAAACTGTCCCTTTGAAAAAAGATTTCAAAGTTTTATATTTGGGGAGTGCAGAAGGTACAACTGTTTCTCATGTTGCTGAGAGTGTTGGTGATAAAGGGCTGGTTTTTGGTGTTGAGTTTAGTGAAAGAACTATGAGGAAATTTATTGACATCTGTGAATCGCGTTCAAATATAATTCCGATTTTAGCAGATGCTAACAAACCAGACTCATATTCGGAATATTTAGAAGGTCAGGGCATTGATTTGCTTTATCAGGATATTGCACAGAAAAATCAGGCAGAAATTTTCAATAAAAATGCAAAAATGTTTCTGAAAAAAGGCTCTTTTGGAATGATTGCAATCAAAGCGCGTTCCATAAGCCAGAAAAAAAATATAAAAGAAATATTTGACACAGAGATTGCTGAAATTGAAAAAGAATTTAAAATAATTGAAAGTGTTCCTTTAGCTCCATTTGAGAAAGAACATTTATTTGTTGTTTGCCAAAAAAAGTAAGATTTTTAAATTAGTGATTATAATGATTTCAGAAGTTAGAAGAAAATTTATTCACATTGGAATTGGCTCTGTCTTTGTACTGATGGTTTTCTTTTTAGGAACTATTAATTCATTAATGATTTTATTTCCAATTTATATTATTGGTCTAATTAGTTCATTTTTGATTTTAAAGGGAGTTAGAATTCCATTTGCTCATGCCTTACTTGATGATGTGCAAAGAACAGATGAAAAGCATCTCCCGGGAAAAGGAGCGCTTTATTTTTTCCTTGGTGCAAATTTAGTTTTAGCTTTATTTTGGTGGAATCAGTTATTTGTTTTAGCAGCTCTTTGTACTGTTGTTTTCGGAGATGGTTTTGCAACAATGGTTGGAATTAAGTTTGGTAAACACACATTAATTAGCGGAAAAAGTGTTGAAGGAACTCTTGCATGCATTATTGCGTGTGTAATTTTTCTTCATGTTTTATTTCCGTTCAGTATTTACAGAATTGGATTTACTGCATTTGTTGCAACTGCAGTTGAACTTCTTCCATTAAATGACAATTTAGGGATGCCATTAGCAACAGCAGCAACATTATTATTGTTAATTTAAGATAAAGTATGTGATGTCAGTGCCACTTTAGTGGCACCCGTACTAGCCGGACGTGACGGCGTGGGCCTGTGGCGCAACGGATAGCGCAGCTGCCTCCTAACGGACAGATCCGTTAACGATCTGTATGTGCGGGGTTTTCAACCCCGCGATAATAATACGTGGGAGCGAGCAGAAGGTTGAGAGTTCGATTCTCTCCGGGCCCGATATTCATTTTTTGTAATTTTAGAAATATTACTGCACTGTTGTGCAAAACAATAGTGCACATATCGCACTAGCCGGGCGTTCGGCTTTCGATTCTCTCCGGGCCCGCCTTTTTAAAAAAAGGCAGGTTGCAACTTAAACCAATGAGGTTTAAGTGCACACTGAAACCAAAGTTTCAGTTGTGCCAAAAAGGCAAATCCTTTGGGATTTGCACATCTATTTTTTCAAAACAACTTTTATTAACAACCGAGCCCAAGCGAGATGTGCCACTGCAAGTGGCACTCGTACTAGCCGGACGTGACGGCTTAAGCAAATAACGTCCTGGCAATGTACGATTGACGTAAACCTTAAAAACTAGTTTTTACATATAAATTGTATGGATAAACTGCCCTCAACTATTGCAGGTGAGATCTGCCTTTCAAAAGAACCAGGAAGTTCAATGAAAAAATGGCGAGAGATCTTTGGAATTTCTCAGACTGAATTAGCGGAATTTTTAAAAGTTTCATCTTCAACAATTTCAGATTATGAAGGGGGAAGAAGAAAAAGTCCTGGTATTAATGTTGTCAGCAGATTTGTTGAAGCATTAATCAGAATGGATAAAAACAAAGGTGGTCCGATAATAAAACAGTTAGAAAAAGATTTCAAACCAAAAGAAGATGCATTTGATACACATGAATTTTATGCTGCAATGCCGTCAGATAAATTCATAAAAAAATTAGAAGCAACTTGTGTTGCAAATCCTTCAAAATTAAAAAATTCACAAATTTACGGTTATACAATTGTTGATTCATTAAAAGTAATTTTAGATGTTCCTGTTCATGAGTATATGCAGATTTATGGTAAGACTCCTGAGCGTGCACTGATTTTCAAACACGTGGAAAATGGAAGAAGCCCTTTAATCGCAGTAAAAATTGGACGCTTTTCTACGGAAATGAAACCTGCAATGGTAATACTGCACGGGGATTTGAAACCTTCAAAAGTTGACCCCATTGCAATAAAAATTGCAGAATCAGAAAAAATCCCATTATTAGTTACCAGCAAACCAATAGGTGAAATAGTAGGGGTTTTTGAAAAATATGAAAGTTAAGCTGATTAAATTCGAATACAGAAAGTAAATCTTTTTTTATCTTTTCCAAATTTGTCTCTACCTGTGGTTTTGTATGATACTGTTTGATCTGATTTGTATTTTGAGGCAAGGATTGATGAAATTTTTCTTGCTGCTTTTTTAGAGCCTATAAAAAAATCCAGCCCGTTTTTTGCTTCTTTTATAGCAATTGCTTCTGAAAGTGGATCTCTCTTTTTTTCAAAAAATAAAAGCTGCTGTATTTCTTTTTTTATTTTTTCGTTTTTAATTGCAGTTGGTTTTTCATCTTTAAATCTTATCTGGAGGATTGCTTCATGATAATATGATTGAACACGCATGCATGGATCGCACATAACTTCTTTTGGGACTAAATGTGTTTCCTTTTCAATTGTGACTTCCTGATTCTGAACAAGACCTGTTAATACAACTGTTGCAATTGTTGTGTTGTCATCCATTGGTTCTAAATCAATTGAGATTCTTTCAGAACCCATTTCTTTTGTTTTGATATTTGATTTTACAAGATTTTCAATTAGTTCTGGTGTCTGCTCCTGCCATTTACCTCTGTAACGGATTTTGTTGCATACTTTGCAGTGTTCAATTTCTATTTTTTCAGGAATCTGAACAAGGTCGTGATCTTTCAAATAACAATCTGTACAGAAACTGCCAATAAAATGACCTTTGTTTGTTCCACATTTTGGACACATTCTTTCAAGAGGCATTTAAATCACTTTTCCCTTAGAACTGACTTTTTGAATCTCCATATATATTACAGGATTAAGAACGATTATGTATGTTGCTATCAAAGCAGTTAAAAATCTTGAAACTATGAATAAAAACAGAAATTCTGGTTTATCTGCGACTGCTGCAAGAACAAATGAAACAAAAGAAAGCAGAAGCTGGAAAATAGACGCTTTTGATATGTCTTTAAAATTTGATTTTGAAAGTGAAAAACTCTTTCCCAAAGTTCCAAAAACCCCTTTCTTTTCCAGCATTGAAACAGGATAAATCAGATAGAACATTATTGTTGTAATAAGCTCTGCAATAATCAGAAGAATTCCGGATAAAATAATTCCGACAATATCATTTGAAACTAATGAAAACGCCATCCACAAAATAAAAGGCATGCTTACTAACATGAAAATAAATAATGCAGTAAAAATTGACGGAATTACTATCAAGGATCTTGAAAAAGCAGATTTCACTGCATCAGTAAATGAAATTTTCTTTTTTTTATAAAAATCATCAACCATTTTCGGATACATTGAATTTATGAATGTGTCAAGAAGCAATACAAACAATGAAAAAATAAATAAAGTCGACACAACAGGCAACATTTCTGCAGCATAAACTGCAGCTTGGCTTTGGTTTTCCGTAAATATAAACTCAGTTAATGAAACCAGTATGTCCATTGTAAGAAGCATCATTACGCCATAAACTGCAGCAATTAAAAATTTAGGCAGAAATAATTTCGGCTTCTTTTTCAGAAGATTGAAAGAATTTACAAGAGCATCAATAAAATGCATAATAATCAGATTTCTAATGTTTTACCTAATTCAGGCATATGTGATGTAATTCCTGTGTCTTGTTCAATTTTATCTTTGAAAACAGCCATTGTATCTTTATCGCCGTGAACAAGAATTATTTTTTCAGGAGACCATTTTTTTATTGTTTTAAGCATATCAGTTTGTGATGCATGAGCTGAAAAATCAAACTTTCTTAACTGTGCATTTACTTTGTAAATATTATCATCAATTGTGATTTTACCAGTATCCATCAATAGTCTTCCGGGAGTTCCTTCAACCTGATAACCTGTGAGAAGTAACTTATTCTTGGGGTTATCTGCTAAATATTTTAGATAATGTAACATAGGCCCTCCTTGGAGCATGCCTGCTGAGGACACAATGACACATGGTTCCTTCAATGCTTTTTTTCTTTTAAATGGTTTATCAACCCAGATGACTTTTTCTAATGCTTTTCTCAGAGTGGCTTCGTCTTTTAAATAAGTTGAGTGTTCTAAAAAGATTCTGGACGCTTTTTGCCCCATCCCGTCAAAATAAATTGGCACATCAATTTTGTACTCATAAAGAATATCAATAATTTCCTGGCATCTGCTTACTGCAAAAGCAGGAATCATAACCCAGCCTCCATTTTCAAGTCCTTCCTTTATTTCTTCAATAAATGTTTTTTCAACTAATTCACGCGGAGGGTGATCTCTGTCACCATAAGTTGATTCAATTATCAGAGTATCAACTTCGCCAACATCTAAATCAGCTGCATTAAAAAGTCGTGTTTCAATTGGCTGGAAATCGCCAGTGTAAAGAATGCTTTTTTCTTTGATTGTTAATTTAGATAATGCAGAACCGGGGATATGTCCTGCATCAAAAAGTTCCAAATTTGCATTTTCAGTAATATTGAGATTTCTTCTGTACATAATTGGCATAATAAATCGGTCAGCTTTTTTTACTGCATCTTTAGTAAATAAGGGTCTTTCTTTTTCATGTTCTGCAATTTTTATAGTGTCATACCATAAAAGTCTTGAAATGTCAAGTGTTGGTGGTGTCATATATGTAATAAAATTAGAATCTAAGAAAAGTTCAGGTAAAGCACCAGAATGGTCAAGGTGAGCATGACTTATGATTACAGCATCTAAATTTGTACCTATATCAAGAGGATACTCTGGTTTTTCGTTTGTTAATTTTATTCCTCTGTCAAAAAGGAATTTCTCACCAGTATCAATCAAAAAAGAGCTTCTTCCAACTTCTCTGCAGGCTCCAAGACCCTTAAATGTTATTTTTCTCATTAAAAATCACTATTTTATGAATTAAACTCAAACAACTTAATAAATGTGCTTGAAAAATAGACGGTTAGAGGAATTAAGCAAATTATTCCCCGTCATCTGCACCGTCATCTGAAGTTTCAGCATGTGTTTGTACGGCTTTATTAAGATCTTTAACAAGAACATCAGCATCAATACCGTGTGCAATTGCACCCTGTTCTAAATTTTCAAATCTTGCAGCTGCACAGCCAACGCAATGTAAACCATGCCTCATAAAAACTTCTACTGTTTCTGGAAATTTTGAAACAATGTCCATAATTGACATTTCTTTTGTTATTACACCCATCTTTTCACCATCCCCTATTTTACAACAATTGCTTTTGCAGGACAGCTCACTTCACATGCTCTGCACTGAATGCATTCATCTGGTTTTTTTACAACTGATTTAGCGCCTTCTTTTTCAAAAACACCGACTGGACAAACATCTATACATGTTCCGCAACCAGTACATTTAGTAGAATCTATATATGGTCTTTCTGCCACAGAATCTCACCTCACAATAGAATATAATCTTTAAAGAGGGAGGTTTTAAAAGTTAACTAATCGTGATTTTTGGCTTATTTTGCCTAATAATACTCCTTCCCTCTAACGCCATTGTACCGGCAGTTTAGGCGGGTTTTTCAGGAGTTCCACGAGAACTTCAATTGCATCCTCAATATCCTGAGTATGTGCAATACTTATTGTTGAATGGAGGTTTCTTATTGCTACACTTAGAGTTGCAGTTGGCACTCCTCCGCGTGTCATTGAAATATTCATTGCGTCTGTTGTTCCGAAATTACTTACTTCTAGCTGAAGAGGGATATCTCTTTTCTTTGCTGCTGCTTTTAACATTTCAACAACTTTTTTATTTGAAATCATTCGTTCATCTTTTATTGAAATACATGGTCCTTTTCCAATTTCTTTTGTTATGTAATCTGCACTTGAACAGTCATTTGCATTTGTTGCATCAACTGCGACTGCCCAGTTGGGATTTATTTCATATGCAGAAGCTTTAGCTCCAAAAAGCCCCACTTCTTCCTGTGCAGTAAAAACATAATATACTTCATTCTTAACTTTTTTAACGCGCTTTGCCAATTCAATAAGAACGTAACATCCAATTCTGTCATCAAGTGCTTTTCCGCAGATTATATTTTGGTTCCCCAAATAGGATGGTTTTTCATCAGGAGACATGTAATTTCCTGGTTCAATACCTAATTTTATAAGCTGTGTCTGAGTAAGTCCTGTGTCAACAAACAAATCACTTATAATTGGAAGATTCTCAATTTCATGGCTGTCGTTTAATTCCTTGGTTGTGATTACTCCCAAAATTGTTCCTTTGTTTGTAGGGATTCTGACTTTTTGGCCGACTAAAAGCAGAGGTTCTATTCCTCCGACAGTTGAAAATCTCATTTTCCCGTTTTTCATTATGTCTTTTACCATTAAACCTATTTCATCCATGTGTGCTGCAAGCATTATTCTGGGTTTTGTTCCTCTCTGTTTTGCAACAAGATTACCTAGTTTGTCAATTTTTACTTCATCAACATATTTTTTTATTTCTTTTTCAATTATTGTGCGTACTTCATCTTCATCCCCACTTACACCGTGAGCATCCATTAATTTCATCAAAAGTTCCATTTTATCACCCGATTCAAAATAATATGTGTTTCTCCTTTATTTAGTTTTTGGAAAGGAGGGATTTTTCAAAGATTTTCAAACCTCTATCCGCCTGTTCTTTTGTGATTATCAAGGGCGGGGCAAATCTTATTACGCTTTCACCCGCTGGAAGAAGCAAAAGACCGTTGTCATATGCCCTGCACAGAATTCTGCTTCTTTCTTCTTTGTCTGTTTTTTTGCTTTTTTTGTCTTTTACAATCTCCACTCCGATCATTAATCCTAATCCGCGTACATCTCCAATACACTCGTGTTCTTCTTTCAGTTCATTTAATTCTTTAATCATATATTTTCCTATTTTTTCAGCATTCTTTCCGAGTTTTTTCTTCGTCATGTAATTTAGTGTTGCAAGTCCACCTGCGCATGCAAGAAGGTTTCCTCCGAATGTGTTTGCATGTGAGCCTGGTTTCCAGTTCATTACTTTTCTGTTTGCAATTGTAACTCCTAAAGGTACGCCCCCGCCAACTGCTTTGCTCAAAGCAACTATGTCTGCAGTTACATTGAAATGTTCCATTGCTAAAAATTTTCCTGTTCTGAAAGCTCCGCTTTGCACTTCGTCGGAGCATAAAAGTGTGTTATATTCATTGCAAAGTTTTCTCAGTCCCTGAATGAATTTCTTTGGAGGTACAATATACCCTCCTTCCCCCTGCACTGGCTCAACAAAAACTGAAGCAAGATTATTTTTCACTGAACGCATTTTCTTTTCCATTGCTTCCAAACATTCATATGAACAATCACCAAAAGCTTTTCCAAATTTACATCTGTAACAGTATGCAAAAGGGGTATGCTTAACAGGAAGAAATGGCGCAAATCTTTCTCTCTGCACTTTTTGTGAATTTGTCATTGACAATGAACCCATAGTTCTACCATGAAATGCTTTTTCAAATGCAATTGTCCATTTTTTATTTGTGTGCCATCTTGCACATTTGTAAGCTGCTTCAACCGCTTCAGTTCCTGAATTGGACAGAAAACCTGTGTTGTATTTTTTTGAAGTTAGTGTAAAAAGAGTTTCAAGAAATGTCACTGGAAGTTCAGCATAAAAATCTGCGAATCCTACGTGCATTCCCTTTGTGATTTGTTTTTTCACTGCACTAAGCACTTCGGGATTTGCATGCCCAACATTTGAAACAGCAATGCTTGCACAAAAATCTAAATATTTGTTATTATCCGCATCCCAGATATACATGCCTTTTGCATGGTCAAAAACCATTTCGTATTCACGCGTAAGGGAGGGGCTTGTAACTTTCTTATCACGTGCCCTTATTTGCTTTGATTTTGCATTTCTCTTCGATTTCATCGCAAGTATTAGGTATTTGAGTTATTTATTTCTTTCCGTATTTATTTTTTGAGTTAATTCCTGATTTCATTCTAACAATATTTGTTGTTTCATCAAACTCTAAAAGAATTGGGCATTTACCTAAAATATCTGGAACACTATGGCGAATATTCTGCCACTGTTCAGTGCCTCTTCCAGCAATTTCAATAATTAAAGAATCTGCTTTTTTTACTAATTTATTAGTGCGTTCTTGCAATTCACTAATAAATTTGCGCGTACTTAACTGACGTTTTATATCACTTGGGTGATAATGAGAGTGTAACTGTTTTGTGGCATAGATTGAGCCATACAACAAATTGTTGAATATTTGAGTATGTAAATCAGATGGCGAATATAAATATTTATTTTGGAACGCATTAACAGTTACATGCCGATGTATGTCTTGTGCTGTGGCGCCTTCCTTCTCTAAAACCGGATGTCTAATACAGGCATCAATGATTTTAGTATGATCAAATGGTTTACGTTGTACGGGTTTTTTTACAGGCATTATAGGATAAAGATGCATCTTATTTTTATGCCTTTTCTAAATAACCAATGAGATTATATATTTGATGAATTTAAATTATAATGATGAAAATGCTTAAAGAATTCAAAAACAAAAAACCGAAAATACACGCAAGTGCTTTTGTTGCAGAAAATGCTTCAGTTATTGGAAATGTTGAAATTTCCGAAAATTCAAGCATATGGTTTGGCGCAGTTGTTCGGGGGGATTTAAATTCCATTAAAATTGGTGCCAGAACTAATGTTCAGGACAATGCTGTTCTTCACGTGAGTGAACAAAACTCTCTCGAAATTGGTGACGATGTTACAATCGGTCATTCTGCAATTGTGCACGGCTGTAAAATTGGAAATAATTGTCTTATTGGAATGGGTGCAGTAATTTTAAGCGGCGCAGTGATTGGAGACAATTGTGTTGTTGGTGCTGGTTCTGTTGTTACTGAAAACTATGAAGTTCCTTCAGGAAGCGTTGTTTTGGGTGTACCCGGAAAAGTAAAAAGAAAGATTTCTGAAGTGATGCTTGACGACATTAAAAGAAATGTTTCTGAGTATGTTGAATTAAAAGAAAAATATAAATGAACAAAGGAAATTAAAAGAAAAAGAAGAATCAGAAAATGAAAAAAGAAAACATTATAAAAGAATCAGAGCTGCATTTTTTCTTTTACTGCTTCAGCAACTCTTCCTATTGCTAAAATGTATGCTGCCTGTCTTGTGGTACATCGGTATTTTTCTCTTATCTTAAAAATGTCTTCGAATGATTTTTCCATAATTTCCTTAAGTTTTGAATTTACTTCTTTCAGTTCCCAATATTTGTCGTCCATATTTTGTTTCCATTCGAAATAAGAGACAGTAACTCCGCCTGCGTTTGTTAAAATGTCTGGAACTATGAGAACATTCTTTTTTCTGAGGATTTTATCTGCGTCAGGAGTTGTTGGTCCGTTTGCAAGTTCCATAATCAGCTTTGCTTTTATGTTATTTGCATTTTCTTTTGTGATTTGGTTTTCGAGTGCTGCAGGAACTAAAATATCAACATCTAACTCCAAAAGTTCGGAGTTTGAAATGTCTTTGCAACCTGCAAATCCTTTTACTGAACCGGTTTTTGTTTTATGTTCAAAAACTTTTGTTGGCTCTAAACCTTTTTCACAGTAAATCCCGCCTTTGGAATCAGAAACTGCAACAACTTGAAAACCCATTTCAGTAATTAATTCTGCAAAAACATGTCCTGCATTTCCATAACCCTGAATTGCAACTGTCTTTCTTTTTGAATTAACTTTTGAAACTGCTGCATCAAGAATGAATGCGGCTCCTTGTGCTGTTGCCTTGTCTCTTCCTTTGGAACCACCCTGTTCAACAGGTTTTCCGGTAATTACGCCTAGTGATTTTGGATCGTGAGTTATTTTTTCGTATTCATCACGCATCCAGTTCATTATTTTTGCATTTGTGTAAACATCTGGTGCAGGAACATCTTTCATCGGACCCACGATGTCTGCAACTTTTCGCATGTATTCTCTGCTTAAGTTTTCTAATTCAGTTTCAGAAAGTTCTTTAGGATTTACAATTACTCCGCCTTTTCCCCCGCCCAATGGAAGGTCTGTTACTGCGCATTTGAAAGTCATCCACATTGAAAGTGCCTTAACTTCATCAAGTGAAACATTCGGGTGATATCTTATTCCGCCTTTAGCTGGGCCTCTTGCATGCGAATGCTGACAGCGGAAACCTTTGAAGATTTTTATTTCACCAGTGTCCATCTTCACAGGCAAATAAACTGTAAGAACTCTTTCAGGTTCTCTGAGAATTTTTGCAATGTTTGAATCAAGCTTCATTAATTCAGCTGCTTCATCAAACTGCTTCTGTGCGCTTTCAAAAGGATTTACATTAGACATTTAATCACTCCTCACAATTACTGCAACTTTTTGCAGGTCACCAATTATTATGGAATACATGCAGAGGAATAAATAGGTTTCGTTTGTGTTAAGATGATATACATAATTAATGAATCAGAATAATAAAATAAAGAATTAGAAATGAAGATTATTTACTCTTCAGTTACCATAATGCATGAAACAGGACAACTGCTTTCTGCTTCTTTGTTGCAACCAACATCATCTAATTTTGTCTTTTTGGGAGCAGATTTACCATCGCTTTTTATTTCCCAATTTTCTTCACAAACTGCTGCGCATGCACCGCAACCAATGCAGGCATCTCTGTCGTGTTTTATAATAAAAGCCAATATTACACCTCGTGAAAATATATTTTAATTCACTTAAAAAATTATAATCCAAGAGCTTCATCAATTGCGTCTCTGTTAAAACCAACAATTATTTTGCCATCAATGTCTAAAACTGGTACTCCGCTTTGTCCTGACTTTGACATCATTTCCTTTGCTTTTTCGTGGTCCTGTGAAACATCAATATCTTCGAATTCCACACCTTTTTCTTTCAGATAGTCCTTTACCATATGACAGTAGGGACAGGTTTGTGTTGAATAAACAATTACATTTGCCATTTGCATACCCCCCTATACTGTCTATTTTGGGGAAGTGTTAAAAAGGTTTTGCGAAAATGAATTAATAGTGATTTTTTATGAGTAATAAGAAGAAGAAAACCAAAGAAAATAATGATAGTATCTCTGAAGAAATAAAAGAAACAGAATTGCGGGAAGCATCTGAAGACATTTCAGAAGTATATCAGAAAAAATCTGAAGATGACGCCTCAAAAGAAAATAAAGCAACTGAAACAGACGAAACACAAGTAGCAGAAAAAGAAACAACTGAAATTCCAAAAAGCAGAATTTCACAGAAAACAATTATGGCTCTTGGAGTTGTAGTTATTTTTGCAGTTGTCGGAATAATTTTTTTCTTTTCAATTGAATTACCGCCAACAGGTCAGATTGTAATGACTGGTCTTGACAATGTGGATGCCGGAGAAATAACAACTTTTTCAGCATATGAAATGGACACATGCACTGATAACGGAAAACCAACTGTGATTCAGTTTTCAATTTCAACTTGCCCACATTGTGTATGGGCAGAAGATGCATTCAAGGCGGCAGTAAAACCATATGTTGCAGAAGGAAAAATCTCAGCTTATCTTTGGAATTTAGATACTGGTGACAATCTCTTAACAGAAATAATTGAAACCAAAGATGAAATTCCAAGAAAACATCTGCAGATTTTCTCACACTTTGATACTCAGCAACAGGTTCCGTTCTTTGTAATTGGCTGCAGATATTACAGATTGGGAACAGCCTATGAAATAGAAAACAACAAAGAAAAAGAAGTTGCAGAGATGAAAGCAGTTATTGAACAAATGTTAAAAGAGTTTGAAGAAGGGAAATAAACTTCTTCTAATTTCTATTTTTTATAATTCTGTTTTTGTCTGTTATTTTTATTATCCTGTTTTGACCTGTTATTTTTTATTATCCTATTTTTATCAGTTCGCAATTTTCATCTAATTCTATAAAATATTCTGCGTTGTTTTCTCTGAATGCTGAACATTGATTTTCCGGAAGATTATCAATTTCTGTTCGCGGGTTGTGTGCAATGTCACATACGTAATTTGGCATCTCCTGAATAGGATTTCCAATGCATGGACCGGCGCTTAAATCTCCGCCATCTGAAATTTTAAGTTCACACAAATCCCTGCACATTTTTACTGCAGCATCCTGTGTTGAAAGTTTTTCCACTGTAGGATAATTGAAAAAATCAGTAAACAGCAACAGTGAAAATAAAATAAGCACAGCAGCAATAATGAGAACAATTATCGATTTTTTCATACTACAAATAGAGCCGAAAACAATAAAAAAAGAAAAAGAGAAAATCCCTTTCGGGATTTTAACCACAGATTTTAATTAACCGCAAGTTGCGTCTGTTCCTGTGCCTTCTTCATATCCAAAGCCAGCGGATGGCGATACAGAAGATAATTCAAGAGTGCATTCTTCTGGCTGTTCATTGAATGCTCCGCAGATTGTTTGCAGTAAACTTGCAGAAGTTCTTGCACTGTTTACAGTTGTTCCATTAACAACTAAAGTCGGGCTTCCACCAACACCATACTCGGTATTCTTTTCTGCATCAATTCCAAATAAAGGATATTTTCCGCTCAGGTATTTTGTTGTGTCAAGATAATTTGCAGTTATTTGGAATTCATTATCTGCGTCTAAAACACATGTTTCCATTGCTGCAGTGTCTATTTCTGCTTCTGCTAAACAGGTGTCAGTCTCTCCTGCTTTAAGGAAACATTTCAGGTATGGCAAATATTTGTCATTTTGTTCTTCTTCAATACAGTACTGTTTTAATTCTTCCTGCATTTCAGTAAGACCGTGCATTGTATAGTAGACAAATCTCATTTCGAAATCTATTTTGTCACCAAGTGTTTCCACAACTGGAATTAGTCCTTTTTCCATTTGTGTTCCGTATGGGCAATGTGACATAACAAATAATTCGACTGTGGGTTTATCAGATTTCTGTAATTCGACTACTGGTTCTGGTTCAGATGCTGGCTGTTCCAAAGCAACAGCAGTATCTAAAACACTTCCCAAAAGAATTCTGTCTCCGGTTTCGGTTACATAAACAGTTCCTGGTTGTGTTTGTCCATCCAAAGTTACATCAATAGTTACTGCATAAAGACTGTCTCCAGCGGATTCAATATTGGTTACTGTTGCAGTTGCACCATCGGGGATTAAATTTGTATTTACATAATCCAAAACTTTTGTGCTAAGCGTTCCTGTGTTCATACTTGTATTAACTGTATTATCCCCAATTACAACTTCTGCAGTTGAATGGGGAAACCAAACTGAGCCCATAACAAGCCCTGCTGCAAGAACTAAAACTGCGCCGATAATTGCAAACTCAAGCTTTATGTGTTTCGGCACTTCAAAGGATGAAGGCTTTTCCGAAACTTTCTTTTCTTTTGTTTCTTTTTCTGTCATCGTATACCCTCCTCAATTAAGATGATTATAATTTTATAATTTATACACATAATTCTTAAGAGAATTGTTTATAAAATTCCCTGTTGAGTGATTTGCTTCACAATTCTGGTCTGTGCATTCACAGGCACCAGTGCAACCCACGCCCTCAACATAATCGCATGTTGTGCCGTCACTGCATATTTCAAGACTGCATTGTTCCTCTGTTAAAATATCTTCATAAATGCAGTATTCACTTGAATTTTCTCCGTTGCAGTTTCCGTAAGTTACGTAATTGTAAACACCCCATATTCCAAAAATTAAACTTAAAATTAAACTCAGAGTTAGTGCCCATGAAATTAATTCAAAGTGTTTGTGCACAAATTTTCCTGCTGCAGGACTTCTTTTAAGCAATCCTGTTGAGATTTTCATTTTCATTTTTTGATCAAAAGCACTTTCACATTTTCTCAGAGTTACTCTTCTAAAAACGCAGTCAAATGCTTCCTTTGCGAGTTCTCTGTGGGAAGCTGAAAATATTCCCAAAACTGCAAAAACGAATAATGCAACAAAACAAATCATAATATCACTAATTTTTAATTAAGTATTCATTAATTCATTAATGAAGCTAATTTAAATCTTACTCATTGATTAGGGGAAATACTGTTTCTTAAAAGAAGCTAGTTTTTAGGATTTTGTTCTAGGGTTTTTTGAATTTTATTGTGGACTCCCGTCCATTCAACAATAAGTTCATCAATTACCTGTCTTGCTGCTATTGCTCTGTGATCAGCATGCACATTCACAATCACCCCAGACGTGCTCAGGGGAACTCCGGGAAGAGGAGACATTGGTCGTATGTGCGAAGTTTGATCAAATTCTTTCTTTTTTTCCTCCAGCTGTAAAAGGAGTTTGTCTATTTGCTCAACGAAATGCTCACCATTTTTTTGTATCATGGGGTCTGCTTCCTTGCAAAAATAAATAAGGTCATCTACAGACACCTTGTTACCTGTCTTTGTAGGAATAGTTCCAAAATCCTTTCTGATTGTATCTCGTACTTCTGCATGAATTTTTTGAGATTCTGTTAGTCTTAGCGGTCTTTGTCTTTTCGGTTCTGGTGAAGATTTTCTTTTGAAAGGATTTCTAAATGTGAATCTTTTAAACATCTAATTATTTATATGCTACAAAAGATTTTAATCTGAGTTGTGACCTTCAGAAAGTTTAATATACAAAAAATGCCTAATACTGAGATGCCAGTATTAGATGTTTTTGAATCCCAAAATTTACTTAAAAAATACGGAATTCCTGTTGTTAAAAGTGATTTGTGTAAAAATGAAGCTTCTTTGACTTCTGCTTTGAAAACAACTAGATTTCCTTTAGCAATGAAGGTTGTTTCCTCTGCCATATCGCATAAAACAGAGGCTCAGGGCGTAAAATTAGGGGTTTCCTCAGCCTTAGAAGCTAAAAAAGCCTTTAATCAGCTCAAAAAACTCAGGGGATTTGAGGGCGCTCTGGTTCAGGAAATGCTTTCTGGTACTGAGATTATTATTGGTGGAAAACGCGACGCTACTTTTGGACCAACTGTGCTCTTTGGTTTGGGCGGTATTTTCGTTGAGGTTATGAAGGATGTTTCCCTGCGCGTTTGCCCTATTAGTTCCCGTGATGCTGCTGAAATGATTTCTGAAATTAAGGGTTATAAATTACTCACTGGTTTCCGCGGTTCTGAACCTGTGAAACTTTCTGCAATTAATGATTGTTTACTGAAGACTTCCAAAATGATGCTTCAGGAGGAACAAATCAAAGAACTTGATATTAACCCCTTATTTGCTGATTCTAAAGGTGTGAAAGCAGTGGATGCGCGTGTAGTAATTTAATGATTTACGAACATGCAAGAACCATTTATTGTTCTTTTAGAATTTGAAAAAGTTGGAACCTCAACAAAATTATTTGAAGCTAAATGTTATGCGAATTGATAAAATGTTCAGGCAATGATGAGATTAACACCTCTCTGAAATGGCGGATGATGTACTCCCCCTTCAGACTGTTATTACTCATACTTTTTTAAACATTTTTGAGTAATAAAACCTACAAGCTAAGTATCATTACTTTTTCACTATAAAACACAAAGCTTAAATAATGCTTAGCACATAAGTATTGTAGTGATTTTATAGTGGAGATTTTTTGGACAAAACATGCGCTGGAAAGGTTTATGGAAAGAGCCTTGCTTTATGGTTTGGAAAGAATAGAAGTTGAGGAAATAATCAAAAAACAACTAGTAAGAATTAGAAAAGGTTTTGACAAAAAGTACAAAAAGGACTGCTTTGAAACCATTGGGGTGGTTGCGAACAAATTTTTCACTGTCCAAAAAGCGGAAGACAAAAAGAGCATAATTGTGATAACACTGTGGGAATCAAACAAAAAGGAGGTTGAATTATGGTTATCAAAAAAATAATAAAGTGTCCGGTATGCGAAGGCGAAGCAACTCTTTCAAATGAAAGCATAGAATTATTTAAGGGATTGATTAAGTTAAAGAACAACCCAATATACAAATGTAGCTCATGCAAAGAAAAGTTCGCAACAGGGAAAATAGTTGACAAGAGTCTGCAGGAAGCAAGAAAAGAATTCAGTTTTGCACGGAAATTGATTTCAACAGGCGGAAGCCTTGCAATAACCATCCCGCCAGACCTGGCAAGATTCTATAAGCTGAAAAAAGGAGAAACCATCGATTTGGTGCCTGCAGGAGAACATCTACTGAAAGTAAAACTTTAAGGTTTTCTTTTTAAACTATAAATTTAATCAGTTAACACTATACCTTACAATAGGCAATGATGATGTGAAAACCAATTTGAGCAGATAAAACAGGCTATTATTGAGGGTAAGAAAGAGCTGATTTTACAGTAAATTTGCGATATATTTAAATACTTTAATCATATAAACTTATATGATAACTATGGATTCGAGAACAACTGTTTTGCATTACCCGAGGCTGGATACTGTGCTAATGATAGAGGATGCCATAAAGAACGCAAAAGATTATCCTAAAAGAACAGAGCTTTGGAAAAAACTGCCAAAGAAAGTAATGTACCAAACCTACAAAATAGTGGTTGACTATCTGATTGATTCAAGAAAAGTAATGCTTACCAAAGACGACAAGCTTGTCTGGATTTTCGCAGACAACGAAAAACTCAAAAAACTAATCGAAGAGAGCGTGCCAGCAAATGCGTGAAATAAAGTATTCGGCAGAGTTTAACAAAGACTATGTAAAACTAAGGAAAAGAGCAGACAATGGAAACTCTGAAGCACAATACCTGCTTGACTTAATCAGCAAGGCAACTGCCAAGCTTGCTGAAAATCCTGAGGCAGGCAAAAAAAATTCCAAGAAAACTCTGGCCAAAAGAATATGTGCAAAAATACGGAGTGAATAATTTATGGAAATACAACCTTGACTCAAACTGGCGACTCATTTACACAGTGACAGGCAACCAAGTGGACTTGTTCCTAATCTACTTGGAATATATGGATCACAAAAAATACAACAGAAAATTCGGCTACAAAGGTTAAGTGCAATTTAACATCAAGATTAGCATTTCATTAATTTTCATGTTACAACAAAATTACCAAATCAGTAACATTCGTGTAGCAATCGCTATTTATAAAAAACTTTTTCTCTTTATAAAGAATTGAGTGGAATTGCTTCCCTTTTAGAAACGCTTTTAAACAGACCAATTGTATAAACTTATGATGAACAAAAAATTATGTTATGGAATCTTAGCAGCCTGTGTTTTAGCTATTGTGATGATTGGCCTATTTATGTTGAACCCTCTTTTGGATGTAGAAGACGATCCATTTGGTGTGCCGCCAAAAGGAACTTCGCCTAATTGTGGTCCTGAAGATAGATACAAATTTGATGTAGCGATTAATTCAAAAAATGATTTCATAAACTTCATAAAAAACAATGAAATAAATCAATGGGTAAGATTAGATAATTTTAGAGATGAACAAGAAGGTAACATCAATTGGGATGACGTTTTAACTGCGATTAAAATTGAAAAAGTTGTTAGTAGAACTGTTTATGTTCTTGACTATAATCCGCAATTTTGTTCAGGATTTACTTTAAAAATGACTAATGATGGCCACATTTCCGTGTATGGTTGTTGTGGGATATAAAAAATCATTAAAAATATAGCACACATTGTGACTTTTTCAAGCAAATTTTTTCTTTAATCCACAATTAATTCGTATGAAAGCCCTGCTAACCGGAAGCTTTGACCATATTCTTTTAGTAGTAGCAACGCCCCCCCCTCCCATATTTCAGGCGACGATGATGTTATTGCCCTAATTGCAATAGGCATAACTTAAAAATATTCAAAAATCAACTTTTTAGTTGATTTTTTTTCAACCGCAGGTATATTAACACTCGAGACAGGGATATAACTGACAAACCCGAACTTGTTCGCCGGTGAGTCCCGATGCACTCCTTCGGGAGTGCATCACCCGTCTAAAAAAAGACAAAGAGAGTTGGTCGCAGGGAAATTTTCAGGAGCTCCTTTTTTTCTGCGCTATTTGAAATAAGTCATGAATTTTTTCCTTAAAACTTCGGCCATTTGTTGGTTTTTTGTGATTTTTACCATTATGTCTACTTTTCGTGATGCAAATTTTTTTCTTGTGAACTCTGAAAACAAATCGGTTAGATTAGAATTTTTTTGATAGAATTGATCGATTACTTTCTTTGATTCTTCTGAATATTCAAAGACAAGTATGGAATCACCATGAACAATAATCTCATTGTCAAATTCATCAAAGTTCACACCTAGTTTTACTCCACCCCATCCATTTTTTAAGAATTCTTTTGATGCCCATTTATCAAAAGGGAAATTATATCGCGTAACCATATACGAAAGTGGATTTTTTTTTATTACACTTCTCAGAATTAACATGTCACCGAACTTAAAATTTAAAGGCCACCAAACATGCCTTGTAATTCCAAGTGGTCCAGAGGGTGTCGAACCAATAAAAACTTGTTTTGCCAATAAATCTGCAATTGTTATAACAACATTCGAATAATCGTCAAATCTCCATTCAATTGATCCTTCGAAATTTGGATCTAGCGTATATTTTTTCTGTGAATTTGAATAAACATTCTCAATTCTGTCAATAAATCGTCTCTGGTTTGAAATCCATAATTTATGTAATTGGTAGGTTTTACCCTCTTTTAATATGACATTCATAGCTTCAAGTTCGGTTAATTTTTTATGCACGGCTTGGTAAGAAATGTCTTTGTCACATCTCTTAATAATTAAATTGTAAATTTCTTTAGCACTTAATGGCCATTTTTCAGAAAGCACAAAAATAATTGCTTCCTCAGTAGAAGCTTTCTTTGGATTCATTTTTAAAATTTCAAAATATGACATTTTATTTCTCCTTGAAATAAGGCAAAACTTGTTGCCTAACAATACCTGCTAACTCAGGATCTTTGATTAATTCAACTTTGATGCTTGCTTTTCGATTTCTAAAATTATCTAATGCATAATATTTGAACAAAGAACTTAGATTATGAATTTTAGAATATATTTCATCCATAAATTTTTTGGTTTCTTCTGAAAAAGTGACTTTTGTAATTGTGTCACCGAAAGCACCAATGTCGGACTTAGAACAATCCAATTCCGAAATACCGCATTTGCTCTTAAAGCCCGCTCTACAATATTGGTCGGAAATCCATTTATCAAAAGGCGTGTCTTGTTTGAATATAGAATATATGCCGCCAGGATGCACTTGGACCATGCGTACTAATAATTGAAAATCCATGAAATTAAATTTTAAAAGCCACCAACCATGATCAAAAGTCCCAACACCCATTTCCGGCCCATTACCAATCAGTATTTTTTTAGTATAAAGTGAACCCATTGTTGTTGAAAATAAACTTAAATCATTAAACTTCATAGTTACAGTTCCTTCAAAATCAGGACTAACATCGTATTTGCCTTCTGACTCCGCGTATTTGTTATTTAGACTTTCAAAAAATTCTTTTCTATTAAAAAGCCATGTTTTACTAAGAGAATAATCTTTTCCATTTTTTTCAACAATGTTTTCATCTTCCAATTCATTCAACGCTTTGTGGATAGCTTGGTATGAAACATTCAGCCCGTAAGTTTTCAAAACTCGAGAATATATTTCCTTAGCAGAAAGCGGCCATTCATTTCCTAAAATTAGAATGGCGTTGTCTTTTGTTGAGGACGGTTTTGAATAAAGAGGTGAATTTAACGAATTCATTTTTTCGTCTCCTTGAAATACTCCAAAGTTTCTTGCCTTAACTGTTCGGCTAAATGTTTGTCTCTAATAACATGGATTGTTATTCTTGCAGGTTTCATAAAAACTTTTTCAAATAATTCACCAGTGTCAAGTTCAGAAATGTCTTTAACACTTGAAAATATTGTGTCTAATTCTTTTTTTATGTGCAAAGGATAAAACACCTGAATAACATGATCGCCAATTATTGCTAAATCAATGGTATTTGCAACATCAACGCCCATTTTTTCATTTGCACCTCTTTTTGTAAAATAATCAACACACCACTTGTCTACAACTGTAGACCCACGAGTTAAATCATATAATTCAGTTTCATCACAAACTTTTTTCAGATTTTGATATTTGTCATTATTCAAAAACAATGGAATCCATGCATGATTCCAATGCAAACACAAAACAGGTTTTTCTTTTGGTTCCCCAACTATTTTTGTTACAACTTCTAAAAGCATCATGTCAGTTTCATACAATGAATTTGTGATTATTGTTTTTGGTTCCAAAAACTCTGAAGAGTTATATTTTTTTCGGAGAATGCCCTTAGCAAAAGATTCAATTTCATCCGCCCATTGATAATTTAATGCATATTCGCCATTGGCTTTCAATAATACGTTTTGACTTTCTAGTTCACTTAAAGCCTTATAAACCGCCTGAGATGTTAAAGTACCATTAAACTGTTTAGAAAGCCGTGATTTGATATCTTTGGCTGAAAGTTGGGATTCATCACTAAGGATACTTATTATGTAATCTTTAGTCCCTTTCCCCTGTGAGCCTAAATGGGGCACGACTAGATTTATTGTCATAGTATTAGAATATGTGGTGAATAATTCTTAAAAAGCAAGTATTTGATTAGAAATTTCAAAAATATTAACTTATTTGCCAAAACTGGCTAAACCAATTGTTTCATTAAGGCATTTAAGAAGATTCTCTTCAGGAACGTATATCTCGCTTGCACAACAGTAAACGCCTAAAAATGGGGAGTTGCCAAGTGCCTCTCTTAAATACTGCCTCTCCACATCTATTTTTTCCATCATTGCCATAACTCTTGGCACTGGACTGAATATAATAGTAAAATCGGGAGTTATTTCTTCTGCTACAGTTACTGCAATATCTTTAGCAGCTTTTAATATGTCCTCTCCTTTTCCCCGGCAGAGGTAAAGTGTTTTTTCTTCTACGTTTCTGGCAAAAAGAATCGCATCTCCGATAACACACAGGGGTGTGACCAGCCAGTAATTTCCCTTATCGTCCTTTTCTGCAGGAATTTCATATATTGTCATAAGCACGGGGTTTGTTTTCCATTGATTTTCGAGTTCGGCAGGAATTCCATAAACCTCTTTTAAGCCCTCCCATGCGGGTTTGCCATTTATTTCAAAGGCAAGGCTACCACTCGCTTTTGTTATTTCCATTTTTTTTCCGGTTGGTTTTAGCCCATGCTTGTACAATGTCCTACTTTTGACATTTGAAGAGATAAGCAAGAACACAACTGAATCACTATACACATTGTTGTTTAAAAACTGAAAATTTCTTGTACCCTTAAAATCGTCAAATGCCCCACCACCAAAGATTGGAATTTTACCCTTACTTTCATCAACCATTCCTTGCAGCACCTCTTCATATTTGGCAGGTCCTGTGCCCTTCATTGCCATAAACTTTGAAAGTGCGGGAAACATGGCTTTGCTTATGCCCATTTTCATCATGCTTTTCATTCCTGGAATGTCAGGAAACTTCATACCAGAAGGGAATGCAATCCCGTATTTATCTTTATATTTGCTATCTTTTAGTTGCTCTATAGCCATCTTGACTGCTTGTCTTCCTGCATTTACAGGGTTGGTTCTTGAACCACCACCGACACCAACTCCAACATCCAAGTCGCCGAAAATGCACATTACCCCAACCCCCCTAGCATAAACTCTTTCAGGGGTTAACACTGCTGCTCCAGTACATCCCACCACAGGGGCATCAATAATTTTCTTGATTTCCGTCAGCATCTTCTTCAGGTTTTTTTCATAATGAATAGTAGAAAAAACAATTGCTACTTTTGGGTTTTGTTCATTTCCAAGACTTTTTGTTGCTGCTTCTCTACCAGCCTCAACTGCATCTAAGTTATCAGACGTTCCCACAATTGCATTAAGTTTGAAGTTGGCCATAATGAGTCACCTAGACAGTTTATAAAAGCAATTCATATAATGCACTGAACTACTATATTAACATTTCACCTGCAATGTCTATTTTTCATTTGTCAGCTAAAAACTAGTTTCTGCCCAACGCTTTGGAGGCATACATAATTTTTGGATAAAAAAGAGAATAACAAATATTAAAAAGATTGATTGAGTAAGAAATAGATTATATAACCAAAAAGAATGATAAGAAATGTTGGATGTTGAAAACATAAGAAGGCATTTTCCAGCAATACAATCTGGCAGAATAGCAACAAATAATGCTTCAACTACCCAAATACCAGACAAACTGCTTAGCTTACAAAAGGAAATAGCGTTAACATACGAAAACGTACACAGAGGACATTCTTCAGCATCAATTAAAACCACTAGCTTATTTGAAAACGCCTATAAAGTAATAGCTAACTTTATTGGAGCGGAATCCTGGAGAAATGTAGTAATCTGTAGGGGTGCCACAGAAGCAATAAACAAAGTCATGTATTCCCTGATGACCGAATTTAAAGATGGCGACAATTTAGTTACAACTTACCTTGAGCATAACTCTAATTATGTTCCATGGTACGGCTTAACAAAAGAAATATTACCGCGATTCGGTATCAATGTCGAATGCAGGCTCGCTAAATTTGACAAGGAAAGCGGAGAGCTAGATCTCGAACACATGGCTGAACTTGTAGATAAAAGAACAAAAATTGTGTGTTGTACTGGTGCATCAAACTTTCTTGGAACAAAACCACCTATAAACAAAATAAGAAAAATTGCCAATGATAGTGGATACAAACAGCCGAATGGAATAAACCGTTCATATATGCTAATAGACGGTGCACAGCTGGTGCCAAATACTTATTTGGACGTTGTAAAAGAAGACATAGACTTTCTAGCTTGGTCTTTTCATAAAATGCTTGCGCCTTTTGGTATCGGGGCGTTGTACGCCAAAAAGGAAATCTTGGAAAGCATGAGGTGCTTTCAATACGGAGGGGATATGATCGCTGATGGGCAAGTAAGCCCAGAACACGTTGGCTACAATGAACTGCCATGGAAATTCACAGCTGGTACTCCGAACATACTGGGCACCATAGTTGCTGGCGAAGCCACAGAATTCTTGGTTGATGTAGTACTTGGCAGAGTGGGAGAGAAAAAATATGGAGACATTACTCACCCTACTACAAAAAGAAGTGATATTAAAAAGGTCATGTACGCTGTAGAGCATCACGAACAAAAACTTACTCAATACCTTATCGATAAACTAACAGCTATTCCTGAAATTACACTTTACGGTCCGAAAAATGCGGAGAGAAAAACACCCTGCATATCTTTTAATGCAGAAGGCAAAACAGCATTCCAAATAGCAGAGGAATTGAATAAGAGAAATATTGAATCAAGAGCCGGATGCCACTGTGCAACTTTAGCGCATTTTTTTTATGAGCTCGACCCGCCTGCAAGCTGTAGAATAAGTCCCTACATATATAACACAATGAACGAAATGAAGTATGTTGTGGATGCAATAGAAGATATAGTGCGCACGCCTAGCTGATGATTTTTTTTATTTTCCTTTTTGTATTTTCTATTTCTAAATTTAGTAAACCTCTGTTTGCAAGTTCGGGGATTACTACAATCAAACTATTATTTCGGCTTATCGGCTCTGTAATTACTACATACTTACCTATCTCGAAAGTAGCCCTAGTATTCCCATAATCATAAAATTGGTCAATCAAATCAAATAATCGGTCAGTTGTCTTTACTAGAAGAACCCATAAATCAACATTTTTCACTTTAATCTTAGAAGGGACAATTCCTTCCAACCCTTTCTTAGCGACCATGCAAGCTAATACATCATCTAGTTTAAGTAAATCATTTAATACTTTAAGTATTTCTTCTCTTTTTGTCACTCAAAATACCGCCAGTTAACAATTTTTAATTATTAATTTATAAATTAAGTTATAAAATTATAAGTCAATTTCCTTTTCCTTAATTTCAATTCCTTTTGTAGTCATGTCATAGGCAAGAGAACCTTTTTCATGATCGCTATAACGCATTTTTCTTATCCTCAAAATTCTAAATGCTGATGCCCCTGCACTCATATAATTCAAAACAATAACCCCATCAGCAATAAACTCAGTAGTCTGATCTGCACTCAAGTAATGTGATTCCTCTGGCAATTCAGAAGTAAGCAAAACAGTAGCCCGGAATAATTTTAATTTCCCGATTAATCTGTAGAGCATTGCTTTGGATAATGTTTTTTCGGTGTTGGGAAATGGGGAAACTGTGTCTGCTACTTGGATTAGAGAGAATGCAGAGTTGCCTTTCATTCCCGAAATTAGAAGTGAATCTGTTAATGTTGTTAATGAATCAATAACCATTCTTGATGGTTCAAAGGAAGTGTAAGCATCATAAATTCTTTGTAATGCATTTTCTGCTTTTGTTACTTCAATATATTCAATTCTGAGAAGATTTTTTCTGATAAGGTCTTCCAAATCCCAGCCATATGCTGAGGCTTGTTTGTTAAGTTCTTCTTCGGATTGTTCTGTGCTGACGTAAAGGCCTCGTTCTCCGAACATTTTTGCTCCGTTGTAGAGGTACTGCATGCCAAGTGTACTTTTTCCTGTACCTGCTCCCCCTGAAACTAAAACAAGGTTGCCTTGAGGAATGCCCCCATTAAGTGCTTTGTCAAGTCCTTCAATTCCTGTTTTTACACGTTCAATGTCTGTCATTCTACCGTCACCCCTCAGAAATGCATATAATAAACGCTTTGTGTTATTTAAGCTTTTTCGTGTTGATAGGGGGGAGATATTTTAATAACTTAAGGAAATGAATTATACTGCATGAGAAAAAGAATTGACGAAGCAAAAAAAGAACTTGAACGTACAGACGCTCACAAAATGTTGGCAAAAACAGTTAGTGATCATTTTGTTAGTTCAGAAGGTTTGAGATACGGGGTAATTGATGCCATAAAGAAAATAGCTCCGAAAATTGAACATGATGAAATCAAAACACAGGCAGTTATTGAGAATTTTAAGAAACTGCTAATTGATGAATGTAAAATAGGGCCGACAAACGACAAATTCTTAATAACTAAAGAAGTGGGATGGTTAATTAAAAATCTAAAATCAATAAAGGAACCATCATCGGAAATAGAAAAACGTATTCTTCACGGGCTTATTGGAAGTTTAGAAAGTGATTTTAACAGTGCTAAAGCGGAACAAAAAAAATAAATAGCTAAAGTCTAGAACCTAATTGATCTTTTACTTCTTCTAATGAGAAATCAAAATCACTTCTTGATTTTATTATGAATTCACAGGAGTTGTGATTCATTGCAGCACATTTCGTTTCAACGCAGTCAACTTCTAAGTTGAATAGTTTTGAGAAAAAACCTGCGAGAAGGCCGCGCATGAAATGGTCTACGGGTTTGTTGGTTTTCCATCTTAAAGCAGAAGCAAATGGTGAATTTTCAAGTGACACAATTGCGCGTTTTTCTTTAACATCAAAATTTATTTTTTCTATTTTGCCCCAGCCAGAGGCAGTGAAAAAATTAGTGAAAATGGAAACTGCTTTTTCATTTTCAACTCTGAAATCTAAACCTAATTGTTTCAGAAGATTGTTTTTAGTGGATTCTTTTATTGCGTAATAAATTTTTGTGTTTAATTCAGAATCATTTTGCGCAACCAATGAAACTAAAATATCTGTTGGGGAAATTACGAACGGTGTGTTTACTAAATAGAAATTATTATGTTTGTATGTAAGTGCGTTCGCAAAAATAAATCTATCGAAGAACGTATTCAGCATGAGTTAATCACCTAAAACTTAGCGGTAATAACCTAAAGTTTTTAGTTCAGTTTTGGGTTTTGTTTTTGGTTGTGTTTCTGGTGTTTGGGTTCCGATTAGTTCGTACTGCTTTCCTAATTCAAGCAGTCCCGCTCTTATTGCTTCAGATTTTGTTTTGTAATATCCTTTCTGGATTAGTGCAATTAACACATCTTCTGGCACGCCTTTGAGTCTTATTAGTATTTCAGCCATAAAATCAATAGTATGTATTTCAAAGTGATATATAAATGTTATACAAATAGTGAAAATATGGGAAAATGTTATTTACTGATAAGGTATATCATTTTGATATCTTTATGAAATCTTATGGTAAAATTTTAGAATGCATAATGCCCTGAAAGGATTAACATTGTGAAACTTATAATAAACCCCAAAAGGAAGAAGAAGATGTTTCCTGTTCTGCCATGGGGGAGTGCATCTCTTACGACAATGTAAAGCATTGCACCAACAACAAATGAAAGAATCATCAGGTAATTCACATGTTCAAGGTTCAGGAAATACGCAACTAAAACACCAAATAACGGAGCTGCCGCAAGGAAAATTGTTATGCTTCTTTTGTTTTTTAGATGTTCACCCAAATGTGTGAATGAAAGTGAAGATGATATTGTGTGTAAAAGCAAAGGTATGAAAACAAATGAGCTTAGAAATATGTTTCCTTCCCTGAAAATCAGGAAGAGAAGAACACCAACAATAAAGTGGTCTGCGAAAAAACCTAAAATGTGTAATATTGAAAGATCATGCAAAAGATGCTTTTTGTTAGTGACATGCTGGTAAATGTATTTTTCAAGCACATGGAAAATCACAAAACCCATAAGCATCAAGAGAAAAATTCGGTTTCCGGCAACAGGAAGGCCTTCAAAAAGTTCAGGGAAGAGGAACAGGAAGATATAGGTTATAAACAATCCTGCGGAAAATGAAGTTAATTTTACGTGATGTATGTGGACGGTACTTGAATATGTTTCTGAGAACCAGCTTGTGATACTCAGAGCAATTGCCAACACAAGAGGAATAAATAAATCCATGAAAATAGTAGGTAAAGGTGCTTTAAATCCTTTTCTGAACATATTGCTATTATGCAAAATACTGTAACTTTTGATTTGCACACGCACCTTAACGAGAAAAAAATAAATCCTGTTGATTATTGGAATGCTGTAAAATTAAAAGGTCTGGATGCAGTGGCAATAACAGAACATGCACAATTTGAACCAGAAGACGCATACTTGAAACTTGCGGAAGAACAACCACAAAATATTGCACTTATTCCGGGGATTGAATTAAACACAAACATGGGACATGTTGTTGCATATGGGAAAGACAGAAAAATTTACGAAATTGATGAATATTTAGAATGGAATCTGAAGATTGATACTGCAATTGAAATTGCAAAAGAAAAAGAAATTTTATTAAGTGTTGTGCATCCCTGGAGTCTGTCATATGACAGTGCAGCATATATTTATGGTGAAAGAAAACTAAGGAAAATTATTAGGGAACATGGACTTGGTGTTGAAATTTACAATGGGATGATTGGGCAACTGAGTAATTTCATTTATGATACTAACTGGATAAAGAAACCAATGAACTTCTTTGAATTCATTGAAAAAAACAGAATTACAAAAAAAATGCGTCTGAGCAAAATAGGGGCAAAACTGAAAGATAAATTAAATGAAAAAGGAGAGGAAGTTCTGCAGAGATGTGCAAACGCAATAGAATTAGGAAGTGTAGCAAGTTTTGTTACTGCAGGAAGTGATGCACATTTTCCAGAAAGAATTGGTTCGGGAATTATAAAAATGAAATGGGTAAATAAGACACTTAATCCGGAAAATGTTTTGCAGAGCCTGAGAAAAAAGAGTGATGTTGTCTGGTTTGGGCCTTATGTAAAAGAGAATGAGAACGGCGAATTTGAAAAATTAGATATTTCTTTAACAAGAACAGAAGTAATTCAGGGAGTTAAATACGCGGGAAAGAGATTCTTAATTGACACCCCAATCAAAAAAGTAAGAAAAATCAGGGATAAAGACTCCTTTCAAAGCTGAACTTTATATACTATTTTGTTGTTATTTAAAGTATGAAATATGCAGTAAACACAGATACGCCTTTAAGAAAGATTCCTCCTGAAACGCAGGAAATTCATTTAGTAAGGCCTATTAAAAAAGAAAAACTATCTCAGCTTCTGAAACAATGTACTGCATTAAGAACTATTTATCTGAGCAAAAGCTGCGATTCACGACTTCCTGAAAAAACACGGGAACTCATTAAAGAAAGGGGAATTGAACTTGTGAGAGAAGACAGCAGAGGACGCGCTATTAATATGGATTTGAAAAAACTTTTGAATATTGTTGAAATGGTTAAGGATGGGCGTTCGTTGCGTGAAATAGAATCAGTGTCAGGAATTCCAAAAAGTACTGTTCATTATATTGTAAAATATGCTGAAAGAACTAAATTGAGAGACGGGAGACAGATAATTTATCTTAAGTAGGAGTTGATTGTATGAAGAAGAATACAATTATTTTGGGAGCAGCTGGAAAAGATTTCCATGTATTTAATGTTTATTATCGTGATAATCCCGAGTATAATGTAGTTTGCTTTACTGCAACGCAAATCCCAGATATAGTTGGTAGAACATATCCGAAAGAACTTTCAGGAAAATTATATCCTAAAGGAATTCCAATTTACGATGAGATAGATCTTGAAAAACTTATAAAAAAATTTAAAGTACGAGAAGTTGTATTTGCTTATTCTGATGTTAAGCACGAACAGGTAATGCATCTTGCTTCAAAAGCAAATGCTGCAGGTTCTGATTTCAAATTAATTGGTGCAGAAAACATGATGATTAAATCCAAAAAACCCGTAATTGCAATATGCGCAGTTCGAACTGGAGTTGGAAAATCTCAAACCACAAGAAGAGTTGCTGAAATTCTGAAAAGAATGGGCAAAAAGGTAGCAGTAATAAGACATCCTATGCCCTATGGAAATTTGAAAATGCAAATTGTTCAGGAATTTGTTACTTATGAAGATCTGACAAAACATAAATGTACGATTGAGGAAAGGGAAGAATACGAGCCGCACATTGAAATGGGGAATTTGTTATACGCGGGTGTTGATTATGGTGAAATTTTAAAAGTAGCAGAGAAAAAAGCAGATGTTCTTTTGTGGGATGGTGGGAATAATGATCTTCCATTTTATACGCCTGATTTGCACATTACATTAGTAGACCCCCACAGGCCAGAAGATGAATTAGTTTATTATCCAGGTGAAGTTAATCTCAGAATGGCAAATATAATTATCATAAACAAAGAAGGTACTGCAAAAAAAGAGGGAATTGCTACTGTTTTAAAGAATTCAAAAAAAGCAAACCCCAAGGCAAAAATTGTTCACGCAGATTCACCAGTAACATTTGATGGGACAATTAATCTTAGAGGTAAAAAAGTTTTAGTTGTTGAGGATGGTCCCACATTAACACATGGGGGAATGACATATGGTGCGGGATTTATTGCTGCAAAAAAAGCAGGTGCGGAAATTGTAAAACCAAGAAAATATGCAGTTGAAAGCATTAAACAAACTTATGAAAAATATCCCCACATGGAAGATATTCTTCCTGCAATGGGATACTCCAAAAAACAGCTTTCAGATTTAGAAAAAACCATAAACAAAGTTCCTGCAGATTATGTTGTTATTGGGACTCCAATTGATTTAAGGAAAATTGTGAGAATGAACAAACCTGCAGTTAGAGTGAGATACTCTTTGAAAGAAAAGGGAAAAGAATTTGAAAATGCAGTGAAAGCAATTGGGAAGAAAACTTTTAAGAAAAAATGATTTTACATTAGCGATAATTGTGAGGGAACTAGATATGAAATTTAAAATAGATTCGAAGATTTTTGAACAGTTTCCCGGATTGAATATAGGATATGTTATTGCAAAAAATTTAGATAATTCCGGAAGAGTTGAAGAAATTCAAAAACAGATTAGAGAACAGGAAAACTTAATAAAAGAAAAATATGACAGAGAAACATTATCACAGAATGAAAAAATTGATGTATGGCGAAAAGCGTATTCTTCATTTGGAGGAAAACCGAAAAAGAATAAATCGTCTGTTGAAAATTTGTACAGGCTGACTTTAGAAGGAGTTGAGCTAAGACACATAAATAAGCTTGTGGATATTTACAATTTTATTTCATTAAAACACATGCTCCCAGTTGGCGGAGAGGATGCAGATAAAATTAATGGGGATATATTGCTAACTTTTGCTCAAGAAAATGAAGCACCGGTTTTGTTATTAGGAGAGAAAGAACCAAGACCTCCAAAACAGGGCGAAATTATTTACAAAGATGACCTATCTGCGATTTGCAGAAGATGGAACTGGCGTGAAGCAGACAGAACAAAACTTACAGAAGATACAAAGAACTGTATTTTGGTTATTGAGGGTCTTCCGCCTGTTACAAAAGAAGATGTTGAAAAAGCCACAAAAGAAATGACAGAGTTAGTAAAAAATATGTGTGGCGGAGATATAGGTTATGTTGTACTTAATAAGAAGAAAAGCGAGGTGCTTATTTGAGCAGTACGAACAATTGGGAAGAAAGCATAACTCATCTTTCTTCTTTTACGAATTTGCATGCAGGACAGAGCCAGGTTCGGTATACACTGGTTCCGTGAACACGGGGTACGCCTTCTGGCATCATTTCTTTGTTACAACTCGGACATTTCATGGGACTAATAAAGAGGGCAAAGAATTATATTAACTTTTGGACAAATTGCATGTGATTGAGATGTTTAAAGCTGTACTTTTTGATTTGGATAATACACTTATTGATTTTATGAAAATGAAACACAGATGCAGTGAAGCTGCAGTTTCAGCAATGATTGAGGCAGGTCTCCCCTTGAAAGAGGATGTAGCATTGAAAAAACTTTTTGATATGTATGAAGAATACGGGATTGAAGATCAGAAAATATTCGATAATTTTTTAAAAAAGGAACTTGGAAAAATAGATTATAAAATTCTTGCAGCAGGGATTGTAGCGTACAGACGAATTAAGGATGGGCAACTAACTACTTACCCGCATGTAAGAAAAACACTTATTGAATTAAAAACAAAGGGACTGAAATTAGGGATTGTTTCAGATGCTCCGGTAATGCAGGGCTGGCTGAGGTTAGCTGCTCTTGATTTAGTTGATTTTTTTGATGTTGTTGTTACATTAGATGACACTGGACAGGCAAAACCGCATAAAATGCCATTTGAAAAAGCAATTAGTGTTCTGAACTTGAAGCCAGAGGATATTCTTTTTGTGGGAGATAATCCCAAAAGAGACATTCTTGGCGCTAAACAAGTCGGAATGAAAACCGCGCTTGCAAAATACGGGCAGGTTTTCAAAACAAAGGAAAAAGCAGATTATACTCTGAAAAAAATCACAGATATTTTAGAGGTGGTTAAATAATGGGTTGGATGCACCTTTTTGGCAGTTTCAGAAGAACGTATTTAGTGATTTTTACATTTCTTTTAGTAGTTTATGTCGTAATTTCATTCAGAGACTGGCAGTCTGATTTTATTACCTGGTTTTTTAGAACAAATAATTGGGGAATGCTGATTTTTATTTCATTACTGGGTTTTGCAATAGTAACAATTCTTACAAAATTATTGCAGTGGGAAGTTAGAACCCAGACAAGAAGACGTTAATTCTCAGACAAGAAGATGATTCTTTAATCGTATTCTTTTATTGAAGCAGACGTGTTTTTTGTTTGCATGAATTTGGTTGTAAGTGACAGACATTCAGAGAATGCATCTTCCAGTGTGTCTGCACAACCATTAAATGCTGAAGCACCTGGGTGACCTCCGCCTTCACCTTTAAATTTGCTTCCAAGCGGAATGAAAATATGTTTTGCTAAATCAAAACCTGTTTCTTTGATGAACTTGTTATTTGCGCGTCCTGAAATTTTTACTTTTCCTTTTTCGCAGTCACCTGCAAATGCGATGTCAGCACCTAATTTTACTAATGCCATTGCAGCATCAGATTCATATGCACCAATATCCGAAGTTACAACAATGTAATCTGAAATTTTGTAAATTCTTACACGTTTTGCTGCCTTTAATTTTGCAATTTTTAATGCAGGATCAACTTTAAGTTGGAATAAGGAAACTATTTCATAAAATGATTTATTGGATTTTTTAAGCATCTCATACATTATCAAAAAAACCTTAGAATCTGCAACTAAAAAATGAGCAGTGTCAGTAATGAGACCTGCAGCAATAAAAACACACATTTCTTTTGTTAATGTTATTTTTTGCTTTTTGAAAAGATCGTAAATAATTTCTGTTGTGGAAGCTGCTTTTGGATTAATTATTGACCCTTTGGAAAAAGTCATTGTTTTATCAGATTCTTCGTGGTGATCAAACACATAAATTGGTTTATTGTAATTCATAACTGAATTTTTTAACGTACCAAGCATCTCATAGCTGTTTAAATCTACAATAATAAGCGCATCAGACTTTGAAACATCGGGATTTATTTCAAAGCGTGTATTAGTATTCTCTGCAAGTGCTTTTGCATTTAAATTTATGTGGTCGGGAATTCCAATCACGGAATTTTTGCCTAAAAACAGAGAAAGATTAGCAGCAGATGCAAATGCATCTACATCTGCGCCCGCATGCGCTAAAATAAGTACTTTTTTACCACGTAATGTAGAAAGCTTCAAAAACACCACTCAGAATTATTTCTTCTTTTCTTTCTTTTCTGATTTTTCTGTTTCCGAAACTTCAGCTGCATCCCCGGCAGAGAATGCTGGTTTTCCTTCAATTTCCCTTCGTAATTTGTTGAGCTTACTTACCAATGAATCTTCCTGTTTCTGCAGAGTTTTGATTCTCAAATCAGTTGATTCTTTGGTTTCTTTAAGCTCCTTTTTCACATCTGTTACAGTCGCCTGAATCAAAATGTTACCTACGGCTTTGTAAACTTTCTTTTCCGAAGTTTTTTCAAGCTCATCAAGTGCATTTTTCAGTGCTGATGCCTGAAACTGAAGCTGTTGTTTCTGTGATGAAATTGAAATTAAATTATTTCTGTTTCTTTCAAATTCCATTATGTCTTGTTGTTTTGGCTCCATTAGAAGACCTCCAATAATCTTTTCGAAAGCATAATCGGCTTAAGAAGAGTGTTGAATGACGCTCTTAATGCTGTCAAATCCTTTGCTTTAATAGTTATGGAAAGCATATCTTTTTTAAGTCTTACATTGGTTTCAGATCTCTGAATTTTTCCAGAAGTCATATCTGGAGAAATAACTTCTAAAATTTGTTTGGGAATTTCTTCATCTTCAAAGAAAAGCTTTAATTCAAAATCATAAATGTAAGTCATTTCAATCCCATTTTTTCAAGTTCTGAAATTAAATTTTCTGAGAAAGGTATTTTTTTGAAATCATGCCAATCGGTTTCTGTGATTTCAATAATTTTCAGGAAGCTTATTTTGTTATGCTCTTCTTCCACAATTCCCAAAAATTTAAATCCCTTATAACGTGCCTCGTCAATTATTTTTTCAATAGGTTTCTGAGCTCTGTGTAAAAACTCAGAATTTTGTAAAGTTTTTGCCAGTTCTTTGGCAAAAAAAACTGTGTCATGACCTGAATTACGCGAAGTAGTAAAATACACTCGATCACTTACTTATCTGGCAATAACATCCTTTACAATAGGGTCTCTTATTTTGTAAAGAACTTTAGATGCGCATTTAGGGCATCGGATTATTCCTTCGGAAAGTGTGTCACATTTTTCCCCGCAGTTACTGCATCTGTACATTAATTATCAGTCTCCTTATCTTCTTTTTTCTTTACCGGTTTCTTTTCTTTTTTCGCTGGTTTTTCTGCCGTCTCAGATTTTTTCGGTTTGTGTTCTTTTTTTGTTTCCTTTTTTGTTTCCTTTTTTGTTTCTTTTTTTGTGTCCTTTTTTATTTCCTTTTTTGTGTCCTTTTTTGTGTCCTTTTTAGGTTCGTCTTCAGTGTCTTCCAATGTGTCTTCTTTTGTACTTATAAGTTCAGCAAGATTTGGAAGGAACCTTTTCTGGGAAACCATTTTTTTTACTATTGCGCCTGTCATTGTTATGGGGATATATGCTCCGCCTGTGAATTCAGCATTGCATTTTGTGCAATAATAAATTCCTGCAGCTTTTCTTTTGATTGTTTGTGCACCGCATTTTGGACAGATGTGCTTTGCATTCTGTTTTGCTTCTATTTTTTTCACAATATTTTTAACACCACGGCCATATCTTGCACCAAAACGACCTGTGCTTTTTACTTTCTTTGTTTTGTTTCCCATTTTTAATCACCGTTGTAACAGTTTCCTTATGTCTTTTCCTTTTTTAATTGTCATTTCTACAATATCATCTAGTTCTTTTGCAGTGAAATAACCATTTTTACCTTTCTGGCAAGCAGTTAGAATGTCATTTTCAATTGATGCCAATGAAAATCTTGCAGTTGATGCCACATCTTCCTCGCTTGTTGCATCAATAAGTATTTTACTTCCAATTTTTGAAGAAGTGCACAATACAGGAATGTTTGCTAATTTTAATTTTCCTACATATTCGCCTTTGACAACTGCGCCGTCTTCAAACTTCGGCATTTTTGCATTAAGGTATGATGACACAAGTGCAATTGAACTTGCATCAAAAAGATTTCCTGCATCATTTATTACATAAATGTCACCGAAAGCAATCCATACTTTTTCGCCTTCAGTTATACAAAGCTTTTTGAAATCAATTGATTTGCTTTCACGTATACCGCGGTCTACGACTCTTGCTAATTCAATTGCGTCTTCTCTTGGCGGGCCTGATTCAAAATAAGGTGACCCCATTGGTAAGAGTTCTGCACCAATTGAAATTGTTCCTTCATCAGGAGTGTCAGGGTATGGGTCCCCAGGAACTAGTTTAACTCCTGCGATAATTTCTGTCTCCCCAAGTTTTACCCATGCAGAACCTTCGGCATTTTCACTTATATCTTTTTTTATTGAAATGCTCCGGTATTCATCAAGTTTTCTGCCGTCGAGTCTTTTTCCTTCCTGCATTAGCTGAATTACTTGCTCTGATTTGAGCGTTGTTAAAATGTTATTCATTTTATCACCTTCTCTGTTTCTGCAGGAATTTCTTTTTCCGCATCTGCGTATCTTTTTCTTAAAGCATCTTTCTGAATTTCCCAGACTTTTTTACATGCTTCGATTCCTTTTTTTGTTGCTTTTTTAAGTTCGTCTTTTGTAAACAAACCATCCATCTGCATAAGAACTATTTCTTCGTTCTTTGGCATTATTGCCATTGGAATATCAACTGCATCTGGTGCGTCTTCTTCATCTTTGTTTAAATCAACAAGGATGTGCCCCCCAGCTTTTCCAACTCCGCATGAAGAAACCATATCTCTCATTGGAATTCCTGCATCAACTAATGCAACAGATGCTGCTGTTAAAGCTGCAGCTCTTGTACCTGCATTGCTGTCAAGAATTTCTACGCTTACTTCAATTGAGCAATTTGGAAATCTTTCAGTAAAAATTGCAGCTTCTAAAGCATCTGCTGAAACTTTTGAAATCTCAATTTCACGTCTTGCTGGTCTTGGGTTCTTTCTGTCTGGAACTGAGAAAGTTGCCATTCTGTAAATGTAATCAACTTTTGCTCTGTATGGGTTTTGTGTGTGTTTTGGAAGTGCTTCCTTTGGTCCGAAAACACCAACTAAAACTTTGTTCTGGCCCCATTCCAAATATGCAGAACCATCTGCTCTTTCAAGTACGCCAGCTTCGATTGTTATAGGTCTTATATCGTCAATGCCTCTTCCGTCTAATCTTTTTCCATTTTTAACATATTCTGAAAGTTTGTGCTGTGTCATTATGCCACCCTCTCGTCATTTTTTTCGTCATTCTCAATATTTTTCATGTTTGTTTTTTCACTTATTTGAGCACTTTGATTTGTTTTCATGAATTCTTCCATTTTGTTTGTAAGATTTCCAAGATGTGCTTCACTTTCTATTTTTTGTATTGCATCTTTTAGAAGTTTTAAGTTTCCGTTCTTTGCCCATACTCGTCCGTTTCTTCCTATAAGCAAAGACGAATTTGTTCCGCTTTTCAAAACATTAAGCATTGAACCGTTTTTCCCAATTAAGCGCGGGACTTTTACAGGGCTTACTTCTACAATTTCTCCGCCGTAAAAAACTCTTATATCTGAAATGCTTGCTTCATTTACTTCATTTACAGAGTCAACTTTTGCAGAAATTATTGCGCCTGTTTTCAGAGTTTCTCTTATATCGCGCTTGCTCATATATGAGCTGTAAATTGAGTTTATGTCAACTTCATAAACAGAATGCTTTTCACTTTTTACTATGCCTACAATCAAATCACCTGCAGTGGGAATATATCTTCCCTGCAGTGGGATGACTGATGCAGTTGCTGATTCAGTATCCATAATGCCTAAACAGTCAGAATAAATCTTTCCATTTTCAACAAATACGTGAATACCTAATCTTTTTCGTTCTTCAGTGACTAGGTCACCTGGTATCACAATTTTTTTCATATTTTTCACCTTATTCAAATTATAAACATTAAAATTTTTCATGTTCTTTCAATAACTTTGTTTCCATATCTCCATGGGTCAGAGTATTGAGCTCATTTAATAAATCATTTTTCAATCCCGAAGGAAGTTCGACCATTGCAAGTAATGAACCGTCACTTTTCCATTCCTCCTTTTTTACACTGTATTTGTGAAGAATGTTTGATGCTTTGCCTGCAAATCTCGCAGGTATTTTTAATGCAACTTTCTGCTTCTCAAAAGAGATTGGAATTAATTTTTTAATTTCATCAATTATTTTTGGGAGTTGTTCCTGTGGTGTTTTCATTGGGTCAATGTGAATTTTTGCTTCTTCAAGTGCGTTTTCAATTCTCTGGGGAGGGTGTGGCGTATTAGTCTGAGGATTGAATGCGTTTGTTACAATGAACTGGATTATTTCTTTTCTTTTTACTTCCCGCATTTCCTTTCTTTGCTCAGTTGTTAACTGCAGTTCCCCTTCCTGAATTATTTTTTTTGCTACTGCTTCAACATCAGTTGTTTCAAAAACTTTCTTTACGTTTTCGTCTGAAGCTACATCTCCTTTTGATGCATCCTTGAAAATACTGTCAATGACCAACATTTCATTGAAGTTTATTTCATTTCCTTTTTTCAGTTCCATGGCTAGCCTTGGATCAACAAGGATTTCGAATTTCAGCCCATCTTTTTCATAGCGAGCTGTTACAGAATCTTCTACTTTTACCATTGTGAACAACCTTACATAGGTTAATTATTTTTTATTTACATTCCCTAAAACAGATTTTAGCTTCTGTTTGCTAATTGATGTATAAATATTTCCTTTTTCAATATAAGCGAAATCTAAGTTATCGAATGACAATTTTTCTTTGTCCCCTAATCCTTTTTTTATTGCATCTACAATCAATTCAATACTGTCATCAAAAGACATATTGTCTTTGTAGTGTTTTTCGAAAAATTCCATTGCTTCTTTTTTTCCTTTACCAATTGCAACTGCTTTGTATTCTGCTAAAGCACCTGATGGTTCTGTTTCAAATAATCTTATTCCTGAATCATCTATTCCCCCGAGAATAAATGCAACACCGAAAGGTCTCATTCCCGCATACTGAGTGAATAATTGTTTAACACCTGAAACATATTTTACTAATGTTTCAACCTGAATTTTTTCTTCGTAATACATATGATTTTCTTGTGCTTCTTTTCTTGCCATTTGTACAAGTCTTCGTGCATCGCCAACTAAGCCTGCTGAAATTGCACCAATGTGCTTGTCAACTTTGAAGAGTTTTTCAATGCTGTCAGCAAGGATTAATTTTGATCCAACGCGTTTATCGCAGCCAAAAACAATTCCGTCCTTATAGATTATTGCAGCTCCGAGAGTACCCTGTTCAACAATTTTTGAAGCATATTCAACCTGATAGAGTCTTCCGTCAGGACTGAACATTGTTGCAACCCTGTCATAGGCCCCGCCTGTTGCATTTCTTGGAGAATACATAAAATCCCTAAATAAGTGTTTTCTATTTATCTATTAATAAATTATATTTGTCCAACAGAAGGTTTTAAAAGGTTCTTATGATGTTTTCAGTTTTTTCAATGAGCCTGAGACTCTCAAAATTTTAGGTGTCACAGCACATCCATCAACACTTTTCATGAAAAGAACTGCGGTTTTTGCTTTTTCAACTTCAGTATGGGCACATCTGAGAATTCCTTTTCCATTGTGAAAATCCACAAACCAGAATTTAATTTCTGCAGTTCCCAGTGAACCATACAAATCAATGAAGCAATTCCACAGTGCTTTTGAGACGGAGGATTTTGAGGGTTTCTTTTCAGAATCTAATTCAAAGTAAACATATCTTTTCTTTCCGCGCATTGAAAGCGGGATTGGTTTGGTTTTTTTCTTAATGTTTGCCATTTTAATCACATTTTAGTTAATCACATTCACGTTTTTTTAATTCACTCGTTTTTAAGTTCATCTAGTTCTCTTGAAATTTTCAGATTTTTGAAAATTTCATCTTCTAATTCTTTTACTTTTGGTTCTGCCTGAATTATAGTCTGTAGGACTTTCTCATTTATATTCCCGTATCTTTTTTTCAGATACTGAAAACGCTCATCTAATGACACAATTTTATCATGCATAACTCTTTTGTCAGAATAATAAACAATTTTTTCTTCAATTGTATCAAATGGTTTTTCGTTTAAAATTGTGTTGAGGTGATGCTTTCGTACACAGGCTGCAATCTCTGCGGAGATTCCCTCTTCCAGAAGAATTTGTTCTGAAATTGTACCGTGATTGCTGTTATCATTTAATGTTCTGTGTTTATCAATATCATGTAATAATGAAGCATCATTTACTAATCCAAGATTTACATGTGTGCCTGATTCCTGCAGTTTTCGTGAGAGATACATTGCGACTTCATTAACTTTCAGGGAGTGATCCATTATATTCTGGGGAACTCCGTGTTTTTCCAGCAGTGCAAGGCAGGTTTTCATTTTTTCAATGCTCATTCTTTCACCTGGATTATTTTTTCTGGAAGTGTTGTTGTGAATCGCACACCTTGCAATTCAGTAAATCCAAATAATGTTGCAAATGCACTGAAATTTTGCACACATCTCAATTCATTTGTATTGTTTGCTGCACTAAAGAAAAGTGCATTTACTTTGAATTTTTTCATTATTTTTGTTGCAAAAATATAATTTTTGAAAAGCATTGCACGCTCTTTTGGAAATGCATTGAGGAATTGGGAGAACGGAAAAATCACTGCTGTGTTTCTTTCCCCCAGCAATCTTGCAACACCAGTGTCAAATGCAAATTTATCAGTAGTGCATGGCTGAATCAGGAAATCGACTTTTTTCTGCGCTGCTGCGAAACCATTTGTTTCAGGAGTTCCACCACGCACTGCAATAAAGTCTGCGTTTTGGAAAACCTTCAAATCATTTGCGTTTGGTTTTTCAATAATATGGCAGATTTTAAAACTAAGTTTTGATTTTTCAGATTTGATTTTCTCTCGGAGTTTTGAAATCTCTTCTTTGGATTTGAAATTTTTTGCAATTATATAAGTATCTGTTTCAGTAAATTCTGAAGCTTCTTCAAGTGCTTTCAGATCCTCATAAAAAACTAAATCTATGTTCATTATTTTCTTTCCAAAATGCCTGATTTTTCTATTCTTGTCTTAAATTGCCATATAGCAGAATTGTAAACATTCCCAACTCTTGACAAACTAGTACTTCCTGTTCTAGTTGCTTTTTTGTATACGTCGCTTTGCCAGATTTCTTTAAATGTTTTTTTTCTAGCTGCGCGTTCATAAAGAACAACTATCTGGAGTGGTGTAAGCCCTTCGAGTGCAGTTCTTACAGCGTTTATTCTTTCTTCACGACGTTTTAAATCAACTGGTATTAAGCCTTCCCTTGCAAGAGCTTCAAAAAGAAGTTCTTCTGGGTTTCTTTTTGTTTTTTTACTTTGAGTTTTAACTTCTTTTTTAATTCTATTTTGCATTGTCTCTATTGAAACTATTCTCGGTTTCTTAACTGCCATTTAATCACTCCGTAAATTTTGTTATACTAGTAATAAGCTCTGAAGTTAATAAAAAAGTAGGGAATTCACAGAGTTTACTTTGTTCTGCGTTTATTAGCTCTTTGTGATGGTCTTACTTTTTCTGCACCTTTTCCTTTTTTGCGCATTCCTCTTCCTTTCTTTCCTGCTGAAGTCATTCCTCTTGAGGTTCTTCCTGTCTGAGTTTTTTCGCAAATCCAATTCAAATCTTTGTCGCTCTTTATTTCAGGTGCGTGTGGATTTGCTAAAATAACTTCATAATATTGGTTCTGACCATCCATTCCAATATAATAAGAACTTAAAACTTCTAAACTCGGGAATTTTTCAGAAACTCTTCTTTCAGCAATTGATCTGATGCTGATTTTTCTTGTTAGTTTTACTGTCCCCATTCTCTTTGGTCTTCTTCCTGCTCTTGGTCTTGTGTGCATTCCTGAACCTTTTCTGATTCTGATTCTTGCAACAATGACTCCTTTCTTAGCTTTATAACCAAGTGTTCTTGCCCTTGCGATATTCGTTGGTTTTTCTATTCTTACAACAGCTAATGGTTCCTTTCTGAATTCAATTAATCTGGTTTGCTGGATTGATTTGTAGTCGTATGACTCATCTTTTGTGCCTTTGAATTCCTTCTGAAAGGTCTTTTGAATGTGTTTTATTGCACCCATAAATTCACCCCTAAGGGATAATTAGATTTAATATAAGGGGTAACGAAGGCTTTATAAAGTTTGCATCAGACTCAGTCCAACCACTCGTCTTCTTCTTTCATTTTCTCAGCGCAGGCACTCATAACAATTTTCTTTTTTTCAGGGTCTAATTTTGAAACAGTGCGAAGAATATCTGAGTTTATAAGAGTGAAGATATCATCAGGAATAGAAACAATATATTCTCTAATTGAATCTTCAGGAAGATTTCTAAGATAAAGATTCGCAAGCTCGGCATGATACTGTCTTTCAAAAGATTCGATGTTTATGATTACCTTTGGAACGTCTTCTGGTTTTAAAGGATGCATTGATTGTATTTTCGAATCATATTTCATAAGTCCGCTTAAGGGAGTAAGTTTTTGAAGATATTTTCTTGTAATTAAAGTTACTGCTTTTTGCATATCTATTCCAGTTACTCTTGCAGGCCATTTTTCATGCTCTGTATAAAAATGATGCTCATGGCCTATTCTGTGACTTCCAATTTTTTCATATCTTTTGTGAGGCATTTGTTCACCAGAAATATTGCGAATGCTAACAATAATAAGTTATCGGAGAATGATTTTTCTATGACCTCTGAAAAATGCGATAAATGCTCAAAGAAGGCAGTGATTAATTTAGCTTATGGGTCGCACAGATTTTGTGCTGAGCATTTTAATGAATTTTTTGAGAAACGTGTACGTAAGACAATTAGAAAACACAGACTTATAAAAAGCGGTGAGAAAATTGCGATTGGTGTTTCCGGTGGAAAAGATTCAATGGTTGCACTTCACATGCTGAATAAGAGCCTAAAGAAAGGGAATGAAATTACCGCAATAATGGTTGACGAGGGAATTCCAAAGTACAGAGATGTTGCAATTAAACTTGCAGTTGAAGAATGTGGGAAAATAGGTGTGGCGTATGAAAAAGTTTCATTTGAGGAATTATATGGTTTAACTAATATTGAAATTATGAAAAAAATTTCAAAGGATAAATCACTGGGTTCAAGCTGTGCATTTTGCGGTGTTTTAAGAAGAGATGCTCTGAATAAAACTGCATTAAAAATTGGCGCGGATAAAATCGCAACAGGTCATAATTTAGATGATGAAACCCAGAGCATTTTAATGAACTTCTTTGATAACGACTGGAAACGGATGTCAAGATTGGGTGCAATTTCATCTTTCAAAAAAACAAAAGAATTTGTTCCAAGAATTAAACCATTATATGAAACTCCCGAAGAAGAAATAATTCTTTATGCAGAAATGAATGGAATCAATTATTACAAAGGCCAGTGTTGTCCTTTCAGATGGATGGCCAAAAGAAATGAATTCCGAAACATGCTCGATACTTTTGAAAGTAAATTTCCCGGAACTAAATATTCCGTTCTTCAGAGTTTTGAAACTATTAAACCAAACATTCAAAATTTAAATAAAAATAGTGAATTAAAAAAATGCAAAAAATGTGGAAACCCTTCTTCTTCCGATGTATGTCAGGTCTGCAAACAGATTGAGAAAATAAAAAATTGAAAATAATGGTGACAATGCCATAGCGAACTCAAGTGAGCGTACCCGATTTCTGCTTTAGCAGAAATGGGCGCATTTCAGCAGAGCTGAAATAGCGTGGCATCCGTACCCGCCGGACGTGACGGCGTAATGGGCCCGGTGAGATTCGAACTCACGACTCCCACCATGTCAAGGTGATGTCATAGCCACTAGACCACGAGCCCATACTTTAGTAAATTATCCCATATTTATTAAAAAGTATATTAATGCGCTATTGCTAACGCTTTTAAGTTAATCTGAACAAAGCAAACCCATAGCAAGTGCTGCTGAAAGCGCACTCAAGTTCGAGAATTGAGCCTCGTGAGCATATGGGTTCCAGCTCAAGGATGTAGCCTTGGGAAAGTATTTTAAAATAAGTGAAAAGTGGATTAATCACATAATTTTATATGCGGGGAAGGTGTTAATTTTTTTCTTTGAATTATTATTTGCATTCCAAGAATCCATATCTTTGCACCTACAAATCCAAGCATAAAGCCAAGCAGGAGTACACCTAAATCTATACTCATCTAAACACCTTCACAACTATACTATTTAGTGACACTGACATTTATAAACATTTGTTATAAAATTTGAAGAAATACGAAAAAAAGTAATTTTCAGCCATATTTTATAACACTTAGGTGTGATTTATTAGAATTAAAAGTGATTTTTATAACGTATTTCATTAGAAAAAATAGGTAATATCCTAATAAAAGCGACTTGAAACAGCATTTTTTCCCGAATATGGTCACTTTTTTAAAACAATTATCTAAAATATGTAATATGAGCCGAAAATTCACGAATACCGCGCTTCTTGAAATCGCAGATAAACTAAAATATTTAGGTGTTATGAGCAAGATTGATTACAGTGAAATTTCAAAAAACACAGAAATTCGGCAAAAAATATTAAAATCTGCAATTGAGGAAATGGCTAAACGAGAACTTGCAAAAATTTCAGTTTCAATTAATTTCAAAAAACTGCCTGTGATTTTAGCAAGGATTGCAATTAAAAGTAAAAAAGCGCAATATAACGAAAAAATATTTGAAATTATAAAATCACTGCCTTATCTTAGTAGTGCAGCATATGTTACAGGTATGGGTTATTCACATATTATGTCACTTGTTGTGCCTGATTTTGATACTTTATGTAAATTAGTTAATGAAAATGCAAAAAAGTTGGAAGGTCTTATTGAAAACACCAATACAATGGTAGTTAGGGATTATGTTTTACTTGAAAACTACAAATACACAAAAGAAAAAACAGAAAAAGTGGAACTTGATAAAAATGATTGGAAAATTTTATATGCATTAAGAGAAAATGCTACAAATTCATTATCCGCATTAAGTAAAAGTGTTGGATTGCAGGCGCCTTCAATACATAGGAGAATAAAAAGGTTAAAAAAAGAAGGAGTCATCAATGGATATTACTGTAACAGATTTGTATCAAAAAAACCAAGTGAATTTACACAAGTTGGTTGTTTTGTGGCAATAAGACACAATGGAGCAGAAAAAGACTGGGAAAAAATTATAACAAAAATAATGAATAATAAAACCTGCTGGAAAACACATGTTGTTCTTGTTTTTGGGGAATTCGATATTTCGTTTAATTTGTGGGCAGATTCTCCAAACCTAATTAGGGAATTTATAAATGATCTTGTTTCAGAAAACGAAAATATTCTTGGAATTGATTCTTCAATGATATTGGATTATTATAAAGGAAATTTTACAAAATCATTTGCAAAGTGATATTATGTCAAATAAACAAAAACGAATACTTGAATTCTCGAAAAAAATGACTAATTCGGGAGTTCTGGAAAGCCCAACAATAAAACACATTTCAGAAAGACTTAATCTCTCTCCGAAACAAACTGCTATAAAAATTAAAGAAATGTATGATTCAGGATTCGGAAAAATTTCTGTTGCATTGAATTATAATAAACTTCCACTTACAATGGCAGAAATTGCAATAAAAAGTTCAAATCCAGCACATCATGATTATATTTTTGATTTTCTCAAAAATACAAAATATGTTGAAGACATTGTTAAGGTTTCAAGCCAAGAAATAACTTTTGTTGTTAGTGTTAAAGTTCCTTCACTTGAAAGTCTTAATGAGGTGAATCTTGAAATAATGAATGGGCTTTCAGACAAATATGCAAAAATAGTAACCATGATTATTACAAATTACATATATGATGAAGAAACACTATTTGAAACTAAAACAAACACAGTAGAGCTTGATAAAATGGATTGGAAAATAATAAGCCTTCTGAAAATAAATGCAATGATGACGTTGAGGGAAATGTCTGAAAAAACAGGTTTGAGAGAACCTACAATTCACAGAAGAATAAAATTACTAAAAGACAAGGGTATAATTTTAGGTTATATCTGTAGCAGGAACTGGGAAAACATTCCCCATAAATTAGCATCAATGTGTTCTTTACTTTTCGTAAGATTGACTTTGGGAAGAGCAATAGAGAAAGAATTTATAAAAAACATTCTCGAAAGCAAAAATGCTAAACTGTCATTTGCATTTTTATATTTAGGAGCTTGGGATGTGATGATGGGTGTCAAAACAGAGGATATCGTGGCATTGGATATGTTTATAGACGAGGAAGTGTCAAAAAAAGAATATATTTTAGATGTAAAAGTATGCCCTATATTGGAGGCAGAAGTGCGGGATGTTTTTGCGGATTTTGCAGAATAATTTATTTCTTTTTTGCTTTCTTCTCAGATTTTTTTTGGGATACTTTGTCTAGTGCAAATCCCATTTCTTCAGCAAATGTTTTTTCAAAGTCATCAAGTTCTGCCATTTTCTGATCTATTTTCTTTATACGTAAATTAATTTGTTTTTCAACATTTTTGCTTTGTTCATTCAGAGCATTAATTGAGTTATTGAATTTACCAACATTGTTTTCAATTACTTTTACAAACTGCTGTTTGAAAAGTTCCAAATCCTTCATTGCAATTTTAAAAGAGTCAGGATCAATTTCAGAAAGTAACTCTTCTTTGAAGGAATCAAGCTCATCTAATTTATCAGAAACAATTTTTTCATAATCAGTTTTGTGTTCTTGCATTGCCTGATCAATTTTGTATTCTGCTAATTCTTTAAGACCTTTTAATTTTCCTTCTTTCTCGTCTAATTTTTCCTGTGCAGATTTATCGAACGCTTTTAGTTTTGATTCTACCCGTGAATCAAGACCTTTGAAAACAATTTTTTGTTCTTCTGCTAATCGTTTTGAAATTTCTTCGAATGTATCAAGTTGTTTGTTTATTCTTTCCGGGTTTACTTTGTCTCTTAAGATACGCAGAGCCTGCATTTCAACATCAATTTCTGCTTTTATCTGCTCGGTTTTTTCAAGTGCAAGCTGATCTATTTTATCATTTGCATCCTTTACAACACCTTCGGCAATATTTGATTCTAATTCTAAAGTTCTTGAAACTCTTTCATCAATTTCCTGCATTTTGGATGTTGCATTTTCTAAAAATTCCTGAGCATCACTTTTGTTTCGTATCATGTCAGCAGTTAAATCCTGAACTAATTTTTGTTTTGTGTTTTGTAAATCAGACATTTTAGATTCAATTTCATTAAAAGTTGCTTTGTATTGTGCTTCTTTCCTTTCCAATTCATGCATATTATTTCTTACAGACTCATTGAGAGTTTTCATCTCACGTATTTTTGTATCTATAATTTCTGTGATTTCTCCGACTTTTGAATCTAATTTTGAATTTACCCTATCAGCCATAAGTTTTTGCTGGGATTCGAAAATTAATTTTTCCTGCATTAATCCTTTATCAACAGACGCTTTTATTTTCGCATCTAAAATAGCATCTATTTCTTCCCTTAATTTTTTCATTTCATGTACTTTCTGATCAACAGTAACAAGGATTCCTTTTTCCCAAAGTTTATTTAGATTCACAGATCTGTGAACAATTACTTGTGGTGCTTGCACATGCGGAACTGGTTTTGGTTTTTGAACAGATTTTGGTACGGATTTATGAATTGTTTTTTCTGTTTTTTTCTTTGGTTTTGGATCTTCTTCCAAATCATCCAAACCCGCAACTATTTCCTCTGTGTTTTCCATTGCCTCTTCCTCTGAAATTTCATTTTCAGCTGCAATGTCTTTGCTTGCTTCTGCTAAATTTATTGCAACATCGCGCATTACTTTTCCCGAATCTTTTTCGATTTCTTCCTGCTCTTTCTTTTTAACGGGAATTCCTTTTGCTTCTGAAATTAAATCATTTGCTTCGCTTTCAGAAACTCCGATTTCTTTCAGATTGAGAAGTATCTCTTCATCCAAAACATTCAGGGCAATCAGTTTCTTTATTGAATCCAGAATTACACTTTTCTTATTCATGTCGCAAATAGAAGGAAATAAGAATATAAAAAACTAACGAGTCCGGAGTTTTGTCTGGTAAAATGGCAGAAAAAGAAAAACATTATTAAACTGTGGAGAACATATTTTTAACATGGCAGGACCATCAAAACGCACAAATCTTAGAACAGCAAAACCAAAACCCCAACGTCCAAAGGATAGTAAAATTAACCCGCTATATCTTCTTGATGGATTTAGAGAATCCAGTTTCCAACGCGAAGAACTTAAGAAACAAGCCCAAACTAAACCTGCAGGTGCCTTCAGAAAAAAATCTATTGAACTTATCGGATTAGAGCCTGACGTAAGAAGAGTAGCTAAAAAATACCATGAACTAAGGTTATTGTTGCTTGAGGAAATTTTAGAAAATGAAAATGTGCCCTCAGATAAATTAGCTGAGCATTTATATTCAGTATATCCTATTTTACGTACTGAAGCAAGAATAAACGAACCTTCAATTTCACAAAACATGGGAAAAAACATAATTAGCAAGCTGAATAGAATTAATGTTAGAATAAGTAATTTATCAACACCAGGAACAGAAATAGAACGCAGGAAATTAATAGATAAAATTAATGAACTAATTCCTTTGATAAAAGAAATGCACTGATTTTATGAGACAATCAGGATTTGAATCATAGTCTAATTTATGAATGAACAGTTCATTCTTTTTGACAGATTATATTATCACAATAATATTTACAAAAGATGAAATTTAATTTTATGGGCCCTACGGGATTTGAACCCGTGACAAAAATAAAAGCTTGGGGCACTTGCCCAAATGGACTCTGCGGGAATCGAACCCGCCGTCTCACGATCTTTGTCAAATTAAATTTGTTGCCAACCGTGCGTGTTACCGCTACACCAAGAGCCCGACTCTTTTCCTTTTATATGGTTTTACTAGTTGTAGAAACGGTTTTACTGACCTTTTCCAAAGATAAATATGATAAATATCTTTAAAACCCGAACGTATTATTACACGAAGACTGCAAATTATATCAAAACCATCTAAAATTTCTTTGATTTGGTACGCTAGTTTTTTTGATGTAGTACAATAAACTATTTTTATATTTCCATCAGCAGCCCTACAAACAGTGCCATCTGTGTCTAAAAAACCCCTTAAAAAACCTATCAGAAACCCCTCAGAAAAATTTAATTTTTTTAATCCGACAGTACAATGTTTAATTTTCGGATCATATTCTAAATAATTTTTAAAATGATTAGAAATTTTTTTTGAATTTGTTCTTAATCTAAATCTCTCCCGTGACTCACTTAGCAAATTAAATTTCTTATTAAAATATTTCCCAAATAGATCTTTTACATAATAAACATAATCAGTTTTTCCAAAATGAACATTAACTTCATAGTGGCCTCTTTTTGTATCATGATATTGGCTACCATCACCAGCAAATATACCTACAATTTCACCTTCCAATCCAGAATAATTCAAATCAAATTCAGGTTCAAAATATGTTCTCCCTCTTAATTTTCTAAAATAATAATATATTGTTGTTTTTGGCAACCCAGTTTCTTTTGCAATTTTGTTCAGTGAACTTCCGTCTTTAATTAATTGAAGCATTTTTGTTTTTGCTTCTTCGGGAATCCTAGATAAACTAAATGACTCTCTCAGCATAATAAAATTTGCAATTTTCTTATTTTTAAAGAACTTGTAAGAGTAGATTTCCAGTGAACAAAGAGCGATCTACCAGCTGATCTAAGGGCCCATAGCTAAATAAGACTGAGAAAAGCTATTAAAACTTTTAGAATCAGTTTAAGGAGAAATGAAAACTACGTTGTCTCCGCGTAAGAGGATTTTTCCGTATTTTGTTTTTATTTCGCCGTCTTTTAATTCGGCAGCATTTTCAAGAACAACATTCATGTGAACATCGAATGCTTTCAAAGTTCCGCGTACGTGCAAATCGTATTTCAGAACAACTAAAACTTCTTTTCCAATGCTTTCGTTCAAAAGATCGAATGGTCTGCTTGTCATAAAATCACTTTTAGAATCATTTCTTTTTTCTAAACAACTTGTTTAACAGTCTTGTTATAAAGCTTTCTTTCTTTGGCTGCTCAAACTGAATTGAAAGTCCTGCTAACTTTGCAGCTGACCTGTGAATTGCACCTGACGCAGGTGCTTCTGGTCTGCGAACAATTACAGGAGAAACTTTTTCCTGCATGAATGATTTTCTTACTTCGTCATCATAAGGAATTTTTCCGTAAATTGGAAGTTCCAGCATTTTCATAATGTCTTCGCTTGAAACTTCACCTTTTTCATCTCTTATGAAATTAACAATAACTCCGATTGGTTTTGTGTTTAATCTTTGTGCAACAATTTTTGTTTTTAAAACATCTGCAATGGATGGTGAATCAGGCATTGTAACTAACAACACTTCCTCACATGCACTTAATGCTGAGAGAACATTTTTTTCAATTCCTGCTGCAGCATCTAATAAAACAAAATCATAATCTCCAGCAACTGATTTTATTACTGACGCTAATCTTTCAGAATCCACTCTTCGATAAGATTCCAAACTTAATCCTGAAGGAATAAAATGCACGCCCTGAGGACCATCGTAAATTGCATCTCTTACTGAGCTTTCGCCTAAAAGAACATCATGCAGTGTGATGGGGGAACTTTGCATTCCCAAAAGAAGTGAAAGATTTGCCATTGCAACATCAGCATCCACTAAAAGAACTTTCTTTCCGCGCATTGCTAATGCAATGCCTAAGTTTGCAGTAATAGTGGTTTTTCCGACTCCGCCTTTTCCAGATGCGATTGTTATTATTCTGACCATTTTAATCATCAAAATGCGTTCTTATACATTCCCGTATATTCTCACAATATTCTCATACAATAAAGTCTTAATAGATT
>JAZDFD010000002.1:0-11534 GCA_043808155.1 Candidatus Iainarchaeum sp.
ATAATAAGTCAAACACAGAATAGATGATTAAATGAAAAAACCAAAAATTCTTATCGGGCTTCTTCTACCATGAATTTCGTTCCCAAAAGAAGTCTTTTATCTCAAGCAAAAAAATATGAGACAAACCAAAAAATAGGTTCATAATAAAAGCTTCTTCCAAACCTTTAATAATTATAGTTTGCTTGACATAGAGCAGCTATGCAAAGATGAGCTAAATTTCGGTTATTTTTGGTTTGGGGGAATAGTTCTTTTATTTAGTGTTTTTTTAACCTTGTTAATGTGGCTCATCAAAGTTTAATAAGGATTAATGCGTTTAGTTTTTGTATGAGTAGCTGGGCTAAAAACCTGTGGGATTTGGTTTTACTGCTATCACTAATATTCATTATTGTAGCGCTAGTGGTAGAATTTTTTTTCCACGTGGATGAAAAAACTTTGAAATTGATTCATAATATTGATGTTCTTGCCCTGTCCTTTCTCTTTGTGGAACTGGCATATGATTTTTACAGAGCAGAGGATAAGAAAAAGTTTGTTACAAAAGAGTGGTTGTTAATACTGAGTTTTTTGCCTTTTGGAACAATTTTTAGGATTGGAAGAATCTTTAAAGCCTCGCGCGTTGTAACGTTTTTATCGAGTGCCGGGACAAGGATAGTGAGATTGCTCAGGTTAGAGAGTGTGGGGTTGAAAACAGCTCAATCAACGGTTCATATTTCGAGAGCTTCTAGAATAATGAGGCCAATAGCACAGATCCTCAGAAAAAAAGACGAAAAATTAAGTGAGTTAAGGAAAAGATGAATTTACTTTTTTTTGAATTTTAACAATAGTCTAATAGTGGGTAAATCTCCAAAAGAGACGCAAAACCGTTGATTTTAATACATCGTCACTATCGAATACTGGGACTTAACAATTAGCATACCCACTGTCTAACATCAAGGTTTATTAGCAGTATATTTCTTAACTAAAAAGAATGCCAAAACAAACCCTACAATAATCACAACAAGGAGGGCAATTATCTCAAAACCAAAAATAGGAAATTCTCCCTGAGGTTTTTGATTCTCAGTGTCTTTATTAGTAGAGTCTATAGACTCTGTCTCGCATTTTTGAAACAATAAAGGTTTGTTAGTGCCAGTTCCACAAGAACTCAAATCAGTGCATGTTCTTGACTGACGTCCATTCTCGCAAATACTCCACTCATCGCACTCCCATTCTTCAGTGCATGACACACAGTCCTGAGTTTCAATTGGTTTGTTGGTTTCAGTTCCGCAATCAGCTAAGTCCTTGCAGGTTCTTGACTGCGTTTCGCTGACACAAATACTCCAATCATCACAAGTCCATTCTTCAGTACAGGACTCAACACATGACTGCATCAAAGAAGGTTTGTTGTTTTCAGTTCCGCAAGAACTTAAATCAGTGCAGTCCCTAACCTGTTCGCCACTAATACAAGTTCCCCAATCAGTACAGTACCAATCTTCAGTGCAAATTTCTGACTCACATGATTGAAATTCACTTTCAGCTGGCTTAAAAACAGTTGTTCCGCAGGCACTTGACTCAGTGCAGGTTTTTGTTCTGCTCTGTAAATTATCAATGCATTCACTCCAAGAACTCCAGTCAGTGCAATACCAGTCTTCAGTGCAGAACTCGGGATCGCCTGCGACATCGGGGCTCAAATAAGTATCTTTTAACACAGCAACATTTGAAGTCATACCTACAAAAATTGTATCCACTTTAGTGCTGAAAATGTCGTCATATTCATAAATCTCACCTTCATCTATAATTCCGTCATCTACTTGACTACCGTCCTTACTTAAAATAAGCCATGCTTTTTTAGGAGACGTTTCCAGATCAACTAACATCAAAGATATACTATAGCCTCCACAAACGTCCCATGTTTTACCTTCAATCAGTGTCTTTTTGTCAACAAAAAGTGAGTTAGAGCTTATGTTTGTATCATTCAGGCGAACAACTGTTGAATCCATTCCAGCAAATATTGTGCTAATTTTTGTGCTGAAAATTTCTTCATAAGTATACGTACCGCCTTCAGGCACAACTTCTTCATCTAATTGAACATTATCCTTGCTGAAAACAAGCCATACTGTTTTTGGGGAGTCTAAAGCATTAATTGCCATTACAGACAAACTGTAACCATAACAAAGCCCCCATGTTTCTTCTTCCGCCAAAATTGTTCCGCCTGGTCCAAGGGACACTTTTGTTGCAGAAACCGCAGAAGCACATAACAAAATAACCAAAAATAAGAGAACGTAAATCAAAAGGTGTTTGTTCATGTCAAACAATAACACTCCTTTATTTATAAATATTATGTACAAGTAAAAAATGCATTCTTCTGGGCACAAAACCATAAACTTTTAACTAATCAGTATCACACAAGGTATTAGGCGATGAAGAAGTTAACACCTAATGATGTCTTCGGGCAGATGATTATACAACTCAACGCTGAGCCTATACACGATTTCGATCGCGTGTCCCGAGTTAATTACAGTGGCATTGAGCAAAACGAAATGCCACGCGGAGTGCCCGTACGCAATCGGGCCAACTCAACGCTGAGCCTGTTTACAAGTTCAAAGTGAAATTAGAAGAAATAGCTATTTTCTTAATAATTTGCTGTTCTGAAAATATTTAATTGAATTAAATTTATTCTTTATTTTTTGAATAACTTTTGGGAATGGTATAAATCCTTTTTTCTTCCACCGCAGGAAATAAAGTATTACTCCTGAAAGGAACATAGAAATACTAAACAGAATTATTGTAGTAAGCAATATTAATAGTAGAGCAAAGCCTTCAAAACCAGTATCAGTAATGTTAAGTGGTGAAATTGCAGATCCCGTTATTAAAGATTGGGAATCAGAAGCAGTTACATTTATTGTTTTTGAAGCAGTTCCTTTGTTGTTATACTCATCGGTTGTTTCAAAGTTTAAAATCCATTCTCCTTCTGGAGAGGAATTGTCTGTTTGATAGTTAAGAATGTAAAATCCTTCTTCATTACTTTTTCCAGTCAGGTTAGAAAGCTCAATATTTTCAGATAAAATACTCAAAATAACTGGCGCTTCAGTAGGTGTTGAACTTCTTTTTACAGTGCCGCTAATTTCAATAGTTTCTCCCAGAGCATAACTATCCTTATCTGTTAAAACTTCCAAATTAAGCACGGGGTCTACAATTATTTTTGTATTTGCTCCTTGTTGTGTGACTGCAACTTTTGCCTCAACTGTAAATGTGTGTTCTTCTGCTTTGATACCTGTACCAATAAAAAAACTATTTCCATAAATTGAATCTCCCTCTGCACTGTCATTATGTAAACCATCATCATACAAATTCTCTGTTCCAAAAAATCCTGTTGCTCTTACCCAGTCAACATCAGATGCAGAAAGGACAGAAGAATCTGCAGTAATTTCAACTTTAACAATTAGAATTTCGCCTCTTGGAAATCTTGCACTGTCTTCCGGGCTGTAAAAATTAAAAGAAATTATTGCTGGATTTGGGCAATCTGTTCTGCAAGTGGTAAAATTTTCATTTTTATTTTCTTCACACAATGAATTCCCGCAGCAGTTATCACCGCAATCTACTACTTCAGGATGTAACTCTGAAAGTTCACTGCAGCTGCTTGTATCAAAACGTAAACAATCATAAAAACAAAAAAGATTACCGCTTCTGTAACCCTGACTTATGCATGTTTCACCGCCAAAATCAGTGCCATCGCATAATTCATCTGAATCTTTAATACCGTTGCCGCAGTCAGTAGCCTGGCTTGTACAGTTACTTGTGTCGAAAACTGAGCAGTCGCCCTGGCATGTTAAGGTTCCAACATCAAAACCTTGACTCGTGCATGTTTCTTCATCCAAATCTGTTCCGTCACATGTTTCTCCAGTTTCTTTTGTGTTGTTACCGCAGACAGTACATCCGCTTGAGTCAAAAGCTGAACAATCCCATTGACATGATAAAGTTCCTGCTGTAAAACCCTGGATTATGCAGGTTTCACTATCTAAATCTGTACCATCACAAACTTCAGTTCCTTCTTTTATGTTATCGCCGCAAACAATACCTAGATTCCAACTGCAACCACTCTGAGCTTCGCATGTTCCTTGTATTAAATAATCAGCACAATCTGTGCATGTTCCAGAGCAAGCTCCGGGGTTCCATGCACAGCCACCAGAAGTGCATAAACTTTCATTAGCATTATAAGTTGGGCAGGGACTAGGAGTGCCTAAACATTTTCCAGAGGACGCATTCCAAAAACACCCGTGGTTTTCGCAATCTATTGAAGTAAGGAACGTGGAACAAGAATTTGGATCGCCTGTACAGGAGCTTGTAGTCCAACTGCAGTCTTCCTGAACTGCGCATGTCCCTTGTATTGGGAATGCTGAACAAGCAGTACAGGTTCCTTCGCAGGTTTCCACGCCAGCTAAACTTATAAATGCGCTTGTGGGGATGTCTCCTTCAAATATAAAAAAGCCCAGTAACAAAATAAAGAGTACTGAAAAAACCAATATTAAGTGCCTATTATTCATTATATCTCCATAAAATTTAATAGAGCTAAACTAATATAAAAAGCTTGATTCAATATAGGGTAGCGAAAAGTTAGAATGTTGGCTATGCAACAACTTGTAGGATTGTAAAAAGCAAGGCTATTTAATTTCTCTGGTATTTAATTTGTTTAATGAACAGAACACAGCTTTTTGGAGTAGTGCTTGTAATAATTGGATTGCTTTTGCTCATAGTTTTTCCAATTATTGGAATCTTTGCAGGGGAGTTTTTAATCCCGCTTTCGGTCGTTGGAGGATGGATTATTGCACTAATTGGAGCATTGATTGTAATTGTTTCACTAGTATTTGAAAGATTGAATGACATAAAAAAAGAAAAGTTTGACAAAAGTTTTTGAGGTGAAAAAAATGATTATCGTGAACACGGATTTCATTCAAGGAAAAGAAATAGTTGAAACCCTGGGAATTGTAAGGGGAAACACTATCAGAGCAAAACATGTTGGAAAAGATATTGTAGCTGGCTTAAGACAGCTTGTTGGCGGCGAATTAAAAGAGTACACCGAAATGCTCACAGAGGCAAGAAAAGAAGCAATGCAAAGAATGGTTGAAGATGCAAAAGCCCTTGGAGCAGACGGAATAATTAACGTAAGATACACAACCTCGCAAGTAATGGCTTCAGCAGCAGAAATACTTGTCTACGGAACAGCAGTAAAACTAAGATAAAGACACAAACTAATTTTACCAAAAAACAGCACTAGCAAACTTTTAAACTCATATCCAATCATCTTATTTTCAGGCAATGATGATGTTAACACCTACCGAATCTTTTTGGTCAAGCTTTTTGCTTGCAAAAAGGTTGTGACGAAACAACTCAACACTGAGCCTACACGGTTTCGACCGTGTGTCCCGAGTTATGTGTGGGTTTTCGTAAACTCAAACCCACGATAATAAAATCATTTTAATTTTATTCTTTTAAGAAGAAGAGAATTAGTTACAACTGAAACACTACTTAGTGCCATTGCTCCGCCTGCAATCATTGGTGACAGGAGAATTCCAAAAGGATAATATAAAAGTCCTGCTGCGATTGGGATGCCTAATGTGTTGTAGACAAGAGCCCAAAAAAGATTTTGTTTGATTTTGTTTATTGTTTTTTTGCCAAGAATGATTGCTGAAACAACATCCATTGGATTGCTTTTCATTAAAACTACGTTGCCTGCTTCTATTGCAATATCTGAACCTTGTGACATTGCAATTCCCAAATCTGCCTGTGCTAATGCAGGTGCATCATTAATACCATCGCCGACCATTGCAACAACTTTTCCTTCTTTTTGTAGTTTTTTAACATATTCTGATTTTTGGTTTGGGAGAACCTCAGCAAACACATTTTCAATTCCCAATGTTTTTGCTATTGCGTCTGCAGTTCTTTTATTATCTCCTGTAATCATCCAGACACCAATATTCATTTCTTTTAATTTAGAAACTGCATTTTTGCTTGTTTCTTTTATTGTGTCAGCAACTGCAATTCCGCCTAAAATTTTAGTTTTAGAGAAAACTAACATTACAGTTTTCCCTTCTGATTCTAATTTTGAGAGTTGGGAAGCGATACTGTCTAAATTGTGGAGTTCTTTTGCATAGTTTACACTCCCTAAGAAATATTCTTTAGATTTGATTTTGCCTTGAATTCCTTTTCCAGGAATTGCTTTGAAAGCATCAACTTTTGAAAGCGAGAGTTTTTTTGATTCCGCACCTGAAACAATTGCATCTGCTAAAGGATGTTCTGAATTCTTTTCAAGTGAAGCTGAAATTGAAAGCAGTTCATTTTCTTTTATTTCTGAAACTGAAAATACATTTGTTAGTTTTGGTTTTCCGACTGTTAAAGTGCCAGTTTTATCAAAGATTACTGCGTTTATTTTATGGCTCAATTCAAGTGCTTCTGCATTTTTTATTAAAATTCCATTCTCTGCTCCCTTTCCAGTACCAACCATTATTGCTGTGGGCGTAGCTAAGCCTAAAGCACAGGGACAGGCAATAACCAATACAGAGACTGCAGCAACTAATGCAAAAGCAAAGCCTTCAGGAAATACAAAAAGCCATGCTAAAAAAGTAAGCAGTGCAATAACAAGTATTGCTGGAACAAAAACAGAGCTGATTTTATCTGCAAATCTTTGAATATCTGCTTTTGAGCCCTGGGCTTCTTCAACAAGTTTTATTATTTGTGCAAGAACTGTTTCAGTTCCGACTTTTGTTGCTCTGAATTTTATAAATCCCTGTTTGTTCATAGTGCCTGCAAAAACTTTGTCATTAATTTTCTTTTCAACTGCAATACTTTCTCCAGTAAGCATACTTTCATCAATTGAAGTGTTTCCTGAAATAATAAGTCCGTCTGTGGGAATTTGAGCACCAGGTTTTACAATTATGATGTCATTTTCTCTAATTTCAGAAGCATTTATTGTAAGCTCTTTTCCGTTTCTTTCAACTAAAGCTGTCTTTGGTGAAAGATTCATTAATTTTCTTATTGCTTCACTTGTTCTGCCTTTTGCAACTGCCTCTAAATACTTACCAACTAGAACTAATGTAATAAGTATTGCTGCTGTTTCAAAATATTGTTCCTGTAAAAAACCAAGTAAAGCAACTACACTGTAGAAATACGCGGCACTTGTACCTAACGCAATTAAAGTATCCATTGACGCGCTTTTATTTCTTAACGCACTCCATGCACCCTGATAAAATCTTCTTCCCGCAATGAATTGGACTGGTGTTGCGAGAATAAACATAATCCAGAGTCTGTAGGGAAAATCCATAATAAACATTCCTAAAATAAAAACAGGGAGTGTTAATATTGCACTGAAAAGCAAGGTTTTTTTCAAAGAAGAAATTTCTCCTTCCCTGAGTTTTCTTTCTCTTTCCAAATCAAATCCAATACTTGCTTTATAACCTAATTTAGTTATGATTTCAGTTATTTTTTCTAATGTGACTTTTTTCTCATCAAATTCAACAAAAGCTTTTCCAGCAGCAAAATTAACATTGCTTTTTGCTATCCCTTCAGTTTCTGAAAGTTTTTTCTGAACTAATGTAGAACACGATGCGCAGTGCATGCCTTCAATAATTAATTCAGATTTTATCATACGTTCACCTATTACAATTCACTTATTACAATTCACGTAGTATAATGGACTATATTACTAATCATATGAATTTATTTCTTCCTTTTTCCAGATCAGAGTTCTTTATGACAAGATTGTCTCCAATTACTGAACTTGGAAGATAACCTGGCCAGCATCCGCTACCTTTTTTGTTTTCAGTTCCAAGACTGTCAATAGAGTACTTGTTACCGCAGTTATTACAGACCATAACATCTCCGCTTTGACTATAACCTTTTTTTGCACCATAACAAACATCACATGCATCAAATGCAGTCTTAATACTGCCATCACTTGCTTTTACAGCAAAGAACCTTATTGTAGTGCCGCTTGATTCATATTCAAACCATTTTGCAGTTGTTGTTATTTCTGAGACAGGAATTGAAATTGAATCACTTTCTGCCTGCGTTGCTGTTACTAATCCAGTGGAATTATCTGAAACACAGCCTGATAAAATAAGAAATCCCAAAATACACATTAAAATTTTTTTCATTTTTTATTCCTCCGTTATTTAGCACTGCAGCCGCATGTTGGTAAACCGCATGAACCTGTGCCACCACAGCTACCATCACAGCTTGCAGATGAATTAACATTATCATTTGACTGCGCAAGACTTGTTGTTTCACGTACTTTATTTTCTGCTAATGATGCTTTCTCTGTTCGAGAATTTTCTGATTCAAAAGTTACTGTTGCAGGATATACATCAAAAACATCCAATGCAAGAATTTCGGTTTTAGAAGTTTGTGATGAATCAAATGCAACATCAAAATAATTTGGACTTTTGTATCTCACGCCAGTAACGCCCTTAATTGATTTTAGTTCTCCGGAAATTAATGGTGCGTGCCCTGGGCAGGGAATATCCACTTGTAATGTAAGCATTGAACCAGTAGTAGGTTCGGGTACCTGCAAATTCACGTTATCATTAGCTACATCTGTTAATACAACATTTCCAGTTATTGCAATTCCCGTAGTATTAGCAAATGAACCAGTGTCTAAATTTGCAAGCACTGGAAAGATCATGAAAAATAAAATCAGATTTATTCCAACTGTTGAACCATACATTGCGGTTAGATATTTTTTCTTTTTCTTTATTCCTTTTAATGAAAGCAAACCATTTTTTTTAAGATAGAATGCGGATGAAAGAGTTGCGAATCCAATTGAAAGTAAAATAAGAATGTGAAAGAACCAAGGATTCATTAAAAGTGGTTTGAAAAATTCAACTGCTACTGTGACACCTAATACAGATGCAACAATGAAACCAATGCATCCAATATGCGGGACTAAACCATAGATTATTCCTTCCCTGATTGTATTTGGTTTTAGGGAGGATTTAGAGGAGCCCTCGGGGGGGTATCCTAATCCCTTAAGCTCCTCTTCAATCTTTTCTTTAGAAATCTGATCAGAATCAAAACTCACTTGTACAGTGTCGTCTTCTAAACTTACTTTTGTTTCTTCAACACCTTCTAATTTTGAAAGTGCATCTTCAATTAGTTTTGCACAGCTTCCGCAGTGCATTCCTGTTACCTTGATTTTAAGCTCGGTTCTCATTGAATCACCAGCACTAATGCAACTGAAACCATTAATAGCGATTGCTGAAACCGTCAATAATAACGGGGATTCAGTTATGAACCCGTCAATAATAACTACAATTCAGTTATGAGCCCACTCTAAACTTTCATTAAATTTAACTTTAAAAACTGTTAGTTTCAGAAGTAATGTGATGGACCTGAAAATCGATTTGTCAAACAAAAGAACAATTGCAGGAATTATTGTGTTAATTTGTGTACTGGGAATTGTTTTTTACGTCCCTGTAATACTTTCAGAAACAAATCCTAATGTTTGTTATATTGATGGTGTTTGCCAACATGAACAGAGAGTTAACCTGCTTACTGAACTGACTCCCATTTTCATTCTTAGCGGTGTTGTAATTGGTGCAGTAGTTTTCTTCTTTATGACAACTAAACTTGAAAATAAAGAAAAAGATTTGAAAAAAATAGCAGAGACACTTATTCAGTTTCTGAATAAAGAGGAAAAATTGGTTGTTCAGAAAATACTTGAAAATAACGGCAAAGTACTTCAGTCTGAAATTTCAAGAATTGAAGGCATTGGGAAACTCAAGAGTCACAGGATCTTGCAGAGACTCACTGACAGACATGTTATTGAAATAGAAAAGCACGGTAAAACCAACATAGTGAAATTATCAGAAAACATCAGAGATGTGCTTTTGAAATAAATCAATTTTCCATTAATTTTCTTATTTCAAGGATTGCTTTTTTTCTGTCGGGCTGGGAGAAAATTGCAGAACCAACAACAAAAACATTTGCACCTGCGGATTTTGCAGTTTTCAGAGTTTCTTTGTTAATCCCGCCATCTACTTCAATATCTAATTCTGGTTTTAAGGTTCTGATTTTTTTTATTTTAGAAATGCATGACTCCATGAATTTTTGTCCACCGAATCCGGGTTCAACACCCATTACAAGAACAAGGTCAAGTGAATCTAAAAGTGATTTGATTTCAGAAACAGGGGTTGCGGGTTTTATGGAAATACCTGCTTTGCAATTCAGGGAGTGAATCTTATCAATTAGTTTTTTTGGATTTTTTACTGCTTCAAAATGAAATGTGATTATTGATGCACCTGCTTTTGCATATGCTTCAATTTCTGCTTCGGGATTTTCAATCATCAAGTGGCAGTCAAGCGGAAGTTTTGTTTTGATTTTGGAAACAAACTCTGAGCCAAAAGTTTTATTTGGAACAAACTTTCCATCCATTGCATCCAAATGAATCATTTCTGCAAATTTTTCAATTTCTGCAATCTCTGCATTTATTTTTTTAAAATCAGCATTAAGTATGCTTGGGGACAGTTTTAACTTTGGCATAGAAAACACTTAAATTTTTTGTTTTGATTTTGCTGCATCTTCTTCAAACTTTTTAATTCCTGCATTGGTTAATTCATGTTTTAACATGTCTTTCAGAATTTTTGGAGGAATTGTTGCAATGTGCGCACCCGCAAGTGCAGAAGCAGCAACATGTGAAATGCTTCTTATTGAAGCAGAAATGATTTCTGTTTTGAAATTATAAGTTTTATAAATTTCTGCAATTTCTCGGAGAACTTCAACCCCTGTGCCGTCACCATATTTATCATCTAGGCGCCCTATGAAAGGAGAAACATATGCTGCACCGGCTTTTGCTGCTGCAAGTGCTTGGGTTGGTGAAAATACTAATGTGATGTTTACTTTTACTTTTTGTCTTGCAAGTTCGTGTGTTGCTTTTAATCCTTCGGTAGTCATTGGAATTTTAACTGTAATTGATTTGTGAATTTTTGAAAGTTTTAATGCTTCATCAACCATTGGTCCCGCTTTAGTTGAAAGAACTTCTGCACTGATTGATGCATTCTTAATTCCAAACTCATCAAAAATTTTGCATATTTCATTTACAACTTCTTTAAAGTCTCGCCCGCTTTTTGCAATTAAAGACGGGTTAGTTGTTACTCCGTCAATTATTCCGTATGAAACAGCTTCCCGGATTTCATTAACATCTGCAGTATCTAAAAATATTTTCAAAACATCACCAAAAGAAATAAGAACTCAAAAGATTTAAAACATAGTGGCTGATGCCCTATGCCGGAAATGCTTAATTTTTCAAGGGAAGAGAAGGAAAACCTGAAGAAATTCCTGCAAAAATTTCCAAAAAAGGAAACCAAAACCAAATATGAGGAAATGCGTGTGGGAATTGGAGACACGAGTGTCACGCTTTATAATACAGGGAAAATCGTGATTCAGGGGAAAGACTCTTCCAAAGTTAAAGAAATGATTCTTGATTTTATGGCTGAGAAAGATGAGGGCTTAGTTTTTGGAATTGATGAAACAGGGAGAGGGGAACGCGCAGGACCTTTTGTTATTGCAGG
>JAZDFD010000003.1:0-3531 GCA_043808155.1 Candidatus Iainarchaeum sp.
TGTCACAATATGTCCCCCATCAGGGGATGTTGTTGTTACTCTTGCAGCGCCCTTAGATGTGGTTGTGGTAATTGTTGTCTTCCCATCTTCAGTGGTTGTAAATTCGGTTGTTCCGCCAACCATGCCTGTTGGTGCAGAACAGCCTTCAGAAGTTGCAAACTGCAGATTTGTTGGGGCTAAATTAGCTCCGTCAATTCCATACTGTTCAAAATACAAAGTATTTGCTAAAACGCCTGTGATTACAAGCAAACTTAAGAAAATCAATTTTTTCGACAACATATTCACCACACTGCGAGTTAATGTATATAGGATAATTAATGTAATATATAAAGCTTACGAGAAAGTGGGTTTCTGAGAGATGGAACTTACATAGAGGGGTGGATTTCTAAGGCTTATTTGGGAACAATAAGGTTTTGAGATTTTTGATTCTTTTCCAGCTGTTTTTGTAGTGTTCAAGACCCAAAAGGACACCTAATTCAATCAATGAAAAGAAAAGTCCTACAAATATACCTGAAACTTTAACAACAAACAGGGGTGTGAAGAAGAAAATCACGCCAATCAGAAGCCTCGTGAGTATAGATGTAAGCCTTTGCGGGAGATTTCTTTTTGTGTCTGTAAAATAATTTCCCGCAACATAATATGAAAGTAATGAAGCTGCAAATGCCAAAAGAATCATAAATAAACAGAAAAATGAATTTTCAGTACAAGTATTTCCGAAAAAGAAAAGACCAATTGAGTTAAGTGTATCAAATGATATTGACGTTAAATTTTGTGAAATAAAAATACTATTTAATTTTATATTTTGATAAGTGACTTCTACTTTGTAAATTCCTAATTCATCTGCTCTGAAAAATACAGTTCCTTCTTTTCCTGTTGTAAATGTTTCAATTAAACCTGAAGGTGTGTTTATGAAAATATATGCGCCTTCAATCGGAGTTTGTGTTTTTTTATTTAGAATTTTAATTTCCTGAATTGATTTTACTTCAATTTTTGAATTCATTACAATTTCAAGTTGTAATGCATTGGGATTTGTTCCAGTTGTGAAACAATCTTCATCCTTAAAACCATCACAATCGTTGTCAAGTAAGTCTCCGCATTTTTCTTTTACAGGCCAGATTGCTTCTTTGCAGTCGCTCCAGGTTTTACCAACACAAATTTGGTAACCAAACTGACACAAACCTTCATCTAGTCCGCAGTCAATTGTTGCACCATAAATACAAGGGCAGCCTTCATCTACTGCGCCGTTTGAATTGTCATCAATTCCGTTGCAGATTTCATCTGCACACCCTTCATCTGTTTTTCCGTCACAGTCATTGTCTTTAAAATCATCACAAATTTCTTTTACTGGGAGAATTGCATTTTTACACTCAGTCCATTTATTTAAAACGCATTTTTGTGTTCCTTTAGTGCACGCACCAATGTCTAATCCGCATTCGCGTATTGTTGCTGTTTTACATTCACAATATGTTTTTGAAAAACATTCTGAATCCTCACAATCAGTGAAACCATCGCAGTCGTTGTCAAGTGAATCATTGCAAATTTCAAAATCTGCACAAATGACACATTTATTGTCTACATTATAAGTATCTGATGGGCAGTCGCAATACCATTCACCTTCAGAGTAACAGCTGTCTTCACCTAATTCTCCGGGGGTTTTTGTTGGAGTTCCTTGCGTTCCTAAACATTCAGAATACCATGGAGGATTTTCATCTTCGTAAATTTCATCGCAATAACAATCATCTATTTTTCCATCGTTGTCATCATCCCTCTGATTGTTGCAGACATCCAAAATAATTTCTATGCAATCAGGATCAGAGTAATCATCTAAACCGTCACAATCGTCATCTGTGTCATTGAAACAATTCTCCAGACACAAATATCCAATTGGGATTTTAATTAGATTTATAAGTCCATCATTGAAAAGTCCATCATTAGGGGGTAATAAAAGATATTCTCCTGAAACTACAAGGCATTCATTATCATTTGTCTGCCCATCCCTGTCAATGTCTGCACAGCACATGTCAATTTGGTTGTCCCCGTTTTCATAAACGGATGTGCATGTTCTCGGGCAATCATCATCCTGCATATCAATTAAAGTGTCGTCGTCATCGTCTCGGTTATTGATACAGAATTCCAAACAATCAAAATCGCTTTTGTCTGTTAAAGTGTCACAGTCATTATCTAAATTGTCATAGCAAAGTTCAGGAAATTCATTTATATGCGGACCAATACATTCCGGCTGCCAGGTACCACCAACACAAAGCTGATAAGCATCAGAACAAATTCCAGGGCCATTGGAACATGGTCTTTGTTCGCCTTCAGTACATCTGCAGTCTTCATCACTAAGATCTGTTTTTCCGTCACAATCATTGTCAATTCCGTCTGCACATTGTTCAGTTACTGGGAAAATTGTCTGCTGGCAAGTTCCCCAAGTGAAATCGCCTTGACAGGTTCGTTCTCCACGCGAACAAAGTCCGGGGATGCCTGTACTGCAAGGAGCAGTATCACCAGGACGACACACAGGTTCGGGCAGAGGACCAATAATATCGTCTCCTCCGCCATCATCAATTACAGGAGAATCTGAACCGTCATCACCCCCAATACCAATATCACTAAAATAAACAGAATTCAGAAGAATACCCATTACGAGCATTACATTGAACATGAAGATTTTCTTATCAAGGGGCATGTTGTTTCTATTATATATTAATGATATATATTAAAGTGCCGAATTAGTTAATTTTAGTGAATATCCAAGTATCTGAATATGGACCATAATCGCCAGAATTATAAGCACGAACTTTCCAATGATATTCGCCTAATGGTTGGGGATCCCAAAATGTAGCAGGGACAAAGAAATAATCGTTTTTAACGAGCACGTTGTATTTCAAATCGTCAGGCCTCACTACATATAATTCATATTTTTCTGCACCTTGGACTGGTGTCCAATCCACATATTGATTTCCTAAACCAACTTCAGAGTTATTTAGAGGTTCTATTAAATCAATAGTTGTGCTTTTTGTTAGGTTTCTTGTTTCTGACCATTCTCCAGGAACTAAATCAAAGAATGCTCTTACTTTCCAAATATAATCCCCGTCTACTAAATTAGTGTTCCAGAAATATGCACCGAATAATAATTGGCTGTTTGGAACTTTTACAGATTGTTCACTTTGATCTGGTTTTGTTGCGGATAATTCATATTTAGTTGCATTTGGAACATCAGTCCAATCAAACAGTTGAATCCCCATACCTCGGATTGCGTTGTTTTCTGGTTCTAGAAGTTCGGGAATTGGAAATTCAAAAAGAGTCCATATACCATTATTACACACTTCATCTTCATCGTCACTGTCTATATCTCCAACATAGGTGTTTGCATAACAAACATCATTGTATACACATTTATTGTCTTCAAAACAGCAAGCATCATCATTAGGATCGGAAGTGCAAGCATCTATAAGGCATATTCTCGTTCGTTTATATTCTGAATCATCATCACCACAGCAGTATTTGTCAGTATATTCTCCGCCAATT
>JAZDFD010000004.1:0-16250 GCA_043808155.1 Candidatus Iainarchaeum sp.
TTTAGCTGAAAAAAGCTGTGACTTAGCAGGATTACTACTTGAACTTTCAGGAAAAGCGAAAAAAGGACAGGGTAAAAAAATTGCAACTGAAATTTTAGAATCAGGGAAAGCACTTAAAAAAATGAAAGAAATAATCAAAGCACAGGGCGGGAAGGTTTATGCCTCAAATGAAATAAAAGATGCAAAATACAAAGCAGTTATCAGAGCAAGTTGCGAAAGCGAGATATCAAAAATAAATATTAAAAAATGCATAAAAGCAGCACGTTTGGCAGGTGCGCCTGCAGATGCAAAAGCAGGGTTAATGTTACATTCGGAAGAAGGGGACACTCTGAAAAAAGACGACATTATTTTTGTAATTTATGCAAGCAATCCGCGAAAATTAGAACTTGCAAAAAAATACATTATAAAAGACTCGCCAATTGAATCGGAAGGCATTATTCTGGAAACCATTGTTTAAAACAAAGAATTGAATGTTTCTACAAATTTTTTAACTGAGATTTTATTTACTTTTTCTTCGTTCAATTCAAGAGAATCAATTTTCTTTTTGAATTTGGCTTTTGTCAGTCCTAAATCTTTCTCAATAAACGGGAACACGTTCATCATTGCGTTTCCTAAATTTTTATTCTGAAATCTGAAAAGTGATTTCATAAATTTTTCAAATAATACTTCGTTTTTTACAGTTCCGAATCTTTTTTTCTTTGTTAGTTTAATGACTGCAGAATGTGTTTTTGGTTTGGGAAAGAACGATTCATTAGATAGTGTTTTCAGAATTTCTGGTTCAGTATAATATTGTGTTAGTACACTTAGTGCATTATATTCCATATAACCTTCATGCGCAGTAAGTTTGTCAATGAATTCTTTCTGAAACACAAGGAATGCTTCTGAAAAATTCAAAGGAAGTATTTTGTACATTATTTTTGAAGAAATTGTATAAGGGGGCAGTGAAATTATTTTTGTGAACTTGGGAATTTTAGAATCTAAAAAATTCCCTTTCTGCAAATTTAATTTTTTATCAGTAATTTCAGTTTCCAAAAGGCGGCATAGATTGTCATCTAATTCATATGAAATTACTGAGCATTTTTCAAGAATTTTTTTTGTAAGAAATCCAGTGCCGGCACCAATTTCAAGAACAACATCATCAGGAGTGAGCTTTGCGCCCGTGATAAGTTGTTCTAAAAATTCATCATCAATTATGAAAAACTGGGCCAGTTTCTTATTTGGCTTAAATCGGTATTTAATCATCAGATTCTGAAGTTCATTGAAAAGAGGCATTGTTATCTCCTGAATTCTTTTGCAGGAGGTCTTGCAAATAGGTAATATTTCATATCTTCTTCTTCAATTTCTTCAAGTATTCTTTTTACAAGAATTGATTTTGGGTTTGGCACTAATGCAACTCTTTTACTAATATCAGCATATGATTCAAAAGGTTTTTTCTCACGTGCGTCAAGAATGCTTTTAGTGTGTTTTTTGCCTAATCCGGGGAGTAACTCAAGCTGGTGTCTCCTGATTGTAATTGAACGTGCATTATTAAAAAAATCAAGGAATCTTTTTGTATCGTCTGCAACTATTTTCTCAACTGCTTTTTCTAATTCTGCAACTGCTGTTGAAGTTAGTTCTTTGTATGTGATTCTTTTCTTTATGTATTCTATATTTTGACGCTCATCTTTTCCAACATATATTTTATTCATTACCTGCAGAGGTGTTTTCGGCACTACTTCTAACAAAGTAAAGAAATCAATACCCAAAATCTGTGCAATTGGTTCTGCTTTGTAACTGTTTGGCTTGCCTTTTGGCAAGTAATCCAGAACGTATGAATATTCTTCATTAGGCATTTTAGAATCACCTTATACAAAATCTCCAGCTTTATTTACTTGCAGGCTTTTGGTTCGAGGTAATCTCGAGAATTTGTTTCTTTGCTTCATCACTGATAGTGTGTTTCTCAAGAAGCAAATCGAGAATGTTTTTGTCTGCAGGTACTATATCAATGATTTTTACTATCAGATCGTCTGTGAGCCCTTCGACGCTGCTTAAATCTTTGACAATTTTTTTGTATTTTGCATCTGTAAGTTTTGAAAATTTCTTAGCATACTTTAATGTAAGGTCCTGTTCGTAAGTAAGTTCTTTTTCTTTTTTTCTTTCAACAAGTAAGTCATCAACTTCTTTTAGTGATGCTGGTCTTTGTTCAAGAATTTTTTCACCAATCATGCTGTCACCTTTGTGTTTTCTGCTTTTGTTTGCATTTTAAGAACTTTTAAATGTGCACCATTTACTAAACACATCTTTTTTGTCCTCCCTAATTTGAAAGAAACTTTGAAAGTGTGCGGTCCTTGTTTTCCGTCAACAGTTCCTACAAAACCCTGATATCTTGGGTTTGGGAAACCTGAGTGTACAGAGGGATCTATGTTAATCTGTACTTTTTCCCCTTCGTCGAAAACACTCAATTGTTTATTGACAGTGAGCTTTTTCATTCCCTTTTTTCTTCTGAGCTTTTGTCTTGTTTTAGCTCTTTTACCTTTTGCTTTCTTACATGCCATTTTATCACTTTTTCAGATTTTACTCTACTCAAATCAATATTAATAGATAATTCTACAAAGAAAGGTTTATATAGGTTCACTGGAAGATTTTGGGTTTTCATAGCATGGGCCATATGCGGATTTCGGTTTTTGGGGCTTTGTCGAAACAGGTATTTAAACCTTTTGCTAAATACCCATCTCAACAGAAGATATTTCACTGGAAATCTACTCTAAGAACAGGGAATAATGAATATGTGATTACATAACAGTTATACAATAATAGTATACTATCTTTGTATAATCGTGGCTTTGCACAAAAAGGGTTTATTCTACAGACCAACCGTGTTCTGCATTAATCTACAAAGCCAGTGTTTTCACCCCTATATAAAGCCTTTATAAAGGTTACGAAATCCATTTATATTAGGTTTTTAAATAAAAAACTCAAGAGGGGATGGGGTATGAAATATACTATTGTAAATCTTGTTGCATCAGGGAACTTAAATGCAACTTTAGATTTGTATAACTTAGCAATAACAATACCAAATGTTGAATATGAACCTGAACAATTTCCAGGTGCGATACTGAAACTTAAGGAACCTAAGGTTTCAATGCTTCTTTTCAAGAACGGAAAAGTTATTTGTTCTGGTGCGTCAAATGAAGAAGAAATTCAGCAGGGAATCAGAAAAGCATCAAAATTAATTCATGAAATTCAGCCATCTGTAAAAGTTCAGAGAAAGGTTGATTATGTTGTTGTAAATCTGGTTGCTACTGCAAATTTCAATATGAATTTAGATTTGTTCCAGACTGCAATGAATCTTGACAATGTTGAATACGAACCTGAACAATTTCCAGGTGCGATTTTAAGATTAGATGATCCTAAGTTGACACTTTTACTTTTCAAGAACGGAAAGGTAATCTGCGCAGGTGCAAAGAAAGAATCTTTACTGAGAAAAGGTCTGAAAGTTGCAGCTGAATTAGTTGGTGCAACAAAACCATCAGAAAAGAAATCCGCAGTAAAGACAAAAAAAAGCACAGAGAAAGCAACAGTGAAGGAAAAACCAATTGCAGAGAAAGCAACTGTTAAAGTAAAAGCTGCTAAAACCACTGAAAAGAAGAACTAAAAGCTTCTTTTTTCTCTTTTTTTATTTTCATTTTAACGCAATAGATAGCTTTTTAAAGCTTCTAATGTGCAATATGTACGATTAGCGATCACAGCGAAGGGGAAACACCTGGACTCATTCCGAACCCAGAAGTTAAGACCTTCAGCGATTTGGTTGGCACTGAGCTTTGCCTTGGAGCCGCCTTGACGTTGCTAATCACTTTTTTTCTCTTTTTTTGTTTTAATGTTTTAGAAAAACTAAACAAAATTTCAGCTTTTTAAAAACCCAAAAACTTAACAGTTCTGAAACTTAACTTTGGTTTTAGTTGAAAGAAGGATTTTTTGGATTTTTAAATGTAATTTTTGACGATTAATTAGTTTTTTATTGATTTGCGAGTATAAAAGTTTAATGTTCGAACTGTTAAGAAAACATGGGTTGGATTTATAAAGGAAAGAAGAATTAGTGATACATTGGGTTGGTAAAGAAATTAATTATTAAAAGGCTCATCAAAAGGAAAAAATCACAAAGGAGAGATATGTATGTCGGCGAGTAACTTCAAATTTATCAGAAAAAGAGACAATACTTTACTGCCATTTGACCAAAGCAAAATAACAAATGCAATCTGGAAAGCAGCACAGTCTGTTGGCGGAACTGACAGCAGAGTTGCAATGCAAATTTCAAGCAGAGTAGTGGAATATCTGAACGAAAGATTCACAGATAAGGATATTCCTGCAGTCGAAGACATCCAGGATGCAGTTGAAAAAGTATTAATTGAAGACGGACATGCAAAAACAGCAAAAGCATTCATACTTTACAGACAAAAACACAAAGAAATACGTGATGTCAAAGATTTGTTTGATGACCTTAGTTTGGTTGAGAATTATATCGGAGAAAAAGACTGGCGCGTAAAAGAGAACTCAAATATGACTTATTCATTGCAGGGGCTTAACTTCAATATTTCATCTGCAATTGTAGCAAGATATTGGTTGCAGAAAGTTTACAATAAAAAAATTGCTGACGCGCACAGAGAAGGCGATTTTCATGTTCATGATTTAGGAATATTAGGACCTTATTGTGTCGGCTGGGATTTACAGGATTTATTAATGTCAGGTTTTGGTGGTGTACGTGGAAAAGTAGAATCAAAACCACCAAAACATTTACCAAGTGCATTAGGGCAATTAGTTAATTTCTTTTTTACATTACAAGGGGAAGCTGCAGGTGCACAGGCATTTTCAAATTTTGATACTTATCTTGCACCGTTCATAAGACAGGATAATATGAGTTATGATCAGGTTAAGCAGGCAATGCAGGCTTTTGTTTTCAATATTAATGTTCCGACACGTGTTGGTTTCCAGACACCGTTCACAAATATAACTTTGGATTTGAAAGTTCCTGATTTCATAAAAAATGATCCTGTGATTATGGGGGGAAAACCAACAAAGGATAATTACGGAGATTTTGAAGATGAAATGAGAATGTTCAACAAAGCATTTGCAGAAGTTATGATTGAAGGAGATGCAAAAGGAAGAATTTTTACATTCCCAATTCCAACTTATAACATTACAAAAGATTTTGACTGGGACAATGAAGATTACAATAAAATCTGGGAAATGACTGCAAAATACGGAATACCTTACTATTCAAATTTCGTAAATTCAGACATGAGTCCTGAGGATGCAAGAAGTATGTGCTGCAGATTAAGATTAGACAACAGAGAACTTAGAAAAAGAGGCGGGGGCCTGTTTGGCGCAAATCCATTAACAGGTTCAGTTGGTGTTGTCACACTTAACATGCCAAGACTTGGTTATTTGTCAAAGAATGAAAATGAATTCTTTGAAAGAATAGATATGTTGATGGATATTGCAAGAGAATCGTTGCAAGTTAAAAGAAATATTTTAGAAAAATTCACAGAGCAGGGGTTATATCCTTATTCTGCATTCTTCTTAAGAAAAATAAAAGAAAGCGAAGGTGTGTACTGGAAAAATCACTTTTCAACTATTGGTTTAGTTGGAATGAATGAGGCACTCCAAAATATGTTTGATATTTCAATCTCAGAACCAGAAGGAATTAAATTTGCAGTAAAAACAATGAACCATATGAGAGACAAATTACAAGAGTATCAGGAAGATGACAGTGTAATGTACAATTTAGAAGCAACACCTGCAGAAGGAACTTCATACAGATTAGCTATGCTTGATAAACGAAAGTTCCCTGGTCTGAGAGTTGCAAATGAAACCACATACATGGATAAAAATGCAAGTCCATATTACACAAATTCAACACAGCTTCCTGTTGGTTTCACTGATGATATTTTTGAAGCACTGGAAAAACAAGATCAGTTACAGACACTCTATACTGGCGGAACAGTGTTACATGGTTTTGTTGGTGAGAAGCTTCCCTCAGCAGAAGCAACAAAAAAATTAGTAAGGAAAATTGCAGAAACTTATAATCTGCCATATTACACACTGACGCCGACATTTAGTATTTGTCCAAAGCATGGATATTTAGAAGGAGAACATGAGTACTGTCCAAAGTGTGATGCACTTCTGGCAAAAAATCAAAGCAATGCAAAAGCGGAGGTGAAATAATGAGTGAAGAAGTAAAAACACAAAACGAAAAAATAAACAACTCAGACAGAACAAAATGCGAAGTATACAGCAGAGTGGTTGGTTACCTGAGACCAGTTGACCAATGGAACACAGGTAAAAGAGCAGAATTTAAAGACAGAAAAACGTTTGATAAAATATTGGAAAGTGAAAAACTTTCAACAAAATGCTGAAATGCATGTGATTTGAAATAAAAATAACAAAAAGTGTGATTTGAAATGAATATTGCGGGTTTACTCAAAACAAGCCTTCTTGATTATCCAAATCATATTTCATGTGTTGTTTTTACACAGGGCTGTAATTTGAGGTGCCCTTTTTGTCACAATCCAGAACTCATTCCTTTTGAAAATTCTGAATTGATGCCGGAAGCGTCCTTTTTTGATTTTTTAGAAAAAAGAAAAAATGTTTTAGAGGGAGTTGTAATAACAGGGGGCGAACCGCTAATTCAAAATGATTTGAAAAAATTTATTTCTAAAATTAAGAAAATGAAATTTAAAGTGAAACTTGATACTAACGGATGCATGCCTGAAAAATTAAAAGAACTAATTGATGACGGGTATGTTGATTACATTGCAATGGATATTAAAGCTCCATTTGAAAGATATGCAAAATTAACAGGCGCTGAAGTTGACACTGATAAAATAAAAAAATCAATTGAAATAATAATGCACAGCAGAATTGATTATGAGTTCAGAACAACTGTTTATCCTGAACTTACACAAACAGATTTTAAAGAAATAAGACAAATGATTCAAGGTGCAAATAAATATTTCCTCCAGCAATTCAGAAACGAAAAAACGTTTTCAATAGAAGCAATGGAAAAAGAACCATACACAAAAGAACAATTAGAAGAAATAAAAGAACTAATTGTGAAATATGTAAAACACGTGGAAATTCGGGGACTTTAAATCAAAGGAAGTTAAGTTAACCAAGTAATTCAAAAGAATCTACATTATCCAAGTAACTTTTTCTTTACTTTATCCAAAAAGTATTTATGAATTCGCAAATCTTCGTGTAATTCAGGATGAAAGGTAGTAATTATTGCGTTTTCATTCTCAGCCATAAAAATTTCATTTGGTTTTGAAGCAAGGATTTTTACATCTGGGCCAACAGACCTTATTATTGGCGCTCTTATGAATAAAGCACGTACTGAACCTATGCCTTCAACTTCAATCTGTTCAATAAAAGATTCGTTTTGTCTGCCATATGCATTTCTTTCAATAACTGCGTCAATCATTCCAAAGTTTTTCACGCGCACATCATTTGAATTTTTTGAAATTAAAATTGCACCAGCACAGGTTGCAAAAACAATTAATCCGTTTTTAATTGCATTTTCAAGTGCAGTATCAAGTTTGTTTAAGCGAATTAAGTTTGTAAGTGTTGTGGATTCTCCACCGGGAATTATTAAACCATGCAGATTTTCAAAATCTTTTGGATGTTTAACTTCAACAGGTTGTATTCCAAGATTTCTTAAAGACGTGATATGTTCGGCAAATGACCCTTGAAGGCAAAGAACGCCAATGTTAAGCATGGGGGGTTACCATCCCCTTTTTGCATACCTTGTCTCAAGTTCGGAAATCTCTTGACCTTTCATTGCCTCTCCAAGTCCTTCAGATGCTTCTGCAACTTTATCAGGATCTAAAAAATAGTGAGTTGCCTGAACAATTGCTTTTGCACGCTTTTCAGGATTCGAAGCTTTGAAAATACCTGAACCAACAAATACTCCTTCAGCACCCAATTGCATTACAAGTGATGCATCTGCAGGTGTGGCTATACCACCCGCAGCAAAATTAACAACAGGAACTTTTCCCAGTTTCACGGTTTCTTTTACTAAATCAAACGGAACGCGCTCAACTTTTGAAAATTGTTTAAGAACAGGGGGTTTTGATTTTTTCAAAAAATCAATTTGAGAATAAACTTTTCGCAGATGTTTTACTGCTTCAACAATGTTTCCCGTGCCTGCTTCTCCTTTTGTGCGCATCATTGCAGCGCCTTCGGAAATTCTTCTTAAACCTTCGCCCAAATCAGTTTCACCGCAAACAAAGGGAACTTTAAATTTCCATTTATCAATATGAAATTTTTCGTCTGCAGGAGTTAAAACTTCTGATTCATCAATAAAATCAACACCAAGTGATTCAAGAACCTGAGCTTCTGCGAAGTGACCTATTCTTGCTTTTGCCATTACAGGAATTGAAACAGCAGCCATAATTCCTTTAATCATTTCAGGGTTTGACATTCGAGCTACGCCGCCATCTTTTCGTATATCTGAGGGTACGCGTTCTAAAGCCATAACTGCAACTGCACCTGCTTTTTCTGCAATTGTTGCCTGATCAGAAGTAACAACATCCATTATTACTCCACCCTTGAGCATCTGCGCAAGACCTCTGTTAAGTTTTACTCTTTCAACAATATCTTTCATTTTTACAACCTTCACATTCAAACATCATTAACAAGTAGAATAATTTAACCTGTATATGTTATTTAAAACTATTTAAAGTGTTAATAATATATAATCGGTTTTTAATAGTTTTGATGACACATTCTATAAATCCACAGAGGGGCAAAAATGGGCAAAATCCTTGATAAAGTGAAAAGTATTGATAAACGGCTTATTTTCATATTACTGATTATTTTTCTTCTAGGATTTGGAATCAGAGGTCATCTTCTGAAATATGATTTAATGTATGAATTTGACACATATTTCCACACAAAAGCAGTTTCTTATATTTTACAGAACGGATTTATACCTGATAACGATCCGCAGTCATACTTCCAGATGGGCGGAGCTACAATGGCGACAGGTGCGGATTTCTTCTGGTATTTTAATGCTGCGATTTATAAAATCATTTCATTTGGCGCGCCTTACAGTAAAGAACTTTTGATTGAGATGGTTAGGTTTTTGCCTGCAATTTATGGTGCATTAACTGCAGTCGCATTATTTTTCTTTGGTCGTGAATTGTACGGAAATAAAGCAGGGTATGTAATGGCTTTTATGGGTGCAGTAATTCCAGCATTTGTTTACAGAACAATGGCAGGCTTTTTTGAAGAAGATGCATTAGGTTTTCTTTGGTTAGTTTTAGGATTTACATTTCTTGCACGTTCTTTAAAAGATTTGAAATTTGATAAAAGTGCAATTAAAAATGCAGTTATTTCAGGTTTCTTTTTCGTTCTGATGTCCTGGACTTGGGAAATGTTTTTGCTTATTCCGTTAGTGTTGGTGGGTTATTTCTTCTTTGCAATGCTTAACATTTATGCAAAGCGTACAAAACAAGAACTCATTAATTTCTTCAAACTTTTTGGGATCTCATTTGTTATATTTATAATTGGTGCAACAATATACCGAGGGCCTTACTGGATTACTCAGGTTTTCAAATATATTGCATTACTAATTCCAGAAGAAAACATTATGTTTGTTTTTATTGGCGGACTTTTCATATTTGGAATATTAGCATATATTCTTGTTACAATGGCAGGAAAAGAAAAAACTGGCACTAATAAAACAGTTGCATTTTCAGGACTTGCATTAATGTATGTAGTCATAATTGTGCTTGCATTGATTTTCACAACAATTCCAGACTTCAGGAGCCAAGGCATTATTGAACAAACAGTTGGTGAAGAAAACACAGGTAAACAATTCTTCGGAAATAAATACAATGCATTAATAATTTTCCCGTATCTTGCACTTTTAATAATCCCATGGAGAATGTATCGTGAAGATAAAGAACATCTTAGTGGAATTCTGTTCTTTTGGATTGCAATAACTTTATTCATGGCATGGTATAAATTGAAATTCACATACACTTTTGGTTTGCCAATTGCTGCTGCAGCAGGGCTTGTTACAGTTGAAATTTTCAGATATTTAAAAAATAGAACAAACATTGAAACAAAAGCAGTAGTAATTCCATTAGCAATTCTTTTGCTTACAGGAATTGCAGCAGGTGCAATTTTTGTAGGGCAGGAAGTGCCGACAATTGATCAGGGAAGTATTAATTTTGCGCAATCATTAGAATGGATGAAAGAAAATACACCAGAAGGATCAACAATATTTAACTGGTGGGATTATGGTCACTGGATTTCATTTTTGGGGGAAAGAAGCGTATTAATTGATAACAGAAATTTGGATTTTGACGCCGCTTCAGACATGGCCAGATTTATAATTACTGAAAATAAAAATGAAGCAAATGAAATTGTAGATAAATACAACCCGGATTATGTTTATCTTACTTTAGATGCATTTTCAAAGGAACGAGCATTTGGAATTTATGCATACAACACAACAAATACCTCTGATCCGAGATTAACAAAATATTTCGGTGTTGTTTTCCCCTGTAGCAGTACTGGGAGCGGAGCACAAATTGTTTACACTTGCGGAGCAAATACACTTCCAATATCTGAAATATCAAAGATTAATACAGAATGGTCAAATCAGCCGACATATATTGAAGCTGAAAAAATTCCAATGTATGTTTACAGAGCACCTGATAATTCATTCATATACATCCTAAATTCAGCCACTAATAACTCAACAATTTCCAGACTTTGGTTCCATGAATCAGAAACAATGCAAAGATTCGAAGAAAGTTTCAGCACTCAGGGTGTTAAAATTTTTAAAGTAAAAAAGTGAGTGATTTAATTGTTCCTTTCAATACTGATTATTTTTATTATTTCATTCATAATTACATATGCTGCAATGGGTCCGATTATAAGGCGTGTTGAAGGAAGAGGGCTTGTTGGAAAAGACATGAACAAATTAAGGAATCCTGAAATTCCGGAACTTGGTGGTGTCGGAGTTTTATTCGGATTTATAATGGCCATGATGGCTGCAATTTTCATTTTCCATTATTTGGAAACTTTAAACTTTGATTTGCAAATAATTCTTGCAGGTTTCTGCACAATTTTGATTATCGGTTTTTTGGGTTTGGTTGATGATTTAATCGGATGGAAACACGGCGTTAAACAATGGCAGCATGCATTAATTCCTTTGTTTGCAGCTCTTCCCTTAATGGCATTAAAAGTTGGTACTGCAACAATGATCTTTCCTTTTGTTGGAGCAGTAACTTTTGGAATCTGGTATTCACTAATAATTGTTCCAATAGGAGTGACTGGCGCAAGTAATGCATTCAATATGCTTGCTGGTTTCAATGGATTAGAAGCAGGACAGGGCATTTTAATTGGAACTACATTTCTTGCAATCGCACTTATGACTGGAAGTGTAGAAGTTGTTGTTATAATGACTGCATTGTTAGGAGCATTGATTGCATTTTTAAGATTTAACTGGTTTCCTGCAAAAATATTCGGCGGAGATACATTAACATTACCAATTGGTGCGAGTTTTGCAGTCGCAGCAATTGTAGGCAATATGGAAAAAATAGCAGTGTTACTTTTTGCAATTTATTTCATTGAATTATTATTAAAGGCAAAAACAAAATTCAAAGCAGAATGTTTTGGAATTCCCCAAAAAGACGGAACATTAAAAGCAGATCCAAAAGGCGGATCAATAACACATGTGATTATGAAAATGGGTAAGTTCAAGGAACAACACGTAACTTTGATAATCCTGGGAATGCAAACTTGTTTGTGCATTCTGACTTTTGCTTTATTTTATTTTAGAATTCTGGTAGTTTAAGGTGTTTTGTTGAAAATATGTGTTGCTTGTTCAAGCGGAGGCCACTTAACAGAAATACTGCAGATAAGAGATATTTTTGATAAACGAAATAATTTCTTTATTACATTCAAACGGAAAGATTCGGAAGAACTTGCAGAAAAAGAAAAAGTATATTTTGTTTCAGACCCCAAAAGAAATCCAATTTCGTTAATTGTTAATATTTTTCAAAGTTTTGGTATTTTTTTAAAAGAAAAACCAGATGTTGTAATTAGTACAGGCGCAGGTGTTGCGGTTCCTGTTTGCTACATTGCAAAACTTTTTGGTAAGAAAATAATTTTTTTTGAATCATTCTGCAGAATTCATGAAAAAAGTCTTTCTGGCAAATTGATTTACCCTATTGCAGATTTATTTTTTGTTCAGTGGCCTGAAATGAAGAAAATGTATCCTAAAGCAAAAGTAGGAAGTGTGTTCTGATGAAAGTGTATGTTACTGTCGGAACACACAGACAGCAGTTTAACAGGCTTCTTGAAGCAGTAGATTTATGGGTAAAAAAAAGCAAAAACACAAATGTTTTCGCACAAACAGGAAATTCAGATTACTTGCCTAAACATTTCAAATCACAAAAATTTCTAAGTGATAAGGAATATGAAAAAAATATGAAAAATTCAGAAGTCATTGTTACACATGCCGGAGCAGGCACGATAATAAATGCATTGAATCTGAAAAAATCAATTGTTATAATACCGCGACTGAAAAAATTCGGAGAACATACTAACGATCATCAATTAGAACTTGCAGATGTGCTTGAAAAAGAAGGTTTGGTTCTTTCCGCAAATGAAAATAATTTTTCAGACGTAATTCAGAAAGCAAGAAACTTCAAACCTAAAATCAGAAGTGAAAAAAAGAAAACAATAAAGATAATTAATGACTTTTTAAGTGATTTAGAATGAAACGAGTCTCAATAATAGTGCTTAACTGGAACGGGAAACAATGGATGGAAAAATGTCTTAGTTCAATTAAAAAAAACACAACTTACCCTGATTATGAAGTGATTGTAGTTGATAACGGGAGTAAAGACGGAAGTGTTGAACTGCTTGAAAAATTAAAAACAAAAGGATACATAGATGTACTTATCAAAAATTCGGAGAACATGGGATTTGCTTATGCAAATAATCAGGGATTTGCAAAAGCACGTGGAAATTATTATTTCATGCTTAATAATGATACATTAGTTACAAAAGATTGGCTAAAAAATGCTGTGCGTGTTCTTGAATCAAATTCCAGAATTGCAGCAGTAGGAAGTAAATTAATTCAAGAGGCAGATTATGATGCAAAAGAATATGACATCAAACCCGATGTGGAAAAGCAAACAACCTGCGGAGCTGCAATGCTAATGCGTAAAGATGTGACTGACAAAATTGGTATATTAGATGCTGAAAACTTTTCGCCAATTTACGGAGAAGAAACAGACTGGTGTTACCGTGCAAGAAATGCAGGTTTTAAAATAATGGAAACAGATTCAAGCAGAGTTGTTCATTTAGGTTCTGTTGATACAAAACGACAAACAGGCAAAGAATGGCAGTATACTTTGATGAACACAAACAGACTCAAAGCAATGCTTTACAATTTAGGTCCTGTGGAATTTACAAAGCATGTACCTGGTTTGGGATTGATTTTCGTCAGAAGCATAAAAGATGGAATGCTTAAATATTTATTAGAAAGCTATTGGAACAATGTGAAAATGTTAGGACATACTCTTAAAGAAAGAAAGAAACGAAAATTAATTGCAAAGAAAATAAAAAAAGAAAATTCACAAAAGTGAAGCATATAATTTCTCAAATTTATCGCATACTGCTTTTATTGAGTAATTTTTAACTGCAATTTCTCTTGCGTTTTTACCATATTCTTCAGCAAGTATCGGATCCTGAATGAATTTAACTATTGCATCTGCAATGCTTTTAGGATTTTCAGATTCAGGGAGCAGTGCAGTACCTTTTACTGTGTTTGAAACTTCCCCTGAATCAGTTGCAACAATTGCTTTTCCCGAAGCCATGCTTTCCATTAAAGCTACACTTGTTGTTGCTTTAAATGCAAATGAGTGAACAACGATTTCAGCAGCAGAGTAAAGATTTGGTACTTTTTCAATCGGCACATTACCTAAGAAAATAACATTATTTTCAAGATTTTGATTTTTAACTTGGCCTTCAAGATTTTTTTTGTGAGTGCCGTCACCTGCAATTAAAAATTTGTAATTAGGAAAATCTTTAACCACGTATTTCATTGCTGAAATTGTATAAGATATACCCATTGCATTTGTTTTGTGCAGAGGTTTTGCAGAAACTATAAGATTTTTTCCGTATTTTTTATTGAAATCAAGAGGTTTTGCTTTTGGGCGGTAAGCATCAGTATCAATTGCACCCGTGATTAATTCAATTTTTTCTTTTGGTATTTTCCACGGGAGAAAAAAATCATCAATTACAATCTTACTCCAGGAAATAATTTTATCATAATTCAGACGCGGGAGAAGAAATTTATTAAGAGCAAAAACAAATTTCATATTCAATGAAACATTTTTATCAGAAAGGTATTCAACAGCTAAAACATGAGGTATTTTGAGTTTCTTTTTTACTTTGGACCCAATTAGACCAGGGAGTGCATCATTCTGCGAATGAATTATTTCTGCATTAAACTCTTTTGCAAAATTAACTGCTTTGTTTTGAATCCAACCAGGAATTAAATATTCAAATTTATGCAGTGCATGATGGCCAAAAGAGGGTGCATTATAAACTTTAATTCCGAGTTTTTTTTCCTTTTCACGGGAGTACCGCGTGCCGGTTGTGAATACAAAAATTTTGTGGCCTCTTTTGCTCATTTCTTTGAGGAAATTGACAACAAATACTTCTCCGCCTCCCGAACCCTGCATAGAGTATGTGTGAGTTATGAAAAAGAGTCTCATAATAATCATCAATTATAGATTCTTTATATATGCTTTTGGTACAAACATAAACTCCAACGAAAAGAAAGGCTTATTTAAGTTTAAGTTATTAAAGTTTATCTATACTTTTTAATACGGGGATTTCATGCAATACTATTGGTTTCAGTTCAAAAGATCGTGGAAAAGGTTTGTTTTTACGCCTTATTTTGGAATACGTAAATTTCTGAATGCAGGACTGCTTTTCGCACAGTATCTTTTTTTCAGACCGTCAAAAGTAATTGGTTATCCTCTGAAATTGAGTTTTGATCCCAGCAGTATCTGCATGCTGAAATGCCCTTTATGCCCGACAGGACAACAGAAAAACGGAAGAACATTGGGAAAAATGGATTTTGAAAAATACAAAAAAATTGTTGATGAAACCGCACCTTACCTTTATGAAATTGATTTAAATAACTGGGGCGAACCATTACTGAATGAAAATATTGCAAAAATGGTCGAATATGCGCACAAAAAAAGAATAAAAACAAGCATTAACACAAACCTGAATGTTAAACTTTCTGAAAAGCAAGTTGGAGAACTTATTAATGCGGGTTTAGATCAGCTTTATGTTTCAATGGACGGGATTACTCAGAAAACATATGAAAAATACAGAAAAAAGGGAGACCTAAAAACCGTAATGGATAATATAAAACGTTTTTCAAAAAAGAAAACAGAGCTTGGTGTTCAAAATCCGTTTATAGTCTGGCAGTTTTTGATAATGAAACATAATGAACATGAGCTTCCTGAATTAAAGAGAGTTAAGGAAGAACTTGGAGTTAATAAATTAGTAAAGGGTTCGCTGAGAAGTGACATGGGCGATGAAATTTTCATTGAAGATAAAATAAAAGTTGAAAACACGCAGGATTATTTACCACGTGATGAGGGCAACAGCAGATATGATTACAAAAAGAAAGAAAGAAAACTGAAAAAAGAATACTGTCACTTGTTATGGTTTGTTGCAGTTGTAAACTGGAACGGCAGTATTGCACCATGCTGTTCATCATATTATGAAAAATTTGATTTTGGAAATGCATTTGAACAAGGATTTGGAAAAATATGGAACAATGAAATGTACCAAAAGGCAAGACATGCAGTTGCAAAAAAAGTTCCTGATTCAGGAACAGTGTGTGATAACTGTTTAAGAACGGGGTTTGTGGATTAGGTGATACTATGAAAAAATATATTACTGCAGGTTCGAATGAAATGAAGAACCTGCACATATCTCGGAGTGCCCGTACGAAATCGGGCATGAAAAGAGTTTTAGTTAGTGGCGGAGCAGGATTTATTGGAAGTCATGTTGTAAATGAACTTGAGAAACGAGGCAATGAAGTAGTAGTTCTTGATAATTATGTCGGCGGGAAAAACAATCTGAAATATCTTTCAGAAAATGTTGAAATTATTGAAGGCGATATGTGTGACAGAGAAGCATGCAAAAAAGCACTGAAAGATGTT
>JAZDFD010000005.1:0-2915 GCA_043808155.1 Candidatus Iainarchaeum sp.
TGAGAATTCTTTTTCTGTGCTTGCGCCAATCTCGGCAAAAACACACTCGGATTTATTTCAATCCCTTCCAGTAGACCAATCTCTTACAAAAGAGCAAATTCTAAAACAAAAGGAAAGAGAATTCCGCTCGCAAGAGCCATGGCAAAACTTTCTGAGAAAATACGGCGAAGACTGGAGTTCAAGATGGAACAAAAATGGCACAATTTCAATGGTTTATGGAAAAAACATTCCCGTAGAAAAAATCTCACATCTTGAATTAAATGAAACAAACATTGAAGAACTTTCTAGGACTTTTATTGGACAAAATCAATCACTCTTCGGAGTAGGCAACACTGATTTAACTTTCATAAGCAGCGAACTCCATTCAAATATGTGGTATGTGTTTTTCCAGCAGAATTATAACGGGATTCCTGTTTACAACAGCAGGGTCGGATTAAGGATAAGAAATGATTTGCAAAAGCTTGTAATGTTTGAAGCATTAACACACCCAGATATATCTCTTTCAACTACTTCGGAAATTTCTGAAACAGATGCCGAAACAATAGTACAAAATGAAACTAACTTTAATGAGCAAACTGACTCAATTTATTCGGACGCTCTTGTTATTCACGTAACTGAAAATGAATTGGATTACACTTACAAACTTGCATGGAAAATAAATGTTTCAACTGAAACACCATGGCACGAATGGACTTACTTTATTGATGCTCAAACTGGAAATGTTCTGGAATTTTATGACAATATTTCCAATGCAAGCATTTCGGGAAACGTTACAGGAGAAGTATATCCTGACTTTGGTGCAAATCCTGAATCCCCGGAAGTGATTGTTGAGCCCCTAGACGATTTAAAAGTTGAAGCAGGCATTGCTGAACTTATTGAACCATCTTATGACATTGACTGGAAATATTTGGAAATAAACACTGGTGATTCATCTTCATGTGTAGGTCCGGAAGGATTCATGAATTTAGAATTTAATGATACTGATTTTTCAGAAATTTTACTTCCTGATTCATGGAGTTCAAACTGCAACAACTGTGACAGATATTACAGAGGAACTTTCACAATTGAAAATTATATTCCTGCAACAAGTTTTTCCATCTCAACAGACGACGGAGTTGAATTATATGTTAACGGAACTTATATTGGATCAGGCGGAGGGATTATCGAAGGCTTTTCCGAAGACTCAAATTACAATACTGAAAATTCAGGAATATGTCATAAAGCAGGATGTTTTGGAAATTGTTATGGAAATTTAACAAGTATTGATTTTGACATAAGTCCTTATTTGCAGGAAGAAGAAAACATTATTGTAGCTCATGTCTCAGAAAAGAACCAAGGCGAAATGTTTAATTTCAAACTTGACAAATATTGGAAATATTTGCAGTCAACAAGCTGTGAAATGCCGGAAGGGTTTTCAGAATTGACTTATAATGATACAAATCTGACAAATGTTAACCTGCCAAATGAAAAATGGGGCTGTACTGACTGCGACAGATATTATAGGAAAATTATTAATGTTCCTGGCCCCGTAACTGAAGTATCTTTCCAGATTTCTTCAGATGACGGTTTTGAGCTTTACATAAATGACAATTACGTTATTTCAGGTGGCGGCACTATCGGAAAAAATCTTCTTGCAAATGATACAAATAATAATTCTCAGGATTCACTTATCTGTCATAAGGGAAACACATATTCCAGTGGCGAGCTTTCTTTGCCAATCCTAATCCCTGCCAATTATTTCAATGAAGGTGACAATGTAATTGTTGTGCATGTTTCTGAGCATCAAGGCGGAGAAGAATTCAATTTCGGTATTAATCTAAAATATGGAAACTATCTTGTTTTTGGAACCGACTACACTGATGAGGACGGAAACTTTGACATACAGACGCTTTTTTCAGGAGAAACTGCAATCCAGGCCTTACTTAACGGTCGCTATGCTCATGTACATGATTTTAATGGAAATGATGCTTATTATTCTGATGCTGCTGAAACAGGAACTTTTGAACAGATAGATTTTGATAATTTAAATTCATCAATGGCAGAAAGAAATGTTTATTATCATGTAAACATAGTTCACGATTTTGTTAAGGAACTAGATGAAAACTTATTTCAAATAGATTATCCAATAATTACTGAAGTAAATATTGATCCTTTAGATTTGAATTGCAATGCCCAATGGGTGCCTAATTTATTAGGTCCTGACAAGTTAAGATTTTCTCATGATGGTAGTATTGATGGCAAAATTTGTAATAATTTGGGTTTTATAGCTGACATAATTTATCATGAATATGGTCATGAGGTAACACACCAGCAGTATGGTCTTTTCTATAATGTCCCTGATGATCTAGATGAGGGGCTTGCCGATTTTCTTGCAAATGTTATAACAAAGTATCCCTATAGTGGATGGGGCATCGTAGGTTACGGTACCGGTTTTAGAAGCAGTGAAAACGATAAAAAGTTGCCAGGCAAGGAATGCGTTACTGATGAGTATCCTAATGGTGAGCCACATTGCATGGGTGGAATTTTAGCAGGTGCTCTTTGGGATATGAGAAAAAATCTTATTACAAAAATGGGTGATCCTGATGGAAATTATTATACAAATAATCTATTTCACATTGCAAAATACGGAAAACCTAACAGTTTCCAGAATTATCTAAATGAAATTCTTCTACTTGACGATAATGATGGAGATTTAACAAACCTAACTCCCAATTACAAAGAAATATGTCAGGCGTTTGGAAGGCATAATATAAATTGCCCTTATGCTTCTCCCTATAATTGCGGAGAGATGAAAAATGACATTACTTTAGAGGCGAATGTATCCACTCCCGATGATTGCATGGATATTACAACATCCGGAATTACTTTGGATTGTGCAGGTCATCAAATTGTAGGAACTGATCATGCGAGTAATG
>JAZDFD010000006.1:0-44176 GCA_043808155.1 Candidatus Iainarchaeum sp.
TACTTCAGAAGTTTATGATGTTCCGGCAAATGCATCCAGAACAATTCACGCTATTTTAGAACCAGAAATTATTTCAGGAGATGTTGAAATTGAATTTTTGGGTTTGTATACTGATTCAGGAGAAATTGCAGCAGTTCTTGCGTCCAGTTCAGAATATATTGCAAAATTCAAACTCCGGGTTCCAAAAAATTCAGATTATGACACGATTGGTGCACACATAAGAAGCGGAACTCATTCAATGATGGAACTTGATAAATTCTTTATTAAGAAAGTTAATGCATCTGGAGATTCATTTGTAATACAGAGTACCTCATACAATCCTCCTGCAGGATATGATTTAGATAATCAGCACATTACTTCAGGAGATGCAAAATGGGCAAGCATCCAGTGGGATTCATTCAACACAGGAATTACTGAATTCAGTGTGAGACTTGAAGTTAAAGAAAATGCATCTGAAGGAGATGACATCAAACTTTATTACAGAGGATATGGTGTAACAAGCGATGATAAATTTAAGAGAGATCCTTATGATTCAGAACTTCAGGAGCGTGAAAATATTCCCGGAAAGAAACACGCGCTCTACGCAAACACATATGAAGACATAAAACAAGTAGGGGAAGAAACATTATGCACTGAAAAGTTCTGTTATAGTGCGAACATACTTGATAAAGATAATGACATTGTTTCAACAGTTGAGGATTCTTATTCAACAAAAATTTTCAATGATTATGTTTTGAGATTTACAATTCTGAATAACAGTTTGTTTGAAACAGACACATACCCCAATGCACAGATACGTGTGATAAATTCTGAAGAAGCAATAAAACTTACAAAATACACATTTTATGATGTGGGAAGTCAGCCACATTCAGGAAGCGTTAATTCAAGCGAAACTGAATGGGTTAATTTAGGAGACTTGGAACCAAACAATACAATTTCAGGTGTTGTTAATTTCACACCCATAAAAGTTTTCAGTTCCCCATTGATAATACAGATTAAATCACTGCAGAGAATCATTTATGAGAAATCAATTAACATAAACACTGTTGCAACAAATGAATTTGAGATTACAACAGAACCTGAATTGTTACCGAGCGGAGTAGACAATGAACTGAAAGTTACTGTTTTCAATAAAGAAGATGGTCTTGAAGTTGAGAATGCAGATGTCAAAATTAAGGACAGATTTTTAACAGAAGTTGCACGCGGAAACACTAATGAAATTGGAATCGCACTTATAAATATCACTCCGCAGAAACCAGGCGAGAAACTAAAAATAGTTGTTGATAAACCAAATTATCAGACATTAGAACAGGAGATTTCAGTTAATGATGTGGTTATTGAACTCAGTCCTGAAAGTGTTGGGCTTGGTTTGAATGTTAAAACCAAGTTAGAAGATGAAACAGATTTCACTATTAAAAATCTTACTGAAATGGATTTAACAATAAAGAAAATTGAGATTGATGGAGATTTCAAAGGATTGTTAGATGATGTGAAAATGCAGAACTGGCTGTATGTTTATGAAGATGATAAAGTTCTTGCGGAAGATTCTTTTGATGTTATTGTGAAAGGTTTCCTTTCAAACTTAGGTACAAGAATAACAGAATCTGAGACGCTTAATGCAACAATCAATGTTGAGGTTAGTGCATTTGATGAGGTCTGGGAATTTGAAATCCCATTGACAGTTAGTATTGGTATTGGAGACGAAGTAGATGACCCCTCATGCTTTACAATAACTCAAAGGGAGTGGACTACATCTACAGAAGGAAAACCTGTTGAAACTGAATTTGAAATAAAAAACAACTGTACAGTAGAACAAACACCTGTTGTTTTGAATAATTTAAGAGCAAAAGTAATGTGGGAAAGTAATAACCTTGGTATGTTTGAACTGAGAACTCCAAATTATAACAGGGAGTTACGCGGAGGTTATTCAAGAATTATTGCAGCAGAAATGGGACCTGAAGAAACAATAAATGTTGTACTTACATTCACACCTAATTCAGGAATTGATGGTGAAGCACGCGCAACCATTGTGTTTGAAGCAGATAATCCAACTGACTCTAAAAAACAAACTGTTTCAGCAGAACTTACTGCAACAATTGCATCAGTGAATCTTCTGGAATGTGTTGTGGTTGATCCTAAAGTAATTTATGTTAATCCAGAACAGACAGGAAAATTCACAATTGAAACTTCAGGCTGCGGTTCAGAAACTGACATTATAATTGATTCTGAATTAGGAGTTAACACTGAGAATTTCACAATTACCGGAGATGACTCAAAAGAAATTGAAGTCTATGCTGAAAGAAACATTCCAGGACAGTATCCAATTTACATTTATGCAAAAGGTGAAGGCAGTGTTACTGATAAAATAATTGACACAGTTAAAGTTAGAATTGCTTCAAGCGGGTGTCTTGCTCTGAGCAGGTATGAATTTGATATTTATGATGAGAATCCTGATGATACCTTCAGCGGTTATGACACAGTGAGTATCATAAACAGATGCTATGATAAGCAGGTTGACATTACAGTTGACACCAAAGACTGGGGCGCTGCAATGGAAGATGGTCTGAAGCTGGGACTTGCAGGTCTTGTTTTAGGCGCACTGAAAAATCCAGATTATTTCAAAGATATGTTTGACGGCGGGGGCAATGATGGAACACCACAAAATGAGGGCAATAGGGACACTCAAAATGCAGGAACTATAAGTATTGGTAACTGCAGTACTGCACAAGATTGTGCAGATCAATTTGGAAATGGCGACTGTACACAATACGAATGCTATGATGGACATTGCGGTTGTGTATCTCCTGAAGAGACTCCTATTTGCAGAAATGGCAAATTAGAAGGAAGTGAAGAATGCGAAGCCAACTACACAGAATCATGCCCAGAAATTAATTCTGATTATGTTGGTGGTACCGCTACATGTAATATGCAAGATTGTACATGGAATACTTTAGAATGCATATACCCAAGCGGAGGTAACGGAGATGAAACTCCGCCTGCAACACATAACATATGTCAAGCAGGCAGCTGTGTTTCGGTAACAGGTGCTGGAACTGATGGTTGCACAACAAATACAGAGTGCGGAGGAGGAGGGACAGCTGGAGGAACTGGTGTCAATGCAGATATTCCAGAAACGCCAACGCAAAGTGCAACAGGATTTGTTGTTTTGCAAATCCCAGCAGGTACAGGTGGCCTCGGAGGAGTTGGCGGAGCAGGAATGGATTTCATGAGTGGTGCAATAAACGGAGTAATGGGCGCACTCAATAGTGACAATCCTTTCACAACTGCAATCACAATGTTTGTGATTGGAACAATTGCCTCTTACATGCAGATGGAAACTTTGGATTTAACATTTGTGGACCTTGATTTGGTTTATGTTCCGCAAATGACACCGCTTGGCGGATTAGAATTGTTTATGCCGGGAAATATACTTGGTACAGCAGAAGTTGAAGAAAAGGGAATTAACATAATTGATCTGAATGAATCATACTTTGAGTCCAACACAGGACAAACTGCAGCAGGACCTTCAGTGGGTGCAGTATTCACACCATATGCTGCAAATTATACACCGCAAGCAGGAGATGTCACAAATCAGCAAGCTAGTACAGTTAACATGCTTGGCACAAGTATTGAAATCAAAGATATTGCATTTGATAATGATGGAGTTATACAGACAGACCCATACAAACCAGAATTCAGAATTCTTAAAATCACTGGTGACAGATCAGAATATAAAACAGAATACAACAAGAAAATACCTGAAGAGTTAACAGTAACAGATTCAAAAGAACACACTGAAAAATTCCATTTGCAATTCAACACATTCAAACCAGAAGAAGGGGGAATTGCAGAGAAAACCAGAGCATGCAGATTAGGAAGTAAAGTTGGGGCAACAGGACCTAACGCAATTCCGAGAATTAACTTTGGATGGAACTTTAATGATATTTCAGCCGATGCATGTGATGATGTTGAATTGGGAACAGGCAATGTTAAGGATGATTATATTTACTGTGATGCAACTCAGTTCAGTATTGATGTTCTGAAGAAAATAAATATTCTAAAAACATGGCTTGAAAACAATTCGAGTAACTTAAACTGCCCAAGTGCTGCAATTGCAGGAACAACAAAAGAACAATACTTAAATGAAAATGAATTAGATGTTGCAATAACAAAACTCGAGATGAGAAGGGATTCAACAAGCAACAATAATGTGAAGGCATTTGTTACTGTAAAAAGCAATAATACTCCTGCTTCAGATATTCCTGTGTTCGTGAATATATTTGATTCAATGACAGGGGATCTTGCAGGTTCATGTAATACAACTGCAAAGAGTGTTGGAAGTGTTACTGCAGAATGTACAATTGAGGATTTGGAAGAAATTGAAAATACATTATATGAAGCACAGGTTGAAATTGTAACAAATAAGTTGTGCAGTGGCTGTGCAGATAATGATAACACTAACAATTTCATAAGCACAAGCTTTTCATTCTCATCAGAAACAGGATTAGAAAAATGTGAACCATACAATACTTCAAGAATTGAAGAATTCATACAAGGAACACGTGCAAAGAATGCAGGTGCGTTAACAGATAAAGAAGTAGATATCGCTATAAGATCAGTTAAATTCAATGCACACTTAATCAAAGATGGATATACACAGGACTTCAGAGAAGACTTTGATGATTATATGATAATTAAGGGATTCTTAGCAGCAGATTCATTCTACAGAAGTACTAATAATAGTCCGGGCTTAAGAGAATTCTTTGTTGACCCAGACCATTTCAAATTCAATTATTACGGCGCACCGCACAATTCAATTGATGCAGGAAAATATTACGTGACAATTAATATTGAATTTGATGGACCAGGCTGGGACTTCTTTGATGAACAGGGAAATCCAGAAGCAATCATAACTGTCAGCATGCAGGAATTGCACGCACCAGAACCAGAAAGTCCGTTCTATTACTTACCATTTGACGGACTTATTGGAATTGATTCTGAAAACGGAAGACAGGGCTATGGTGTTAATTACATCCAGGATTCACCTGAAACATTACTGATAACTGACTCAACTAATAAACAGCCAATAATAACTACTAATATTGCAAACTCAACACCAGCAACAGGTGCATGGGTTAATGCAAAATACGAAGATGACTTTGAAGAACTGAATAAGAACAACAGAGGTGTTGTGCTGAACGTGAGAAAGACTGGTGATGAAACAGATATTGTATTCAGCCCAAGCTTTGCAACAGAAGTTGAGATGACAATTGATGCAAACAAACAGAGGGATGCTTACGTATTCTACACAATTTACACAGATAATGAAGCCCAAAGCAATATGTCAAATATGCTTGCATGGGACGGTGTTTCCGGCCTTGACGCAGAGAATAATGACTTCTTAGGCGGTTCAGTGCTTGAAAATTATGACTCAACTTATGATAAACACGGAATTAATGCAGAGTGCACACCCCTGGGAGGAGAAGATTTAACATCATATGGATTTGAATGGTGCGATAGAAAGTACTCAGGTTCAATGACACTTGAAACAGTTGTATTTACTTCTCAGAAGAAAAGCAGCAACATGAAAGTAGTTGCTGCAGCTGATGACGCAAAACTGATAATTAACAATAGTACAGTGATTATTGGAAATTTAACAGGCACTGGAGATGGAAAAACAGCAATAACTTCAGTTGAAAAAGTATTAGAAATGGTGAAAGAAGATAAACTCTGTGTAATAGGAAGTGACAGCAAAGTTGAAACCCAGTTCTTCTGGAATCCTGAAAAAGTATTTGACATGACGGGGTAATCAAAATCTGCACAATAACAGTAAATTAGTGATGCTATGGGAATAGGACAGAACATAAAAGATTTGTATTTCTCACTAGAAGAGAAGTATTACGGTGTTTTAGATAAGATTGACACAAAAATTCCGATTTATAAAGTCATAAATCCAATTGACAAAGTTTTCCCTTCATTTGTTCTTGTTATTATTCTTTTTTTAGCATTGATTCTGGGGATCATATTAATGATGATTCCGCCAATGGGAGTGCAGCAATTCACTGATGTTACTTTCAGGATTGAAAACAATTCAGGAAACAGACTAAGCGGATTGGAAGTTTATTACAATTATGGAATAGAAGGAACCACTGTAACAACAAACAATGAAGGTGAATTTACAATAGTTCAAATTCCGCTAGATTCAATTCTTGAAATTAATATTGTAGCTGGTGTTGTGAATGGGAAAGAATACAACGGAGTTGAGAAAAGTTATACTGTTGATGAATATTTCTCAGGAGATACAATAATTCTTTTAGAAAAAAGCACTGGTCCGACAAAAGTTGATATTTACATTACTGACATGTCAGGTAATAGGATAATTGGAAAAAACATTGAAGTTCTGCTTTCATGTGAAAATAGTTATGTTGTACCTGTACCAAGTATTGTAAGAGACACCGACAATGACGGGAAAATTAGTGTGGATGTTCCACAGAACTGCGGAACAATGCGGGCAACAATTTCTGCAACAGGTTATATTACTGAAATGTTCGTGCTTTTATCAGCGAGCAGAACAGTTAAATTGAGTGCAAAGGAACCATCAAAAGGTTCTTTGAAAGTGCGTGTAAGAGATGACTCAGGAATTTTAGTAGAGGATGCTGATTTTGTAATTACATTATATGATTCAGCAGACATTTATGTTAATTCAAAACACACTCTGGATTACGGAGAAGTTACATTCACTGAGTTGATGCCGGGAACTTATTCTGTTATAGGATATGATACTGACTCACGGTATTCAACAGATTCGGAAGACGATATTTACATTGGTTCAGGAAGCACGGAAGAAGTTACATTAGTTGTAACTGGAGGGCCAAGTGGCGGATTTATTGGACCTGATGGTAAATGGCACGAATCAATTGGAATATTAGAAGTTGAAGTTATTGATAATTTAAATGGAGAAAGAATCAAAAACGCAAATGTTGAACTTAGACTAACTGAAACAGATGTACTTATTGAGGAAAGAAATACAGGTGATGACGGAGAAATTGTTAAGTTCCCAATTACAGAGGATTTAGGATTTACATTAGTTGCTTCACATGAAAATTATCATTATGAGATTGTTGAGGTTAGTGATTTAAATAAACTAGTAGTCATTGAGCTTGAGAAAATCACTCCTGAAAATTCAGGAATTGTGAAAATACATGTGATTGACGAAGATGATATCGCTGTTGAAAATGCAAAAGTAGTTCTGAGATTTTTAGACAATGGCACGTTAGCACCATACAATTACAAAGTAACTGACAACAACGGATTTGTTGAATTTAAAGGTGTTAAACCAGGTTCATACTATGCTTATGCAACCAAATATCATTCATACGGAGACAATATTGAAGACGGCAAAGAAATTGATGTAAAAGAAATTACGGAATTCACTGTGCGTATTGAAATCGGAGATACTGATTTTTCAATTACTGCACATGATGAAGACTTTGAATTAGTAGAGGATACTGAAGCAGAATTCTTTACAGTATTCGGGGAAAGTCTGGGCGTGATTCCATTAAGTGACGGAACAGGAACTCACAAACTGAAATCAGACAAGGAAGTTTATGTTGTTATAAGTCACGATGATTACATTGATGTGCAGACTCTGACGTATGACTTGTGGCCTGATACAGTAATTGATATTGATGCAACATTAAAACCCACGTATTACGGAAATCCAAAAATTAAATTATTGGGGGTTTTCTTTGATGACTTTGCAGTTGAAATGCTGGAAGCAGGTCAGATTTATGAGGTTGTATTTGAAGTTACGATTCCTGAAAATGCAGATTATGATGAATTTGGAATTCATTTAAGAGCAGGGGATGATGAACCATTTGAAAACACACCAGTAGTGATAAAACGTGCAAATACCCCAAATGCAGTTATAATCAAGGGAACAAAATATACTCCCCCAAACGGTTATGCAATTGACCATGCACCTGAAAATATGGTTGATGAAAAAGATGATGGAAAATGGATTAATATCATTAATGAAAATCCAAAAAGCAGAGTTTACACTTATTCAGTAAAAATTAAAGTAAAACCTGAAATTCAGGAATATACAGATATGGTTTTGCATTACAGGGCATGGTTTAAGGATGGCGACAGATACATCAGAGACCCGACTGATGATGTTTTGGGAGAGAATGCAAATGTTAAAGAGAAACAGGCATTATACGCAAACACATATGAGAAACTTTATTCTGAAGGAAGACCTCCGCTTTGTGAGCAGGAATTCTGTTATGGGAATGAAGAAGTTTTGGATTTGGAAACAGATGAGCTCTATCTCATAGAACCATATCTCTTGAAGATTTATGCGGAATATGAATTAGGATTTGATTTGACAAATGATTCTGATACGGTTTATGAAAATGCAGAACTTTACATTTTAGCAATGGAAGATGGAATTGGAAGTGATGTTCTTGAAATTAAAGGATATGAATTTACAAATGCAGACACAATGAAATTCTCAGAATCAGGAATTGCTTTGAACAGCATTGAAAAACTTCCTTTGGGGGAGTTTATAAAAGGAAAAACAGTTTCAATGAAAAGTCTGGTGTTTGAACCTAAATCCCTGGGAAGTTCTGAATTTGAAGTGAGAATTATTTCCGGAGGAAAAATAATCTATTCACACCTGATAAAATTTTCAGTTGTTAGTAATCAAACAATGATAATTAGATTAGAACCTGAAGTTATTCCTGCATACATACCAAATCAGTTCATAATTACAGTAACTGCAGAGGAAAATGAACTTCCAATCGAAGGTGCATACATTACACTTACTAAAACAAATCCTAATCACGTAGATGGAGATTCATTTGAAGCAGAAACAAATGAACGGGGAATTGCAGTTATACTTGATCAGGAGTTATCTGACCCCGGAACTAAAATAAAGGTTGAAGCTCAGAAATTGGGATATTGGGCAGAACCAGTTACAGCAGAAATAAGTGAAGACATTATTTCAATTGAACCAGAAGAAGTTTCAGCATCTGTTACGCCTGATGATGGTCCGACATATGTTGATTTTTCATTTGAGAATAAAGTCGGCATTGATTTGAAATTTTCAGAACTTTCACTTACAGGAAATGATGAATTTGGTTATTTCTTAGAGTTAGAAGGAATGAAATATTATCTGGAAAAGTGGACTGTTAATGATTTCATTACTGCAATGGAAACTGATACATTTGATTCTTTCCTGAAAATACAGTTCAGAGACAGCAGTCTGAATGACCTGAAGAAAACTGAAAATGCGAAAGGCATACTAACAATTACTTTTACAAAGAAGGGAGTAGGAGGACCATGGACTTTTGAGGTTCCAGTAAATGTTACTATTTCACCTGCGGGAATGCCTGATAATGAGGGCTGTCTGCAGATTGTCGGTCCTAAAACATGGGATACATTTACTGAAGGCAGCGAAGCTAAAATGGACTTCGAAATAGAAAATCATTGCATAAGAAACACAAAAGATATTGAGCTGGATAATATTCAGGCAATGGTTAAATGGAAAGGTTCACGCATGGGTTACGTTGAACTTACTATTGAGGGAAATTCAAATGTTTTAGTAGATAATACATGGACAAGAGCTTACGGAACTATTGAAGGTGGAGACTCACTCAATGCCTTATTGAGATTCATACCAAATGAGGGCTTTGAGGGTGAAACTGCACAATTTACTGTTTTCATTGACAGTGCTTTTGGAATGGGTGCATCTGATGAAAAAGAAATGATAAACAATAAAGCAGAATTTATTGAATCAACTGTGACAATTGCGAATTTGGAGACATGCATTAAATATCTGGATAAGAGCGAGCAAGAATTTACAAAATTGGTTATTGCAAAGGATGATTCTGATGGGGCAGTTGAATTTAAAATTAATATTGAGGAATGCGGAGCAACAGATGTAAAATTTATTCTTTGCAAAGGAGATTCACATTGTAACGGCGGGGCAGAAGGGGGAATTGAATTAACTCCGAATGAAAATCAGATGTTTACAGTAACTTCAGACTATCCAAACAGTGAATACATAACAGTTGAAAGAGAAAGCATTCCTGGAATGTATGGTATTCCAGTTTATGCAACAACTCCGGGTGGAACAACAAGAAAAGTTGCATTAATTGATGTTGAAGTCGAACCTGAAACAGGAGAATATTTCAGATTAGATAAATATGAATTAAATTTAAGTGAGAAGGGAGATTATGAAGCTGTTGATTTGGTTAATGAAATGTATATTGAAAACGTAACTGTCCACGCAAACTACTGCAGCTGGAAAGAAGCCGCAAATAACGATAAAACAATGGACTGGATTTTGAAGGGTGCGTCTATTGGCGCAGTATTTGGTAGTTCTGCAGCAATAATAACTGCAATGGGTATTGGTGCATGGGCAGGTCCAGTCGGGATTCTCCTCGGTGGACTAATAGGCTTGCTTTTTTCATTGTTCGGATGCCACGGATGTGAATGCAAATACAAGCAAGGCACACTAAATGATTATGTGATAAATTTATCAGGTGGGGATAATGAAATTGCTAAATTTTTAGACAGTGATCTAATAGATGATTTTAACATAAGTTGGTCTACAGGAAATCCAAAATACGGATCCGAACCAGAACATGCAAGTGAAACTGTTGCTTTGGTAATTGAAAAAACATCAGATTATGAAGATGTTAAGCCAACTTATACAACAATGCAGGTTAGTGCAAAAGAACACATACACAAAGATGAAACACATGCAATTGAAAATCCAGAAGAAGGAAGCGCGGATGTTTACTGTCGTAATGGTAACTTTGGAGCTTTGAATATTGGCGAAAGTGCAGAGGAAGGTTCTTGTGATGATATAAGCGAAAAAACGCATACACAAAAATTCCATATGAAAATTAATACAAGTCAATATGAAGAAATAGTTGCGCCACCTACAAATGCGCAGAAATGTTCACAGGGAACACTGAAGGGTTATACTGGTGCAAATGCATTACCAAAAACAGAATTGAATTGGAGCTGGAATCTTAATGCAGATGCATGTGATTACAAAGAAGCAGGTAATGAAAATTACATTTACTGTGATGCAACTCAGTTTAGTATTGCATTTACAAAGAAAATGATGCAGTTAGAAGAGTTCTTAGCACACAATGGGCAATTCAGCTGCCCCCAAAACTGGATGATGATAGGCCTACAAAACTCACTTGGAGATGAAAATGATAAGACACGTAGAAGATCTGTAACAAAAGACAAAATAGGTCTTGAAGAAATAACTGAAACAATAAACGGAAACACTGTTGATTTTATAATTAAAGTAACAAATAAAACATCTGCTCAGCAGACTGCAACTGTTACACTGACAGTAAATGATCAAGGCGGGGGCGATAAATTCAGTAGAACATGTGAAAAGGGAATCACTCTTGAAAAAGGTAAAAGCGGAGAAGTTTATTGTAACATTCCAAATGTCCCAGAAACAGAAAAAATGTATATTGCATATGCAAATATTGATTCTGAAACAACAGATAATGTTGAAAATACAGAAGAGGGACATTTATTAGGAATTTCATTTATAATATGGCCTGAACAGAACGAATGCTTTGTTGCAAAAACAACAATTCCATTTGACGGAACTCCGACAATTGAATATTTCATAAATAAAAATAATCCAAAATACGGACAGTACGTAATTCAGGAAAGTGTGCAATGGAGAGATTTCAGTGTTGAGGGTTCGCAATGGGAGACTGTTCAGACAAATAGTCAAGGAACGGAAGATATTCAAGGAATGGACGATGTTATTAACTGGCTGAGAAGTGTGACTCAGTTTAAGGCATATTTAATGAAAGACGGATATAGTCAGGATTTCAGAGAAGACTTTGTTGAATACTACACGCTTAATTCATTTATGGATGCACCAGCTGATTTCCATATAAGGTCTGGAGGAAACTGGGCGGATTACTTTGAAGATAATGAAAAACTGGAGATTATGAGAAAAAACATAAACAATGGGAGTGGGAAATATACTTTGCAAAGTCCAGGGCTTTATGAAATTGATGTTGAGATTGACTTCGGAGATGACTGGACATTCTTTGAAAATGGACAACCAAAAGCAGATATTGACTTAATAATGCACAATATTGCAAAACCTTCGAGAGCGAGTCCGTTCTACAGCTTGCCATTGAATGGTAATGTGGGATTAGATTCAGATAATGGACGGCAAGGATATGGTGTTAATTATGAAAATGCGAATGATGTGATTTCAATTGCAAGCGCAGGTTCTGGGAATGAACTTATTTCAACAAGCGAAATTGAAAATCCAAATGCATTAGTAACTGTTAATACTGAAGTTAATGATAATTTCAAAACAATAAACAGTATTCCTGCAACAAGAGGGATTTTACTTTCATTAAATGAAAATAATCTTACATTTTCACCTAATTATGCAACACCTGTTCTTATGAAAGTGCACAGTGAAGTTACAAATAATCCATTCAGCGCAATTTATATTGTGAAGGAAAATGAAACTCCAAAAGATGTCGGAAGTATAATGACTTACTGGAACGGCGAAGGTCAGTGCCTTGACTTTTCGGGGGATTCTGTTTCAACTGCATTCAGAAACAGAGCTGACAGTGAAACAAACGCAGAAGATATTGTGGATATGTGGGAAGATGCGTATAAAATCTCATGGGTGAACGGAGTGGAAATTAAGGGGGATGTTTATCTGAAAAGTGTGTTCTATACACCTATTTCCAATGTCTATGAACTAACTGAAATCGGAGAAACAGATGTTTCATTTATCTCCCCAAACGGAGGACCAAACCCCACAATAGCACTTAGAGGGATTAGCGGAACTGCAAACAATGACCAGTCAGGAAATCAGAATGTGAGCTCAATTGCAGAACTATTTACAATGGTGAGCAATGAGGAAGTCTGCATTACAAACGATGATGGCATTGAAACTAAATTCTGGTGGAATCCAATACATATTGGCGAAGTAGAAGGCTATGCAAACGCAGGTATTACCTGTGTTCAGAATTAAAAAAGTATTTAAACACTAAAAACCTATTTTAAGCATGCTTCTGAATTATGGACTGCCTGTGATTTTTTCATTAAGTGAATTCTTTGCAGACATGAATTTAGTGATAAAAATCTTTGCGCTTTTAACAATGGTTTCATTTGTGAAAAACAGACTCGGGACAAGTCCTTTGGCAATCATTTTAATGACAGGGCTGTTCTTTTTCATCTTCTTTGATTTTTGGAGATTGTTTGGGACTATTTATGTACTTTATATGCTTTTGATGTTTGGAGTTAGCGGGATATTAATTGATTTTTTCTTTGTTAGTCAAATGGGCGGGGGCGGAATGCAAGGAACTCCAAGCAGTTCTGCACTTAGCACAGGTGCGGATTTGGCAATGAGATCAAAAATGCTGCGGAGAATGAGGAGAGGTTAAAATGAATCAAAAAGGAGATGCACTTCCGTTTATTCTCATAGGGCTTATCTGTTTAGCATTAGCTGTGCCTGTGATAATGTGGTTATTCCCTTATGCAAATATCCTGATGAGAATTATTCTTGTGTTTTTGATATTTACTATTGTAAAAGGTTATTTGGGAGACGGTACACCAACATTGATAGTGTCAGCGATTTTGATTTATTTCCTTGCATTTAAATATGCATATATCGCGGCAACAGCATATGTGCTTTACATCCTGATGGGGTTTTCATTTCTTTCAGTGATTGTATGGGGTATTGGAACCAGAATGCACTGATAGAAAATGATTTAAATTATCAGAAACCTAATATTAGTGATTAGAATGGGACTTGAGAATGATATTATAACAGTGCTTTCATTATTCTATTTTGCATGGATTTTTAGCTGGGCAAAATCTAAATTTGGTTCTGCAAAATTAGCTGTGCTTTTCGCAGTAATTGTTGTTTATCTGACATTTTTCATGCACCCGGAGCTTGTGTGGATTCCAGTGATAATTTTCATTTTCGCAACTTTTGGAAAGGAGTTCTTCGAACAGGTAAAAATATAGTGGTAGTGATAATATGGATGAATTCAATTATTTACTTTCAATGTTTTTGATTATTATTGCATTTCAGTTTGAGATACCCTGGCTTGTTTTCTTAATTGTTGCAGCAATGATTATTTCATTAAAGAGTTTTTCCGCAACTTTTTTGCTGATAATGACAGTTATTGTTGTTTATGTTGTAAAATCATCTGACCTTTCAGTTTACTGGATTCCTGCAATGGTTGGTTTGACTTTGTTTTCAATGTTACTGGGTGCAGGAAAACAAGCACAGGCACCAGATATGTATTCACCTTATGCAGGATTGATGGACGGATTGAGATGAAAGGAATTCATGTGCTTATCCTGTTTGCACTTGCAACTTTTTTTCTTTTTTATAACCATTACTGGCTGTTTATGCTTTTTTTTGCAGGCGGGTTGGCAATTATTCTGGCTAACGTGATTAATAAATCAGGACAGGCAGGGCTTACATTTGGAAAAGAAATGGCAGACAGTATTAGTAATGATATGGAAAAGGCAGATTCCTCTGTTAATATGAAGGAAGTTACAGAACACAGTTTAAAACATGCAGGGAAAAGAGCAGGGCAGCTTGCAGCATCGAGTGATGATACAAGGTTTAGTTCACACAATTTGGGTCAGAGAATACACAGAGGCGCAAAAGACACAATCAAATGGTTTTTTGATTTGTTCAATTAGAAAATTAATTATTTCTTTAAATTACTTCTTTAAGTTTGTTAAGATTTCTCTGTCAGTATCAAGGATTTTTTCCATAATACTTTTTGTTGCAGCACTCATTGCTTTAATATCTGAAAGTTCCTTTTCAAAGGTTGAAATTCTCTGGGCCAGATATTTAATTTCAATAAGCATAGAATCCCCATCAGGAACAGAAAACGAATCTACTTTTGCATGGAGATTATTAACAGAACTGTGGACTTCATCCAATTTATTTTGATGTTCAGTTAAAGTAGCATGCGTTGTTGTTTCTTTTAATTCATCTGCATCTGCTTTTTCAGCAATGTGTCCTCTCACTTTTTCAGCTGTGCGTGTTGCGATTCTTTCAACATCATCATCTTCAGGAACGGATTCAGCTACAACTATTTTTGGGACTTGTCTTGGTGCGGTTGGTTTGGGGCTGGTTACTTCACTCATATAAGACGAAATTTCTGAATCTGAAAGGCCGATGTTCTTCAAAGTGTTCTCAATAACTGATGGATCAATCCCTGAATCATACATTTTCTTTATTGTTTCAAGGACTACTTCACGCTTTACCATCACATCTCACGCCATGTTTTTATAGTACTTTACATATATATAACTTTAGATATATATACTAAACGGATTAAGTGGATTTAGGGTTTTATAATGGAATTTAAGCTCAGCGAGGGGCCTTGGAAAGAAATTTTCACAGGCAGATTTAACGAATACGAAGTTGAAATATTCACAAATCCCGATGGGCTAGTTTTAGTTGCGATTTATGAACGAGAAGGCACGAATAAGACTGGTGTTGTTCTTGAACTGTATAAAATCTTTTATTCAATCGGAGACGTGGATGATTTTGTTGAGACTCTTCCACGCGAAGTTATTGCTTTAACAAAGCATGATGAAAAAGTAACTCAAAAATTTTTCCTTTTGGGTTCCACGCCCACTTATGTCAAATATGAAGAAGATGAGATTATCAAAGAAGTCGACAGACTTATAAGAAAACTTCAGACATCTGCAAAAATGATAAAGGATGTTTCAAAAGCATATGATATTACATTCAAGGAACTTTCAGAATGTGATGAAGGAATCAAAGATGCATTCTTTTCTCAGCCATTACTGATACCTATTGTGTCAACATCTTCACATAGTGTTACTACTGCATCAAAAACAGAATTAAGTGAATTTTCAGGCGAAGCAATACTTGGAATAACAAAAGACGGCACTATTGTCAAGGAACCAATTTCACTTTTCAAAAAAACAATAATCACAGACGGAGAAAGTGACGACAGACTTCATCTGATGAGAATACTTGCAGAAAGTTATTTGATTTCAAACACTGCGACAGTTATATTTGATTGGGGCGCATCATTTTCAGGTTTGAGCTCACCAACAAAAAAAAGAGACGAATTGAAGAAATACAAAGTGGGAATTGAACCAATTGGTTTTCCTGTAAAAGAGTTTTCAGTTCCAAGCAATGTTAAAGTTGATCTGCATACTCTTGATAGTCATGGATTAATGGAATTATTTGCAGCAGGAGAAGGTATTGTTTCAGACACAATAATGCACGTGATTGATGAACGTAAATTCAAATCACTTAAAGAAATTGTTGACAGAATTAAAGAAGTAAACTGTGAAGGTGATTTCAGCGAATTCCAGAAATTGAGAGCTGTGAGGTTATTACGTTTGATTGATTTAAGATATCCTGAATTATTTGACGGAGAAAATGATGTTGCGGAAATTTCAAAAAACTGGTTTCGCGGAATTGGCAGAGCAGGAATTGTAAAACTTTCTGACATAGATGAAAGAGCATCATTGATTATTGTTCAGAGTCTTTTAAAGGGCATTTTGGAATATTATAAAAAAGAAGGTCCAACTAAAGGAATAAAATCAGTAATTGTTATTCCCGAGGCAGACAAAATTATTAATTCACAAAATGAAAACAGTATGTCAAAAAACATTGCAAATGATTTAGATGAATTAGGTAAATATGGTGTAGCTTATGTTTTGGGTGCACATAAAAATTCAGATTTAACAAGAAAAATTATTGGTTCTGCAGAAGCAAAGCTTTCCATAATCAGAGAGAATGATGTGGGTGTTGAATTAAAAGACAGAAAACAATACCGTGTTTTAGTAAGGCCAAGTTTGAGTGAGAGCTCTGAGACTAAATAATTGTTTTTCCTATTGTTTAGTAAAAGTTATGGGACTAAGTAATTATTTTCTTCCTATTTTTTCATTAATTAGTTTGTTTACCTGATCAAGAGTTACAAATTCCAAAGGATTAATGCTGTCAATCACATACTTTAATTCTTGGAGCTGTTCTGACATTGCATAAGTTTCCCGGATTTCTGAGAGTTGTGCTTCAATTAGTGCTAAGCGTTCATTCATTTTTTTGAGGGTTTCATTTATTCCTGCCATGTCTTCTGAGCTCATTCCGCCAAGCGTACCTGACTCCATTTTTTCATCAATGCGTTTTAGTTTTTTATTAAGAACAATGAGGTTTCTTCCGAGGATTTTTTCATTTCTTACAAGGTATTTCATTTTCTGAGAAATGAGCATAATACTGGAGTTAAGTGCTTTAATGTCTGAACTTGTACCAGAACCCATTGGTTTGTCTTTCTCTGATGATCTTGAGACCTTTTGAGGTTCTCGTGAAGCACGTGCGTGTCTTACCATTTAAATCCCCGTTATTAATAAAATATTGGTACTTAAAAAGATATGTATGGTAGTGAAAACAACAAAAGCTCTGCTGCTTGATGCAGATTACATTAATGAGGACGGAAAATCAATTATCCGGCTTTTTGTGAGAAATAAGGATAGGCTTGAGATTTTCAAGGATGCTGAATTTCACCCGTATTTTTATGCAGTTGTAAATGATGCTAAAAAAGCAGTGAACGAAATTAAAGAAATGGTTTTTGGTGAAAACAGCAAAGTAAGAGATGCAAAAATTATTGAAAAGAAATCAGGCAATACAATTAAAGTTTCATTCAATCTTGTTCAGGAACTTATACATGCAAGAGAAAAGATAACAGAGCTGTCTTCAGTTATTGAGAAACATGAGTATGACATTCCTTTTGCAGAGCGTTATTTGATTGATAAAATGCTTGAACCAATGAATGGGATTGAGATAAAATCAGAAAATGGTTTGATTAAAAGTGTAAAAAGCTTCGATTCTGATTTTGATTTTAAGTTAGGAGCATTTGATTTGGAAACATATTCCAAAGGAAGATTTTCAGACCCAAAGAAAGACAGAATTCTGATGGCATCATATGCTGACGGAAAAGATGATGTTGTTTTCACAGATAAAAAAGCCATGAGCAAAATAAAATATGTGAAAGTTTTTGAATCTGAAAAACAAATGATTGAGAAATTAATTGAAAAAATAAAAAAAGAAAATCTTGATTTGCTTGTTACTTACAATGGTGATTCTTTTGATATACCTTACCTTACTGAACGTGCGCATTTATTTAAGTTGAAGGCAGACTTAGGTTCGGATGGTTCGGAACCAAAAGAAAAAAGAATGGGAATGAATAATGCAGTTCAGCTTAGAGGAGTTCAACATTTTGACGCATATAGATTGATGCGCATGCTTGGGAGATTTGCTGTTGTTGATTTGATAAAATATGATTTGGAATCAGTGAATCAGAAAATTTTTGGAGAGGCTAAAGAAAAAATAACTGCAGAAAACATAACAAAATTCTGGGATACTGAAAAAGAACTTAAAAGACTTGCAGATTATAATTTAGAAGATTCGAAAGTCACACTAAAACTTGCTAAAGAATATCTTCCTTTGATTATTGAGATTTGCAAATTAGTTAAGCTTCCTGTGTTCATGGTTAACAGAAGTTCTGCCTCAACACTTGTTGAAAGACTGCTGTTGAATAAATGTTTTGAAACTGAAACATTAGTTCCAAACAGACCTGAAGGCGGAGTTGTAAATCAAAGATTAATGCAGAGTTATTCTGGCGGATTTGTAAGGGAGCCGAGAAGAGGACTACATGAAAATATTGCAGTTCTGGATTTTTCATCACTTCATCCCACAATAATTATTTCACACAATATAAGTCCTGAAACATTGAATTGTGAGCATAAAGAATGCAAAAAAAATGAATCTCCGACAGGGCAGTGCTTCTGCACTAAGAAAGAGGGTTTTCTTTCAAGCATACTGCAGGATTTATTTAACAGAAGAATGGAAATTAAAAAGAAACTCAAAACAATTGATAAAAAAGACAAGAAATACAATATTCTTAATGCAAGACAGCTTGCACTAAAAATTATTCTGAATTCTTTTTATGGTTATCTTGGTTATGCAAGAAGCAGGTGGTACTCGCGTGAATGTGCACAGGCAGTAACTTCATGGTCACAGCATTATGTTAAATGGGTTGGGAATGAAGCAGACAAAGAAGGATTTGAAACAATCTATGCTGATACTGATTCTGCATTTTTGTTAATTAAAGATAAAACACAAAAAGATGTAACTGAGTTTGTTAAAAAAATAAATACAAAACTTCCAGGGATTATGAATCTTGATTTGCAGGGTTTTTATAAAAGAGGGCTTTTTGTTACAAAGCGTGAAGGTACGGGCGCAGCAAAGAAAAGATATGCATTAATTGATGAAAAAGATAATCTGAAAATTGTTGGTTTTGAGTATGTCAGGCGTGACTGGTCGGGAATTGCAAAAGAAACACAGAAGAGTGTTATTGAAGCAGTTTTGAAAGAAGGTAAACCTGAAAGAGCTGTGAAAATTGTAAGAGATGTTGTTGACAGATTGAAGAAGGGAAAAGTTCCAAACAAGGAACTTTTGATTTATACTCAGATTAAAAGACCTCTTGCAAAATATGATGCAATTGGCCCGCATGTTGCAGCAGCAAGAAAAGCAATTGCGCGCGGCAAAACAATTGATGTTGGTTCTGTGATTGAATATGTGATTACTAAATCAGGAAAGAGTATTTCAGATAAAGCAGAGCTTGTTGAATTTGTGAAAGAAGGAAATTATGATGCAGATTATTATATTGGTCATCAGGTGATTCCCGCAGTTATAAGAATTCTTGCTGAACTTGGTTATAATGAACAGGATTTAATTCAGGGCGGTAAACAACATACTTTAAACAGTTTTTGCTGATGTGATTTTTTTATGGTTTATAATCAAGAAAAAGATGAAACAGATGCAGTAAAAAGATTTGAGTTATTAATAGGGCTTATTGAAAAGGATAGTCTAAAAGAAAGCCATCTTGAAATAGAAAAAAGTTTAGCAGGTGCTCCTTTCAAAAGGATTTATGATGAACTTATTGAAAAATTTAAAACTAGTGGATTAACACACAGAGATTTAGTAATAGCCAAGAGTCAGACTGCAATTGTTGCAGCACAAAGAAGAGTGACAAGGGAAAAATTAGAAAAGCATAGTAATGTGCCACCTAATAAAAAGCAAAGAAGATTTAGGTAATTAAGAGTATAGATTAATTATACATAACAAGATTTGGAGCTGAAAATATGGAGAAAAAAGAAGTAGAAAACTACATAAAAGCAGGTAAAATACTGCAGGAAGTGCAGAAAAAGGCTAAAAAAACCATTAAGCCAGGGCAGAAACTGCTTGAAATTGCGTTAGAAATAGAGAAACACATAGAGACCCTAGGCGGGAAACCAGCATTCCCAGCAAACCTTTCCCGAAATAATGAGGCAGCTCATTATTCACCCTCATCAGACGATAAATTAGTTCTGAAAGAGTCAGATGTAATGAAAGTGGATCTGGGAGTTCATGTTGAAGGCTATATTGCAGATGCTTCTTTTACGCTTAATTTCTCCAATGAACACAGCAAAATGATTGAAGCTTCAGAGAAAGCACTGGAAAATGCTTTAAGTAAAATTAAAGTTGGAGCTAAATTAAGCGATATTGGAAAAGAGATTGAAACTACAATAAAAAAGGCAGGTTTTAATCCAATTCAGAATCTAAGCGGACATGGATTGGGAAAGTTTCAGTGTCACACAATTCCAACAATTCCGAATTATGAAACAAGAGATGAACGCATTTTAGAAGATGGCATGGCTATTGCAATTGAGCCATTTGCAACAGACGGGAAAGGATTTGTTAAAGAAGCCCCTCAAAGTGAAATTTTTGGTTTAAATGAGCCAAAAAATGTGAGAAATATGCAGGCGAGGAAAATACTTGAGTTTATATTGGATGAGTACGATACTTTGCCTTTTGCTGAAAGATGGATTTCAAACAAAATGAAGATGTCAGAATTTCAGAGAAAGGTTGCAATGCGTGAATTAATTTCTAAAAACTGCATAAAGGCATTCCCTATTTTAAGGGAGCAACCTGACAAAATAGTTACTCAGGCAGAAACATCTGTGATTTTACACGATGGAAAAGTAATTATAACAGTTTGAACATAATCTGAGAATGGATATGGAAATCAATCCCCAATATAGTGCGAGATATGCGCTAATTGGGGTTTCAGTTTTTGTTAGTGTTATGCTTTGGGCATTCTTTTTAGGTTTAGTCGGGAATTTGATTACTAGTTTTTTGGATTTTGAACTTGAGACACTTATCTCACAACTAATGTCATTTAATTTTATTTTGTTTTTGATTTTCTTTCCACTAACTTATGCACTAATAACTGCATTTCAGATGAAATTCAAGAAATTTGAAGTTTTATTGTTTTCATTTGCGGGTGTTGTTATTGCAATGTTTATGTCTGCATTACTTTTCTCAGCGTTGTTAGGTTATAGTCTTTTGATTCCATTTTATTTGATTTCAGTATTTTTAGTTAATGAAATTTCAGATTTGAGATTTAAAGAACTGAAAGGCTGGAAGGTTTTTAGAACCGCGAGTAAAGGTGTCGGAATGGGAATTTCAGTTCTTGCAGTTGGGTTTTTGTTTTTTGGAGTTGTTACTTTGCTTCCAAACAATGCGGATAATGTGAAAGAAATTGAAGATAAATTTATTAGTGAAATTACGAACAGTATTTCAGATGATGATATTGCAAGTCAATATGCAGATACATCTGCAGAGTTATTTATTGCTGGTCAGAAATCAGTTATTGATGAAATAACAGATACGCCACAATATGATGCAACAGAAGATTTACAGCTTAAAACTGCGATTGATGCAGTGGATAATGAAATAAATTCAAAAAAATATCAAAATACTGTTAAAGAAGAATATGCTAATGCACTCGCTGAAAATCAAAGTGATATTAGAGAAAAAATAGATGTTATAGATGTGATGAAAAAACAGTTTCCATTCATTAAAATTCTCGAGAACTTTGCATGGGCTTTCCAGTCATTAGTTCTTGCATCAAGTTTCATGTTTTTCGGGACTTTCATCTTCAGGCCACTTGGCGTGATTTACGGAGTGATTATTGGAAAGATTCTTTTGAGTTCGGGTTCTGGAAAAACACAATAATCAAATTTATAAGCTAACTCATTCTAGAAGTATATGCGAAGTATGTGCGAACTCAAAGTGAGCTAGTGCTGCCGAAGGCGCACTCAAGCTCGAGGATTGAGCCTCGCCCCCGTAGTATAATGGACAGAATGTTAGCTTGCGGAGCTTGAGATCTGGGTTCGATTCCCAGCGGGGGCGAATTTTAATTCACCGGAAATTTACTCTTACAAGTTCTTTAAAAATAAGAAAATTACAAATTTTATTATGCTGGGAGAGTTTGACTTATTAGATTTGCATAATAGTGACGATATTGTACTTCGGAGATGTATTCGCGCATATACTATTATTCCAAAATATGTGAAAAATCCAACTGAAAAGAATTTCAAGGCGCAGAAAATTGTTAAGATTTTAAGACAAATAAATTCTAAGCTTAGAAAAGAAATTGGGCTGAGTTGGAAAGATCAATGGATTGATAAATTACCTTTTGAAATGAAACGAACAAGTCCAAAAGAATGGTTTTTAGGAAGGGCTTCAATACCCTTAATTGCAATAACTAAACTAAATGAATTTGGTTGTGAAACAGAAGTTGAAGAAATCAAAAAACATCTAGATTATTTGTGTAGCACAACAGGTACTGTTGCAAAAAGTCCTAAAAAAGTTTCAAAAGAACTTGCTTGGTTTGTTGCAACAATACTTTGTGATGGGCATATGACAAAAAATGAAAGTAGACTTAGTTTTAGCTTAAGCGATAAACAATTAATTAAAAAAATTGGCGGGGTTTTTAACAAACTTTTTGAACTTGAAGGTCGGACTGTCAAAATCAAAGATAAACCGCAGTGTGTAAAACCACAATATGGATTGGATGGTAACAACAAAATTATTATTCGTTTTCTAAATAAATTTTGTGAGATTCCCGTGGGTAAAAAATGCGATATTATACTTGTGCCCGAAATAATTAAACAAGCACCACCAGAAATCAAAAGAGCATTTTTAAAAGGAGTTTTTGATACCGACGGAGGAAAACGGAGTGGTGGTCTAGGTTTAACAAGTGCATCAAAAAAATTCAGGGATCAAAACCTTGAGCTTCTTAAAGAATTCGGTATTAAATCTTACAAAGACGAATGGATCAATAAGCTATATAATAAAAAGTATTATGGTCTCAAATTTAAAATAGACTCAAATTCAGAATTTTTATGCAGGCGTCGGATAGTGGCAATTCCGTCAGGTTTAGGGGAGTATTAAGTCGTTTTTGATTTTTATTCTGAAACACCTGATCCCTTAGTGGGTTCGCAGGTTCGAGTCCTGCCGCCTGCATTATTAAGATGCGAGCGAAGCGAGCTATTACGACTGAAAGTCGTACACGCACTCGCCGGACGTGACGGCGGAATCCTGCCTCCTGCAAAAAAACCAAAAAATTATAAAAATAAAAGTAGCCCATTAATCATCTGACTAAAAGAACATATTTCCAATAACTTTCATTGTATTGGTTTTACGGGTATTTGGCTGTAACCGCCACCCGTGTTCTGAATATTCTGCAGGCAGTTTTGTTTCTGGCTTTCATTTGTTATCTTGTCACAATATGAAGAGTCTCCGAGTCTCATTGCCATGTTAAAATAGCAACTGTCCTTCATGCTGATGCTCTTTATTTCGTTGCAGAGTTCCGGATCTAAAAGCTCGCTTGCTAAATTACTATAGCAGTTTTCTCTGTAGTTAATTTCACTTATTTTGTCGCAAATTAAGGCATCCTTCTTGTCCCTTGCATACTGTTCATAGCACCTGTCTGCATCTGTTCCTGCTTCCGAGCATATATCCGCGTCATTCTTCAATTCAGCCACTAGTACATAGCAGTTTGTTCGCTGGTCTCTACTCACTTCTTTGCAAATGGAAGCATTTTCGTATTTGCCTGCAATCCCCATTATGCAGGAATCCTCAAATGGAAACGCCTGAGTTGAGGGCATTCCGGAACAAACTTCCAGGTCTTTTTCCTCCTGTGTTAGCTCTTTTGTTGTCGCAGTAGTTGCAGGGCACAATGTTGGATCTGTTACTGTTGTTGTACCATCCGCACACACATACTTGATTGCAGAATCAGAAGTGGTTTGTGTGCAGCCAGCTAGAAGAAGAGTTAACCCCAATGCCAACATTAAATAGGATATATTCACCAAATCACTGTTTAGTAATATCTTTTAAGAGCTTAAAAACATATGGTTTCTAAATTTTTGTGAAATTTGCTTAAGAGCGCCATCACACAAACCTACGTCTCATATTCACCATCCTGCCTCTTGCATTACGTTTATATTGGAAAGCTACTTATATACTTCAAATAAATTCAATTTAGGGAGGGTTAGAAAATGCCTGTAAAAAAACCGTTTGGTGGATATGAAGTTTCATTCAAAGGATGCACTGACACTATGGAAAGTGTATTTGGATCAAAAGGAATTCCACCAAGTGAAATGACAAAAAAGCTCTGGGCTTATGTTAAAAGTAAAAAAATAGCAGGGAAGTAATTCCCTGACTTATTTTTATTGCAAATTGCAATTAGATGCAGATGCAAGAGATTGCAGTTGTTGCGTTCCTCTGTATTCTAAACCATTTATTTTCCAAGTAGGATAACCAGTTACACCTTCACTATTGCAAACTGATTTTTGCTGATCACAGTCAACGTAATTTACAAATTGGAATGAAGTTCCAAACATGTCTTTTTGATTTTTGCAGTTGTGACACCATTCAGTTCCATACATCACCACCCCATTTGCAGTTAAACATTGTGCGAATTCATTCAGATCGCCAGGTGTTGCTGACCAGTTAATGTAACTTATTACAACAAAAGCAACTATTGCAATTCCGGTTATTCCTAAAACTGCATAAAGAGCTTTTTTCTTATCCATTGTATTACCTCAAACTCCAATTGTTTTGAATTAGTTCTGAAAGTTTAGGCATTATAATTATCAAAGCCCAAATTGCAGTTATTGAAAATGTGATTACAAATCCTAAAAGTAAATCATTTGCCAGATTTTCACTAATTAAGAATAATTCATTATTCCAAAAATGATCAACTATTCCAAAAAGAGAACCACCTAAAAACATAAGAGACAACCAGTGGAGATTTTGATTTTCCGGTTGCTTTTTTTTCAAACTATGTGCAAATAAAAATACTACTGCGGGAACGATATAACAGGTCATATTAAAGCCTCCTAAATGATGTATTATTTAAATGAAATTTATTTAAGAATCTTTCCGGTTTCCATATACCACAAATATAAGTCAAGTTCTGCCTGTGTCAGGTTTGATTTTTGTGCGATTTTTGCAAGTGTTTTTTCAATTTCGATATATACTTTTGGAGTTAATGTTTTTGATTTTTGAATTATTTTGTATTTCACTAACAAATCAATAATATGGAAATCAACTATTGCCAGATTTTCATAACCTATGTTTCTGAGGAAGTGACTTGCTTCTTTAAAACCCAGACCTTTTATGTTCTTTACAACCCATTCACGAAGTTCGAATTCATTCTGGGAGGAGAACATAATTTTTCTCAGTGAGCTTTTATGTTTTCTTGCTTCTGCTATGTGTTCTGCTCGTTTGTTGGGAAATCTATGGCCTAATGATTTGAGTTTTTTTACCAGCTGTGGTTTTGTAAGAGTTATGAAACCATCTTTGATTTCAGTCTGAATTTTTATTGCAGGTTCTGCACTGTAATTTGCAGTTAAAATACAAAAACAGAGCTCTTTGAAAAGCTCATTGTTTGATTTTGTACCCAGTTTTTTGAATTCTTTGATTTTTGAATCTACTTGGGATTTTATTTTTGTTCTTTTAAGTTTTTGTAAATCTCTGGTAAGGTTATTGTAAGTCATTTGAATCCTTGTATTCGGTATTCACAATTTTGCTGTCCACAAACCATGCAAATTGCAATATGCTCTTACAGTTAAGTTATCTGCAATTTTACAGAACATTGTTTCGGGTGGCATTCCAGGTTTTAGGTGTTTTCGGATTGATTTTCCATCTGCAACTAATTCAACCCATTCAATGTAATGTTCCTGTGTCATGGGGTGTGGTTCAGACCCTATTTTCACTTTTATTTTTCCATTAACTTCTTCAATTACAGGAACATGCTTTTCCTTACTTGCGTCTACGCTGTTTTCTTTTTGCAGTTGCATTGGCTGTCCGCAACAAACTAATTGGCCTGCACCTGCGTGAAGCATCTCAACAATGTTTCCGCAGACATTACATTTGTAAATTTCATTCAATTTCGTCATTTTATCACTACTTTAATCTATCGCCTGAAAGGTTTAAGTGATCAGTTTCTATCTGAACAATTGCTGCAAATAATGTTTTCACTCTTTTATTTTCTGATTCTTGTGCTGCTTTTTTGTAAAAATTAATTGCACGCTCTTCTCTTGTGTGAGATTCTTTCAAGTTGTCAGTATTTGCAATTGCACATTTTAATGATTTTTCAGTTTGTTCTTTTGGTAATTTGAGAATTTTTCTCCATATTATTGCATGTTCTGTTTCAACTTTTGCTAAAGCTTTGAACAACTGTTTGCCTTCTGCATCGTCTGTTTTTTCTGCAGCACACAAATAAAAAGCTGTGTTGTCAATTTCTAAACCTAATGCAGTTTCTACATTTTTTTTATCGGTTTCATTTAGTTTTACATCAAAAGTTTCATTGTAATCTTTTGCTTCCACTATGAATTTTTCATAGGCACCACAAAACGGACATCGGCTTGGTGCATGTTCCCCAATATAAGGATCTCCGCAAATTCTGCATCTAAATAATTTAATCATACAATCACCTATTTTTCCTTTTTAACTGGTTTTTTAACTGGTTTCTTTTCAGCTCCGCAACAACAACAATCTCCGCCCATAATTAATCCCTCCTTAGGCAGAATAAAATACAAAATAGATTAAATAGTTATGCTGCTCTTCTGCACATTATCGTCTTCGCATTAAAGGTAATTTTCTTTTTTGTGCATCCTTTAATGCAATTGCGGCTCTTGTTATTCTGCCTTTTAACCCGCCAGTTGTATGTATTTCTTGCATTTCACGAGCATTGAGATTATGCAATGCTGTTTGAAAAGCAGGATCGATAACATTCTGAGCTCTCAAAAAATCGATTGCGCTAGTTAAGGCAACATTCTGTTCTGGAAACTCCCATTGTTTTGCGCCTTTTTTAATTTTTTCAGCCATTTCGGGATCGTTAAGATGTTGAAATAAGTCTGCTTTCAAATCTCGTCCCATTTGCTGGCTTAGTTTCCTTAAATCTACCCCCTGTACTTTCAATTTTTCAACCAGTGCTTCAAAATCTTTCTTAGCTAATACCATACAATCACTAATTAAATTAAGAATCCAAACTATTTAATCATTGCTCTTTGACAGCAAAGTAAGAGATAAGTATTTAAATACTACATGGGAAAAGTAAGTTATGAGATTTGAAGATAGTGATTTAGTTCATCTGCTTCGATTCAAATCAGATGATGAAGAAGAAGATGATAATGAAGAGGAAGAAGAATTCGACGAAGAATTCTGCTCTTAAAGTCCTCGGTTCAATTAGCGGAAGCTTCAAATACCTTTCTTATTCTAATTTTTTCAAGTCTAAAAGTTTTAATGACTGGCTGCAGTGGTCTAATGGTATGATTCAGGACTGTGGAAACCTTTTCTTTTCGAAGAAAAGCTTTACCAAAAGAAAACAGTTGCAGGTATCCTGTGAAGCGGGTCCGATTCCCGCCTGTGGCCCTGCCCGATTCCGATTGGGCGTACCGGAATATGTGCAGGATTTCGTTACACTCAATCCTGCGATAATATCTGATTCTGAAAGTGAGTTAGTTCATCTCTGATTTGTTTTTTAGGGAAAACATAAATAGTAAAACTGCATTAATAATGGTGAAACCATGGAACTAATAAATGCAAAAGGAACAAAGGATCTGATGCCGGAAGAGAAAATTGTAGTGGAAACTCTGAAAAGTAAATTAGTTGAGATTTTTGAGAGATATGGTTTCAATCCTTTGGAAACTCCGCTTATTGAGAAATTGGATGTTCTTTCTTCCAAATACGCAGGCGGGGATGAAATTCTTAAGGAAATTTTTGTACTTACAGATCAGGGAAACAGAAAACTTGGTTTGAGATATGATTTGACTGTTCCATTGTCACGCGTTGTCGGCATGAATCCTAATTTGAAGATGCCTTTTAAGAGATATCAGTTAGGGAAAGTTTTCAGAGACGGGCCGATTAAAGCAGGAAGATATCGTGAGTTTATTCAGTGTGATGTTGATACTGTTGGAAGTTCTTCAATGCTTGCGGATGCAGAATTTGTTGCAATTGTACGTGATTTTTTCAGGGAGCTCAATGTTGAAGTTGTGACAAAAGTGAATACTAGAAAATTACTGAATGGGATTATTGAGGAAGTTAAAGTTCCGGATTCTAAAAAAATGAAAGTAATACTTGCAATTGATAAGCTTGAGAAGCAGGGAATTAATGTTGTGAGAAAAGAACTTGAAGATTTGGGAATTTCTGATGACAGAGTTTGCAAAATTGAAGAAATGATTTCAATTAAAGGAAATAATTCAGAAAAACTTGAGATGATTAAGAAATTTGTGAAAAATAAAGAGGGACTTGAGGGAATTAAAGAACTTGAAGAGATTGCTAATTATCTGAAATTAATGAAAGTTGATAATTATGAATTTGATTTTTCACTTGCGCGTGGTTTAGCGTATTATACAGGAACTGTGTTTGAAGTGTTCGCAAAAAAAAGCAAAGTTTCGGGTGCTCTTGCCGCAGGTGGAAGATATGACAGAATGATTGCTGAATTTTTAGGCAGAAAAGAAGATGTGCCTGCTGTCGGAATTAGTTTTGGTGTAAGTGCAATAATGGATGCTGTAGAATTTGCAGAGAATAAGAAATGTGTTACTCAGATTTATGTGATTCCTATTGGAACTTTGAATGAAAGTGTGAAAATTGTAAATGAATTACGCGGAAAAGGTCTGAAAGTAGATGTTGATTTGATGTCACGCGGTGTGAGTAAAAATTTGAATTATGCTAATTCTTACAAGATTCCTTTTGTTGCAATTATCGGGGAAAAGGAACTTAAGCAGAAGAGAATCAATTTGAGAGATATGAAAACAGGGAAGGAACAATTAGTTTCTGTGAAAGACGTTGCTGATTTTCTGAAAAAATAATTATCTTATATCCGAGTTTTGTTTTGTTACCTTAGTTGCATAAGGGTCTAGCTGATTAATACGTGCATTTGGCCCTCCGCGATAATATCCTGAAAGCAGATTATTGAAGTTTGTGCTTGAACCTTTGCGTCTTATTTCAAGTTCGTGGCTTATTATTTCATCATGCGCAATTGAAAGCATCATGTTTAATTTCAAATCGTTTTTCAGGAGAGTTCTTAAGTTTGCAGTTGAGATTGAGTCGGAAATTTTTGCAATGATTTCATCTCTGAAAGGAAAATTTTTATCTGCAAGTGCTTGTCGTCTAATCATCTTTGTAGATGACGGCATTATTTGTGTTATGCCTAATGCACCAGTCTTTGAAACTGCCTGCCAGTTTCCGTTGCTTTCTGTCAGAATTCTTTTTACAAACATTTCAAAATATTCAGCTAATTTTTCCGGGGTGAATCCCCGTATCTGTGAGTATTGTCTGCATAATTCAAATGCAGTTGGCAGAACAATTAACATTGTTTGTGCTCTTGCTGCGTAATTTTCAGAACCATGTCCGTTTTTGTAAGCACTGATTCTTTGCTCTAAATTTGTTTTTAACTGTGAAAAATATTTAGTCTGTGTTGCGTAATTATTGAAATTATTAATAAGTCGTTCTGAAACTATGCACTGGGGAGTCGGAAGATGATTTATATCATTGGGAAGTTCAACATATTTAACAGGCCTTGCAACAAGGAATTTTTCAGGAACATTCATGTCAACATCTTTCATTCTGTTAATAAAGTCCTGAGTTGCTTGTTGTGAAATTTCAGATTTCTGCACAGGAAGTGATCTTACTCTTTCAATTCCTTTTGAAATTCCAAATCCTGCTGCAGCTGCTCCAAGCATGGCAACTGCTTTTCCTCGCCCAGTCAATGTCAATCTTTTTTTTTGGGAGATGGGTTTTCTTGTGGGTGAAAGAATCTCACTGGCAGGTGGTAATTTTCTCCCAGTACGAAGTTTCGGTTTTGGGTAGTGGGAATGTGGATTTGGCATAACATAATTATACACTGCATATTTAATAATTTCCCGCTCTCGAAGTTCAGAGGAAATGAACTCTAAGAGCGTTTATAAATGCTGAAAAACAATTTTTTATTATGCTGAGGGTTGGTGATAAAAAAGGTGCAAGGATAAATCCCCTTGCAACTATTCCGTCAAAAATGTCTGCTGATTTAGCTGAAGAAAGTGAAAAATTAATACTGCAAATAGACAAAATACTAAAACAAAATAACTTCACCACTTCGGCGGTACTGAATTCCAAAAACAAAGCAAGTAATGGAGTTGAATGCATAAACAGCAGAGTATATCTTTATGGAGTCAATAATCTCAAAAGATGGTCAAATTTAATTGGTTTTTCAAATCCAAAAAACATATGCAAATTCAACATTTGGCAAGAAAAAGGATATTTAAAATAGCCCCATCCGGGATTCGAACACGGGACCTCGACATTACCAATGTCGCGCTCTAACCAGCTGAGCTAATGGGGCAATAATACCTAACAATAGGTAAAAACATTTAAATTGATTCACTCAATTAAACAGGTTCAATTCCCGCCAGAGGCTTGAGATTCTTTCCGAAACTATAAAATATGAGTTTGGACTTAGTTATGATTTATGAAAATGTATTTAATTTTTGGATTAATTTTAGCAGTTTTAATTTTTAGTGGTTGTGCAAATAATAATGGTGTAGGCCCATCCCCTTCATTCACAATATCAATAAGTAATGCTTCGGAATATTCGGATTATGAGTTTTATTATGTAGGTAATATTTGGGAAGATCAATTAACGTTGATAGCTGATGATACGGAGGTTTACAAATTAAATACTCATGTTACAGTTTATGCTGTTCCTAAAGAACTGAACATTAATAAAAATACTTTTGCGGAAATTAGTTCAAAAAGTGTTAAATCCCAACAAATATCATTAGACTCAGGAAATAATGATTTTGAAGTTAGTTCTTTTGATACTGCAAATGGAACTATGTTGTTAAGTAAATGAAGAATAAATAAATATGAGTTTGGACTTGGTTTGTAGTATGAACAAAATAATAAAATTAATAATTATTATTGGAATTATCATTGTACTGTTTATATCCATATTTGTAATTAGCACAGTTATTTTTGCGATTAGTTCCGTTGCAGATACTGACGAAATTGCAATTATGTTAACTGAAGCTAAATGTAATTGGAGACTTTCTGATATTCCAGCTGAAACATGCTCTGCAATTTTTACAGGCGTCTATTTCAATGGTGAAAAATGTGTAAGTGATATCACAGGTGCATGCAAAAATTATGCTCCTTTTGGAACTTTAGAAGAATGTCAACAAAAATGTGAATAATTCACAAACTACGAATATTTCAAACAAACGAACATCACAAACTTTAAAAGAAGTTTCAGGGCAAATTATAATAGTACGAAAAACAGCTCAATACATTGAACAAGACTGATTCAGCCTGCCAGAGGCTTTCTTTTTCTGTTTACGAAGAAAGCATTAAAAAATCCAGAATTGTAATAATAGTGGTTTATATGAAACTGAATGATGAACTTGTGGATGCTATTGTCGATAAATACATCAAAGACGGAGATGTGATTTCTTTTGGAACTTCGAAGGCGAGTGAACAGCTGATTAAGAGAATTGCAATAAAAATCGAAGAAAAAAATGAAAAAGTGTATGTGGTTCCTTCATCTTTGAGAATGGCTTCAATTGCTTCTGATTTGGGGCTTGAAATTGTCACGCTTGATGAAAAAGAAGTTGATGTTGCAATTGAATTTGCAGAGTATGCAGACGAGCAGTTTAATTTTGTTAAGATGGATGCGAGTTCGTTAATTAAAGATAAAATGATTGGGCAGAGTGCTGCAGAACTGATTGTTATTTGTGACCATGATAAATTTGAAAAGCGTTTGAAAGTGATTCCTTTTGAAGTTGCTTCATTCGGATGGAAAAGAACCGAGATTCAGCTGGGTGCATTAGGAAACGCAAAATTAAGGAAACATGACGGAAAAGTTTTCAAAACTGAAACGGGAAATTATTTCATTGATGTGGAATTGGATGATGTTTATTCATTAGAAGATATTGATTATGCGACAAAAGAAATCCCCGGCGTAATTGAAACAGGACTTTTTATTGGTTATGCTGACAGATTCTTATTACACAACGGAAAAGAGATTACTGTTAAAAGCAGGCTTGATTATTCAAAACAATAGGGGTTTGGAGAGTATGCAGGACTTACAGAAAGAGAATTGCGCAAAGAAGGCAATGGAATTAGTTAAGGACGGAATGGTTATTGGGTTAGGGAGCGGAAGTACGTTAGTTTATTTCACACGCTTTCTTGGACACTCAAACTTAAATGTAAAAGTGGTTGTTAGTTCCAAGCAAATTCTAAAAGTTGCAGAAGAAGTTGGTTTAGAAATTGTTGATTTTGAAAGTGTAGATAAAATTGATTTAGCAGTTGATGGTGCAGATCAGGTTGACAAGGAATTTAATTTGTTGAAAGGTCTTGGTGCATTTGCAGTTGTGGGGGAAAAGAAATTAGATTATTTTGCAGAAAAATGCGTTATTGTTGTTGATGAAAGTAAAATTTCTAATGTTCTTGATAGGAATGTTATTTTAGAAATTAATCCTCACAAACTTGAGAGTGTTAAAAAAGCGCTCATGAATTTTGATTGTAAAATTGTGAAAGAAACCATGCATGAGGGAAATTCAGTTGTTTTTTTGGATTTTGGAGTTATTAAAAATTCAGCTGAATTAGAGCAAAGAATTGATGCAATTGATGGTGTTAATGGCAATGGAATCTTTGCTAATTTTAAGCAGCCAATTGATGTGATTGTAGGCAAAAATCAGGGTGCGGAATTCCTCTGACAAAGTGCAAAGTTTCTCTGAAATTCTTTTTTAATAGTTTGCCAGGCAAATTAGTAATGTCTGTCGCGGTAGCTCAGCCAGATTATTTTTAAGTTACCTTTTTTAAGACTTTCCAGAAACAAGTTTTAGTGCTTTAATACTGAGCATTTGCCAGAGTAGCTCAGCCGGTTAGAGCACTAGACTGGTTTTTTGGTCTATTAATCAAAAAATACAGGGTGAAACTCATAATCTAGGTGTCAGGGGTTCAAATCCCCTCTCTGGCATTATCTATTTAACATAGCCTTTCTCGAGCCATGCTTCTAGTTTCTTCAAATTTTTAGGATTAGAGAAACCAATCGAATCAACCCATCTTCCAAGGTTTTTCTTCCCAGAAATATAAACTCTGTTTATAAAACACATTGTCCCATTGCTAGCCACACCAGGCTTATCATATTGAACACATGTTGTAAATCCCATATTCAATAAAATTTCATTTACTTGTTCTATTAATCTTCTACTCTTACTTGCTATATCGATCCTTGGATAATATTTTATTTTTTTGTATTTTTTCTGAAACTGCAAACAACCATCAGTATCAATCAATCCCCGTAAAAAATCACTAACAAAATCCGACTTTAATACACAATCAGGAATTTGTATTTTATTTTTCGACCCAATAGGAAACCCTAACGCTTTTTTGAACTGAAGTAATACTTTCGAACTGTAAACAAGTTGAAGACAGTCCTTTTTCTCATAAATTTTCGTATCTAAGTTATAGACTTTTTTCATCAATTTTTTTAGATGTTTGACATAATCTAACTCGTCTTTTCCAGATGAAATAGTATAGTTTATAATATTTCTATGAGGCAATCTATACAAATACAGTCCTCCGTCTCCAACATGAATTCCAAACTCCTCTGCTAATTCAGCACTCATTTCTCTTGGAAATTTAATTCCTTTTTTCCTATCAACTGAAGAAAAACTAATTCTTGAAATATCAACCAACTCTTTATCCATATAATAATTTGAGTTTTGTGCTTTAAAAACGCTTTCAAAGAGTGGATTTCCGGTGAACTTACATTTTTTAATAATTTAGCTTTTGATTATTAATGCCGATGACGATCCGGCTGAGCGATGAGTGTTTGATTTATCAAATATAGTGATTATAAGTAATGAGTTCTGAGGCAAATTATTTCAAAGTGATGTTATGGGTCAGCAATTGAAAACTGTGTTTTTTCTCGGGTTAATGACTGGGATTTTCTTACTTACAGGATACGTAATTGGCGGAGAATTTGGAATAATAATTGCTTTTGTTTTAGCGCTTTTTATGAATTTAATTAGTTATTGGTTTTCAGATAAAATTGTTCTGAAAATGTATCGTGCAAAGGAAATTTCAAGAAATGAAAATCCTGAACTTCATTCAATGATTGAAATGCTCGCACAGCAATTTGAAGTTCCTAAACCTAAAGTTTATTTGGTTGAAAACCCATCACCAAACGCATTTGCAACTGGTAGAAATCCGGCAAATGCTGCAATTGCAGTTACAACCGGACTTTTGAAATTATTAAATACAGAAGAATTACGCGGAGTTCTTGCCCATGAATTTGCACACATTAAAAACAGAGATATTTTGATTAGCACAGTTGCAGCAGTAATTGCAGGTGCAATTGGAATGCTTGCTTTTTTTGCAAGGATTGCAATGTGGGGCGGAAGTTCACGTGACAGAGGAAATATTGTTAGTTTGATTTTAGTTGCAATTATGATTCCGATAATTGCAGTGATTGTGAGATTGGCAATTTCACGTTCTAGAGAATATTTAGCAGATGAAACAGCAGCAAAAACAATTCATTCTCACATTGGTTTAGCAAATGCATTGCAGAAATTACAGTATGGGACTAAAAAAATTCCAATGCACAATGCAAATGAAGGCACTGCTCATATGTTCATTGCAAACCCTTTCGGAAAAACTGGATTTATGGAATTATTTTCAACTCATCCACCCATGGAAAAACGAATTGAAAGACTGAGAAATGTTTCAATGTAAGTAATAAAAAGCTTCTTCTGCACTTTTCATATGCGAGCGAGGACAAACCCATAGCGCAAAGCGTATGGGTTCAACTCAAGGTTGTGGCCTTGTGCCCCTGTAGTGTAATGGTTAAGCATTCTGGCTTCTCAAGCCAGCGATTTGGGTTCGAATCCCGGCGGGGGCATGATTAATACATTGCTATTGAGCGAACAAAGTGAGCATGTGGCACTTCAGTGCCACTCGTACTAGCCGGACGTGTCGGCTTTCGAATCCCGGCAGGGGCATAAAATACAGTGCTACCGAAGGTGCACAGATCATAGCCGAGTCTTTTCGTTTTAGTGCTATTGAGCGAAGCGAAAAGTACCAGTGTAACTAACACAATAAGACCTAAGCTTTTCAAAACAATTAAATATGAGAAAGGGGTTAAGTTCTAAATGATGAACAAAAGAATGCTGGTTGCAGGAGTTCTTTCAATTATTAATCTATTTTTATTATATGTTTCTATATTTGTAATTGGGTTATATATTTTACCAGGGCAGTTTCTTACTTTTTTTCCTTTAATTGTGGGGGGAATTGTTTATTACTGGGCTAATAAAAAAAGAAAATATGATACATTGAAATCATTTATTTACTTTAATATAGCATTCTTTTTGTCTTTTATAATTCCATTTGGGGCGCTTGTGTTAATCTATGTTCTTACTGCCCCAATAATTAGGCCCATGTATGGGGTTGAGCCAATGTACGGAGTTCCAATGCCTGCTCCAGAGTATGGTGTTGGGGCAATTACAGGTACAGTTTTGTTTGGATTTAAAGCTAGAATTTATTTAATAATGGATTCAATTAAGAAACTTTTTAGAAAGATTTAATAGACTTTTATATTCAATTGTTTTTATGAACTCAATTATAAGAAATAATTACGGACTTATTAATCACAATATTTACAAAATTAAGAACAAACTTTCAATTCTTGATGGCCCTACTTATGTTCAATGGCTTGCAACCCATGATTGCAATTATTCATGCGCTCATTGCGGCACAAGTGCGGGAAAAGCCTTGAAAGATGAATTAACAACTAATGAAATAAAAAAAGTTATTGAAGATATGGGCGAAATGGGTGTAAAACTTCTTTCGGTAACTGGAGGAGAACCACTTTTGAGAAAAGATTTGTTTGAAATGTTACATTTGGCAAAAAGTAAAGGAATGCATGTTGGGTTTGTTACCAATGGTTCTTTAGTTTCAAAATATAAAAAAGAAATCAAAGAACTGGAACCATATTCAATGATGGTGAGTATTGATGGAATTAAAGAAACACATAATTTTTTGAGAGGTAATGAAGCACATTTTGATAAATCTATAGAAGCAGTTGAATTTTTTAATAAAATTAATGTGCCTATTGTGAGCATTGCAACAACAGTAAATAAGAAAAATTTAAATGAATTAGAAGAATTAAAAAAAATTGTAATGACTTCGGGTGCAACACATTGGAGAATTAATATTGCAATTCCTGAAGGCCGTGCAAAAGATAAAGATTGGATGCAACTAAATGATGATGAATTGAGACAATTGTTTGAATTTATTAAGAAAACTAAGGGTGAATTCAATATTGAAATTTGTGAAGGTGCTGGTTATTTGGGAAAATTAGATAAAGACTTAAGAAAAATGCCATTCTTTTGCGGGTGTGGGTGGAATACATTTACTATAATGGCAAATGGATATGTTATGGGCTGCCCCATTTTTGAAAATCAAGAAGAGTTAAGTGAAGGAAATGTGAGGCAAAACTCAATAAAAGAAATTTGGGAAAATAAATTTGAGAGATTTAGAAATCTTCAATTAGATGAAACATGTAATAGTTGCAATAACGTAAATGCATGTAGAGGCGGCTGTTGGATGATGAGACTATTTGATGCTCATTGTTTAAAAGAAACATGGGAAACATACTAAAAACTAAATTATTTTTTGACTACCAACAAGGGCATAATACCGATAAGCATTGTGGGGGGGTGCTAGTATGCAAGGTATTGATTTTTAAAGTTGTAGAAGCTGATTCTAAGTATATGGCAGACAGCACAATTTACAAAATAAAGGAAAAAGTTGGTTCGATTATTGATTCTGGCGCACATATTAATATTGCAAAAACAACTCAGGAAATTGGAAAAATTTTTGGACTAAATGAAAGAATGAGAAATTATACTCATATTGAAATAAGGAACAAATTAAATGAATTCACATACAAGACTGTGCCTTATAACAAAAGAATTCTTTTTCTCCCTCATTGTCTGAAAGTTGCAGGAGTTTGCAAAGCACCACTTACAGATGAAGGTTTGAATTTAGATTTTTGCGATAAATGTGAAGCAGCAGACCAATGCCAGATTAATGAAATCAAAAAGATAGCTGAAGAAATGAAATATATGAAAATAGCAGTTGCACCCGGGGGAAGTATGGTTCACAAAATAATTGCGAAATACAAACCAAAAGCGGTTTTAGGTGTTTGCTGTTATAATGAAGCAATAATGGCATTTGAAAAAATCAAAGGAAAGAATATGGGCGCGCAAGCAGTTTTATTAATGCGTGATGGTTGTAAAGATACAGCAGTTAATGTTGATGAAGTTAAAGAAAAATTAGAGTTGTGCAAGAATGAATAAAATGAATCTAGGAAAGCATAAGAATTTGATAATTATTTCAGCAATAATTTTAGTTCTTGTTTTAATTAATGCAATGCTTTTATTGTATCCGGGTTTAATCAGCATAGTGAATCCATATGCAGATGATTTGAGTAACTATAAAACATTCAGCACACAAATACACTATTCAGTTCAGGCTCTTTTAGCAGATTCAGAAGGAACTTTAATTGATAATGAGGATTATTTGTTTTTACCGGATGACCAAAGAATAATCAGGGATGCAATTAATGATTCTGCAAGAGAAGATGTAATGTGGATTGCATTAAAGGAAAATGAATATTTTGAAGCGATTGACAATGCTACTTCAAAAGAGGAAGCGTATTCTTTTGCGCATAAGGAAGCTGCACTTTATTACATATCTGAAGGATATATTTCAACTCTTAATGTTTTTGCAATGCAGGACAGCAGTGATGACAAAGACATTATGGATGACGTCATTCAGAATGCAGAAACATTTAAAGAATCGATTAAGATTGCAGATTTTCTTGGAGAAGAATTTGAAATTCCTGAAGGCATGAACTTTGACAGAGCGCTTTTCAAGCAGGAAGCTCTGAATGTTATGGCTGAATTTTTAGAACTGAGAAAAATTAAATATGACGATGCGGAATATCTTTCACACGAAAGAAAATTTGTAGAAGCTGAGAAATTAATTTCACTTTATTTTTTATTCACTAATTAGTTCAATTGGGGAAATCATTTTTAGAATTTCATCTGCGGATAGTTCCCCAAGTGTTATTCCTTTGCAAACAACAACGCCTTTGTCAGGAAGTGTTTTCCAGTGTTTCAGGAAACCTTCTTTTTTTACACTTTCGAAATAATTGAAAATTTCTTTGTAATGTTCTTCTCCGTGAGCATCAATTTCGTAAAAAGTCTTAACATGCAGTGTTTTGCAGAAGGGATAAATTTTTGTGAAATCAGGATTTTTTTCATATGAGATAAAGGGGAAAAATTTACATTGCGCTGGTTTTGACTTATGTACTTTGCATAATTGATTTTCAAGGAAAATGCAGAACTCGTCTTTTTTTAATGCAAGAGTTGGAAGTACTAAAACAAAATTAGGGAGTTCATTTAATTGAGTTTTTAACGCATCTGCAATTTGTTTTGGAAGAAAGTCAGTGCTTATTTTGAGTTTGTTCTTGGAAAACTCTGCTGGAAAAAGCTGAATAAAAATTGTGCAGTAATTTTTAAGAAATTCTTCTTCAGAAATTTTAAGTTCTGAAGCCATATTTTTGGCGTCTTCGGGGAGTAGCGTAATCCAGTATTTTTCACAGCACTCAGTGCAGTTTAGGGATTTGCAGTCAATTTCCATGTATAAGCCTGGATAATTGCTTAGGAGATACGTTTTAAAGTATTAATGAATGTAATTTTAGAAGTGCTGACAAAGGCGCACAGATTGCAAACGGATCTCCCGATTTCAGCAAAGCTGAAATGGGCACATTTCCGCAAAAGCGGAAATAGTGTTTCGTTTTGCCCTTGTAGCTCAGTGGTAGAGCACCTGCCTTGTAAGCAGGGGGTCGGGGGTTCAAGTCCCCCCAAGGGCTATTCAAATAGTTCAGTACTCAAATATTTCTCTCCGCGGTCGGGAAGCAGTACTACTATTGTGCCTTTTTTAATTTCAGTTGCTTTTTTGAGTGCAACAAACATTGCAGCGCCTGAACTCATACCTGCAAAAATACCTTCTTTTTTTGCGAGTAAACGTGATGTTTCAAAGGCATCTGAATCAGAAACTTTTACAAATTCATCAATTTTTGAAGCATTATAAATTTCAGGAATTATTGCTTCTTCGAGACTTTTTAGACCTTGTATTTTGTGACTGAGAAAAGGTTCTGCTGCAACAATTTGAATTCTTTTATCAAATGATTTTAATGCGTGAGACATACCCATCAAAGTTCCTGAAGTACCCAAACCTGCGACAAAAAAAGAAATGCGCCCTTTAGTTTCAGAAATTATTTCATTTGCAGTATAATAGTAATGTGAAAGAGGATTATTAATATTAGAATATTGATCCGGAACGAAGTATTTTTCAGGGAATTTTTCATACAATTCTTTTACTTTTAAAATTGCACCATCTGTGCCATGTGATTCAGGAGTTAAAATTACTTTTGCTCCGAATGCTTTCAGAATTTTTCTTCGTTCAATGCTTACTGATTCGGGGAGTGCTAATTCAATCGAATATCCTTTTATCGCAGCAACCATTGCCAAGCCAATACCTGTGTTTCCGGATGTTGCTTCCAGAATTGTTTTTTCTTGTGTCAGTTTTCCTGAAAGTTCTGCTTCAGTAACCATCTGAAGTGCAATTCTGTCTTTTACGCTTCCACCTGGATTCTGCCCTTCTAGTTTTGCAAAAATTTTCACTTCTTTGTTTGAATTTAATCGATTTATTCTCACAAGAGGTGTATTTCCAATTGTTTCAAGAACGCTGTTGAAAATCATTTTAATCACTGTTCACTTTGTAATATATTTTCCGCAAATCATCAAAATCTGAAAATCTCATAATCAGACCGAAGTTAATTAAATTTGAAAGAGAATATCGTACTGTTCGTGCAGATATTAAAGTTGAATTAGAAATTTCGTTTTGTGAAAGCGGACCTCGCAGTTTTAACTCTATTAAAATCAGTTCAGAACTTCGTGCAAAGTCGATCCCTTCTCATAAAACCACTTTAATATTTATGCAGGGAATATTAATAAATCTTTAGATAGTGGCAATTATTTTGTTTAAAATCACATAATATTTCGAGAAATAGACTGCATAATGTTAAATACCTGGAGTTTGTAATCATAACATAAAACAAGGAGTTGAGATATTGCCGGAAGTTTCAAAGGCGAGAGCCAAAGCAAAAATGTCACACCGCGCACAGTCACTACATCGGTTCAAAACCCACGGGAAAAATAAAAAGATTTAAGGGATTTTTATTTCTTTTTTAGAAGTACTTTAAGATGTGCTAATTTTCTATTTGCTATTGCGAGTCTTTCACTATTTCCAGTTCGCTCAGCAAATTGCAATTCAGCCTGTGCAAGAAGAAATTCTTGTTTTAATTCCGCAGAAGATTTAGAATCGAAATGTGAAAAATCATGTTTTTTTTCAGCTTCTTTGCTAGCATCTCACCCAGTAAATCGTTTCCATTTTTTAGGCATTTTATATCACCTCAGCCCTGTGCTTCCAAATCCGCCTTCTTTTCTCGAGGAATCTGGAAGTTTTTCTGTTATTTCAAAAACAGGGAACTCAATTTTATTAAGAATTAATTGTGCGATTTTACTGCCTTTTTCTACTTTAAATGTTTCTTTTCCGAAGTTTGCCATTATTACTTTTACTTCGCCTCTGTAGCCCGCGTCAATCGTACCCGGTGTGTTGAGAAGTGTAATTCCATGATTTAGAGCTAAACCTGATTTTGGACGTACCTGAATTTCATATCCTTCGGGAATTGCAACTTTAATTCCTGTGGAAATTAATTTGATTTCATTTGGGGAAATCTGAGTTTCTTCTACAGAATAGAGGTCTGCTCCTGCATCCCCTTTGTGAGCAAATTCAGGGATTTTTGCATCTTTATGGATTTTTTGAATTAGAATTTTCATAATAAGACAAAATAGGGAATTTCTTTTATAGCTATTGCAAAGGGAAGGAATTTAAAGGAGTGGAAAATATATTATTAGAACGCAGAGGTGAGAACATGGATAAGCAGATACAATTCATTTCAAATTATGAAGACTGGGTAGCGATTAAAAAACTGACAATTACTGAAAAAACACAACCAAAAACAGTAATGGAATTTTTAGCAGGATTAACAATCTCAATCGACAGGAAAGTTGAGGATAATTTAAGAAAAATTGTTGCACTTGATAAATTAGACACAGTTTTGAAGGAAGAATTAGCTTCTGGGAAAGGTGCAGATAACATTGGGAAAAATCTTGCTGCAGTTGCAGGAGTTAAAGTTAACAGAGTGATTAATGAAATCTGCGAAATTGAAGGAATGCAGAAAAATGAGAAAAAAGAATTAATTGATTTCTGCAAAGTTTACGCAATGAGAAAAGCACTGAAAGAAGTTAAATTAATGATTGATTATTCGGAAATTGACATTCCCGGAATGAAAAGATTAAAGACAAAAAAGGTGTGAAATGTTTCCTGAATTAGTTTCATTTGATTATTATGTTCTTTCTTTAGTTCAGACATTGCAGAGTCCATTTATGGATTCAGTAATGGACGGGGTAAGTTTCATAGGAAATCCTATTTTTTGGATGCTTATTGCTGCAATTATTTATTGGCTGGGAAAAGCAAATGAATCATTTTATTTGATGAATATTATTCTTTTCAGTTCCGCAGTTGTTGGCGCTTTGAAAATTTCAATTGGCAGGATGAGACCGAGTTCTGAAATTTTCAGAGTTGTTGTAACAGATACTTATTTGCCTTATTCCTTTCCAAGCGGACATGCTACATTAACAAGTGCTGCTTTGCACCATTTAGGAGTTTTTGTAAAGAGCAATATAAGAATTATTTTTGCATTTGTGATTGTGAGTGTTGCTTTTAGCAGAATTTATTTGGGTGCGCATTTTCTGACGGATGTTGTTGCAGGCATTATTTTGGGAATTATAATTGGTGAATTGAATTTCAAATTAATTGAAAAAGTGAGAAACTCAAATTACAGACTTTCAAAACTTCAGGATGAAATTATTGTTGTTGGGCTTGTACTCGTTGCAATTGTTATGGCATTGTTTGTGAGTTCAATTCCGCTAATTGCAGTTTTATTGGGATTCTATACAGGTTTCTTCTGGTCAAGAGAAACACAGCTTTACAAAAACTGGAAAATTGAGAACGGTTTCAGAAGAAATGCAATAAAATTAATGTGGGGTTTTATGGGTTTGGGATTGCTTGCACTTTTCGTTCTTTATGTGCCAGATGTGTTTTTGTTTGGCTTTGATTTGAATTACATTGCTTATTTCATAGGTGGTTTGTGGATTTCTTTTATTTATCCTGAAGCATACCAGCACTTTTTCAGGAAATTAATCTGAAACGTAATTTACTGAATGGAAAAATATATTAATTGCCAGAGAGTTTCTTTTGCAGGTGATATTATGTTTGGTTTTTTAAAAGGAAAAATAGATGTCAAACTGAATAAATCAAATTTCAGGCCTGGCGATATGATTCAAGGAACAGTTACCTTGGATTTGAAAAAGTCTACAAACGCACGCGGAGTATTTGTTAAATTTTACGGAATGAGTAAAACAACACAGCATTCCGGAGGCGTGAATTTACAGCCTGGTAGCGGAGTCAGGATAAGTTCAGGCGGTTTTTCAATTGGTTCCGGAAGTTCAAGGAGTAGTGTAGGTTCCAGTTCAAGAAGGAGCAGTGTAAGTCATTCTTCACAAAGTGAAACAATTACTGTTTATGAATTTGAACAGTTAGTAGAAGGCGAAAAAGAATATGCTGATGGTCCTCAAAGTTATGATTTCCAGATACAAATTCCGAGTGATTTATTAGATCAGAATCAGGCACCTAACGAAATGATTGGTGCAATAGTTCAAACAGCTAAATTCCTGTCAGGGAGTGTAACAAACGTAAAATGGTATATTAATGCAAAACTTGATGTTCCCGGCGGATTTGATTTATCAAAACAGATTCAGATCAATATCACCAAATAGGAAGGCTTTTAAAAAATGCCTAATGATAAATAGAAAAGCAAGGGAATTGATTTTGTTAATCCCCCCTTTGCATAGTAGTTAATGCGCTCGGCTGTAGACTCTAAATCAACAGCTTCAATGCTGTTCCGGCGTAATGCGTTATATGAAAATGGTAATATTACCGCAGGATTGAACAAAATGAAATCCTGCACATATTCGCACTCGCCGGGCGCGCGGCGACCGAGAGATCCCCGGTGCAAATCCGGGAGGGGGGAATTTCTTACTTTCTTACATCCCCACTCCCTTACCAAGTGGCTCCAAATATGTAACTATAATGAAGTGAGTAAGATGAATAAGAAAATGGAATTTACAAAATTAAGCAGTAAAGGTCAAGTTGTCATTCCGGGAACTATCAGAAACAAAATGGGTTTAAGCGAAGGAGACGCATTCGCTGTTGTTGGAGACAAGGACACACTTCTTTTGAAAAGAATTAAAATACCTTCAAGAAAAGAATTGTTTAAAAAATTCAAACTTAAATGATTGTCCCGCAAACTCAAAAAATGTCCCGCAAATGTCCCGAAAAAAATGTCCGAATACTCTCCAAAATGTCCGATAAGTGTCCGATAAAAATGTCGCGAAAGCTTTGAAAATGTCGCGATAATGTCGGGAATGATACGCTAGCCTCAAAAATGGTGCGCAA
>JAZDFD010000007.1:0-19612 GCA_043808155.1 Candidatus Iainarchaeum sp.
TACAGTGGCTACAGAATTCCAGCAAAAACAACTTTCCGTGTTTTTGAAAAAATTAAAATTACCGATTATTCAAAAATACCCAACACTGAATTATTTGGTCTCAGTGTAACTTATATTCCCAAAGGTGCCAACAATGAAAAAAAAGTAATAACTTCAAATAATGTAGTTTCATTAAGTTATGCATTTTCAGAAAGAAGAAAATTCCAGATTGAACTTCTTGCAGGAACACCGAATTATTGTTTAGGCGGAGACGGACAAGTTGGAGGAACAGGTGAAGGAATGGCACCGCGTGTTAAATTTGACTGGGACTGGGATTCATGGGCAGGGCTAAAAAAAGTAGGTGACCCAACAGGTGTAAGCAACATAGGAAATATGATGTCCTGCGATAAAGAAGGCCCCAATGACAAGAAATTTTATTTTTGTGACCCTACGCAGTTCACAATAACTGTTGTTGAAAAACTGAAGTTATTAGAGAATGTTATTGAAAATTATAAAGACAAAGAGCTGATTGAAGGCAAAGGGCAGGGTGAAGAATTAGTCACATACCTGACGCAATTCCAGACTTATTTAATAGGCGATAATTACAATGATGATTTTAAACAGGACTTTGTTAGTTATTATCTTTATGATCAATTTTATAGCACTCCTGATTATTTCAACCATCAGTGGTACAAATACCTTTACAATAATGGCACAAGCAGAATAAGATTTCAGAACAGAACATATGACAACTGGGTCAGTCCTCCTGAATGGTTCACAGAAGACACAAGGATTGTTTCCGGACTTTACGATGTCACAATTAAAGTTAATTTTGATGACGGCGTAAACAGCAAATTTTTCATAAGTGGTGAGCCAACAACAAATATTACTGTTGAATTAGTAAAATCTTACGAATATAGTGCACCCGTGAATCCATTATACTTCATGCCCTTCAATGGCAATGTCGGAATCAGCAGTGAAAATGGGCGTGTAGGATACGGCATAGCTTATACTTATGATCAACAACCATTAATTCTTACTGAAAAAAATCAGGAATCTTTTGAATTGAGATCAGGAACAATAAATGAACCTCTTTACACAGTCGAAACAAAAGTAGCAAATACTTTCAATGAAGTGAACAAAGACCAAAGAGGCGCACTATTAACGATTAACATTTCAGATGAACCAACAAAGGCAGACACAGGCAAAGACGGAACAATCATTTTTTCACCGTCAAAAGCAACACCTGTTTTTGTAGGTGCACTTTCAAATGGAAGTGAAGCCGGATTTTACTATTACATTACAAAAAATGGAGTGCCCTTAACCCCGCAAGTAACACTAAAAGATGATTTTATGACTTACTGGTCAGGAGATGCTGCAACTTATAATTGTGCAGATTTCGAAAATAAAAATCTCCCAATAAACAGAGCAGACTCAAAATACCTCTCAACTGGCGGTGATAAATGTGCAGGCAGTTTATCAATTGAAGAATCCACAAATGCATTTGGTTTTAATTGGTCAGGATTCCCTGTATTTGAACCAGATCCTAAAGTAGTCATATTCCATACTATATTTTACACTCCCGATGAGCAGGCAGGGGCATATCAATTACACAATGCATGCAGTGGCACTCTTGAAGACACAAGCTCAATTTTCTTAGTACCAACTGAAAGAACTGACGATGGCAAACCTGCATCAGGTGTTTGGGTTGGAAACGCAGATAACAGAGTAATCCCATTAGAATATTCTTCACTTAACACCACAAACACAAATGGCACAAAAACAATTCAGCAGGTATTTGATTTAATCGAAGAAGAGCGTGCCTGTCTGACAGTTGAAAAAACAGAAGATACTTTTGAAATGAAAGTCTGGTGGAATGAAGCAAAATTAATTGATGAAACTGCTGTCTGGTGGAGAAATGAAGTAAAGTCAAGTACAGGCATCTTTGCAAATCTTAATACTTTCCTTAAAGAAGAACAACTCCAAGGCTGCGGAAGAACTTAAATAATGCCAAGCTTGTGAATGAACTTAAATAATTCTAAGCCTCTGCGGAAGAACTTAGATAATCCTAAAATAATACAAAAGCAGTACTGCAATAACTAAAAGCACAATTGCAATCAAAATCCCCGCAGGACTTAACTTAATTTCAGTGGCTTTTCGTTTTCTTTCTTTTTTAATTTCTTTAACTTCCTTTTTTCCAGAACCAGCAACAATTTCTTTAGTATATTTTAACCATGCACCAGGATTTTTAAGTTCTTCAAGAGTCTCTTCTGTAATTTCCAAAAATCCTTTCTCGCGTACAGGAACTTTCTCTAAACCAAACACTTTCCCGTTAATTGCACTGATTTTAATTTTGAAAGTGCCTTCAGCAACAGTAACATACACTGCCCAAAAAGGAACGTAAATTTCCCTCATCCCAGTGATGATTATATTATATCTCGGAATTTCCAGTTCCTTTGCAAGAAGCGATTGTGAAATTTTCACTGCAGATTTTTCGTCAAGCAGATTTTCAATTATTTTTGGAGAATAATTTTTTGCTTCATCTTTTCCCAATTCAGCATCTAATTTATCAAACTCTGATGCAATTTCATAATTAAGTTCTCTTGTTACTGTATTAAGTGCATGGAAACCAGATTTTGTTTCCTTAACAAGTTTATCATCTTTTGTGTGCTCTTCAGAAAAAGAATCAGAATTGAATAAAAGAAATGGCACATATTCTAATGCAACATCTCCAGTGTCAAATTTGTGCCAGTTTTTTTCCTTCAAAAGCTTCTCAAGAAGTTTCATAACTTCTTCTAAAGCAAAGGCAACAGGGAATGTCGGGTGATCCAACATTTTAACCCTATCTTGAATTTTTTTGCTTTATGATTTTGACTCTGCTTGGAGTTACTAACACTCTTTCATGTGAAATCCTTGCAATGTCGCCATCAATTGAACTGACTTCGTTTTTTATTAAAGTAATCATTTCCTTTAATCTTATTGCATTTCTTTTTGAAATGTCTCCAATGTCGATAAGAACAATATTCCCCTGCTTTGCTTCGCCTACAATTGCTTTAGCATCCTCGGGTGTGTTAAGGTTGAAAGGCTTTACAAAAGCATCTGCATTATCATATAATGTTTCTTCCTCAACATCCATATTATTCAAAAATTCTTCAATGTCAACATTTGCGTCTTTTTTTACCATTTTGTCTAAAAAAGCCATGATTAAATCACCCCGCTCCGATAATAATACTTCGTCTATAATGTTATTTAAAGCCTATTGTCAGTATTACCTACATAACAAAGAAGTATGAAAACCAAATCACATTATCGGAATAGGTTCACTTCCACAACTCACTATTTTTTTAATTGAATTGCACGCTAATACATATACTTTTTTTGAGGGGCTGAGAAATGGAAAGTAATGTAAAGAGCATTTTTGAACAGGAATTAAAGCGGAAATCTGTTTTCAAGGATAGAAATCTAATAAATCCCCATTATATCCCACAAGTTCTTCCATTTCGTGAATCCCAAATTCAGGTAATTGGCTCAATGCTTGCTGTTACAATCTCTGGAAAAAAACCAAATAACATTTTCATTTACGGAACAACTGGTTCAGGAAAAACCTCTGTAACAAAACATGTTCTGAATGAACTAATCAGTTTTGCAAAAGAAAAAAATGCATATGTTGACGGAGTATATGTGAACTGCAGAAATCACAACTCAAAATACAGGACACTAATAAAATGTGTAAAAGAATTCTATCCTGAACAAAATTTTCTTGGATTCTCAGTGGGTTTCATTTATGATAAACTTTTAGATTATGCAAACACAGGCAAACAGGTAATAATTGTGCTTGATGAAATTGATAAAATAAAAGACATTGATGAATTAGTTTATTCACTCGTACGTGCAAATGACGAACTCCCAAAAGGGTCAATCACACTGATAGGCATTTCTAATAATCTCTTGTTTAAAGACAAGTTAGACAAAAGAAGCAAAAGTTCATTATGTCAGCATGAAATGATTTTCCCACCATATAATGCTGATGAACTTCAGGAAATTCTCACTCAAAGAGTAAAACTTGCATTTAACGAAAATGTAGTAACAGAGTCTGCAATAAATTTAGCATCTGCTTATGCTGCAAAAGAATCAGGTGATGCAAGAACTGCAATAATGCTGCTTCTGAAAGCAGGGGAACTTTCAGACAGGAAAAACATTGATAAAGTAACTGATTTGGAAGTCGAAAAAGCAAGAAAAAAAGTAGAGGAAGAAATAACATTCAATATGATTTCATCTCTTCCAAAACAACAACAGTTAGTTCTTTACACAATTGCATGTTTAACTGTAGACAAAAAGGGCACCAGAAAAATTGGAAGTGAATACGAAACTGTTCTCTTTTCAGGCGAAATTTATGATGAGTACACAATAGTCGCAAAAAAATTAAATGAAAATGTCGTAAGTTCACGATGGTATAGGGAATACATTTCCGAATTAGAAATGTACGGACTGATTATAACAACTGCCTCGGGAAAAGGAATCAGAGGTTCAACAAGATTAATAAAATTAGGTTTTGATGCAAAGAAAATAAAATCTGCTTTAGAAACTGAACTTTCAAATTAAACAAACTATGGCAAATTTTTCTAAACAAACTCTAATAGACTCTTCTGTTTATCGTCTTTTGTAATATTTGTCTCATCGACATACCCTGCAAATATTGAATCTATCTCATCAGAGATCAAATCAATTCTTTGTTTCAAATAGTCTCCTAATTCATAATCATAAATCATCTTTCTTGCAATCTCAAGATATTTTCTTACTGATCCCTGTGCAATTGTAAGAATTATTTTATCTTTTCCGCATTTAGTACACTTTCCATTCAGCGGAATACGCCGGTATTTTGTATTGCAGTTAGTGCATCTGAAAGTCTGCCTTGAGAATGCACGTGCGTTTCCTATAATATCTGGGAAGAAATGTGTTGCAAGTACTCTTTCCAATGCATCTTTACTGTCAACCGCACTTATTGAATTTTGCAGTTCTGCCTGCGCTTTCATTTTGCCTTCCATTGTTGTGAGCTGTACATATCTCGATATTGAAGGTCCATCATCAAACGCATTTGTTTCGTGAGTATAACCAAGGCCACTGTATTGTTTTTTATCATCTAATCTGTTTTTTACAAACTCAAGCCCAGAATCATCTGCCTTATAAAATTTCTCTGCTTTTTCATAAAATTCAAGCGGATAGTCAAAACATGTTTCCATAAGATGAACTTCCTCATCAATTTCTGTTGGATTAAGTGCAACTGTAAAAACTAATGGTGCATCCATTCTGCCACCACGTGAACTTGGTAAATAACTCTGTGAAAAATTAACCAATCCATCCATCAGCAGCATTATTGAATCCTGATCTCCATCAATGTTTCTTCTTTTAGTTTGATGAAAATAAGGGTGTGCGAAACAAACTCTTGATTTTGTAAACCCAATCACTCTGCCAATAATTCCTGCAGATGTGTGCGGTGCAAGTCCCAAAAAAAGCTCGTCAATAAGTTCTTCCCGAGAAGACATATTAAACACAGGGGGCAGTTTGTAAAATCTTTCCATTAATTCATCCATGAACTGAGTTACTGAAACAAAAAAGTCACCTGCTTTATCATGTATTATCATATCCTGCGGAAAAATTTCCAGCATTTGCTCATCACTTTCAATTGGATTTCCATGTATATCTTTCACATAACCAAGTTTTTTTACTGCTTCAACACTAAGTTTAATTTCTTTTGGTTTAAAGTGTGTAAGAGGCGCATTAATCAGTTCATATCTTATTGTTCCGTCTCTGAAAATATGTACATTATGTCTTGCTCTAATAATTCCTTTTTCTAATGGTTCACATATTTTATCTGCGTTTATGATTCCTTTAACACCTTTTACAAGTTCCGGCATTCTGACACCAAGATTTTCTTCAGCATGTGAAATTATTTCTGAAAGATCAATTTGTCTTTTAGAAAAATGAGATATGTCTGTTCCGCATTTCGGACATTTCTTTTCATTACTTTTGATTTTGCATTTTGGACAGCTTCCGACTAAAACAGTTCTCTCTCCGCATTCCAAACACCAAGAACCATAATTTATTTTTCCGCATTTCGGACATTTGAATTCCGCAATCTCTATGTCTAATTTTGTGTTTTTTTCGTCTATTTTTGACATTGCTTTATTTATCGAACGTGTATTTGTGCCCCATAATCCAATAGGAAATAAAACATTAGGATTACCAATCATTTTTCTCGGTCTTGATGCTTCAGGCCTTCCCATTCTTGCGCCAATCCAAGTTCCAGCTTTATCTCTTATTTCAAGACCTGAAATTTTGCTCAATACCTGATGAATATTTTTAGATTCCAAATCTTCTGCACTTAGTTTTCCTTTTCCTTTCAAAACACCAAATGTTTTCAGAAGAGGGTAAGCATATTCTTCGTCAATAACAATTTTTTCATTTTCAACTGAATGTGGCAATCCAATATTTTCAAAAATTTCTTTTATCTCTTCATTAGTGTCAATTTCAATTCCAACAATTTTTGAATGTTCCTCAATTTTTCTGCCCTCATTTAATGCAGAAATAATTTCTTTTAAATCTTCTAATTTAATCGCACTGTAATAATGCAAAAATTTTGGATTTAAAGGTACGCTGTATTTTTCAGAAAGTTCAACTGCTTCATATGGTTCTGTTTTTTCAGGATTTTTAATCAGTTCCTTAATTCTCTCAGTCTTATGTTCAATTTTTTTCTCAATTTCCTTTGCCCACCATTCCTCACAGTAACCTGCAGGAACTAAAGAATGTGCTGAGTAATTAAAATCCCCTACTGCCACTAATAAATCGCCAATGAACAGAATTTTTTCGAAATCATTTCTCATTCCAATTGCTTCTTCTGCTGTTTTTATTTTCACAACATTTCCATTTTTTAATTTAACAATCGGACCTTCAATTGAATCAACAGCAGCCATACCTGCAGCTTTCCCTGGACGTTCAACTTTAATTTGTGTTCCAACAGCAATAAACTCATCTAATGCATACATTGTTGCGGGACTGCATCCTTTGCCCATTATGCCCATGTTACGCCCTCTGCCATATCTCAATCGGAATCCCCCAATTCGTGAAGGATATGCAAAAATAGGCCTTCCCGCAGCTGTACCTATCAAATATTTTTCATTTGGTTTAATTCCTTTTTCCTGAGAATCTGATTTCCCAACCTTGATAATATCTTCAAGCCAGTCCCAGTCAAGTTTAAGCATTCTGCTGAACTTTAGAATTTTTTTTGCTTTTAGTGCAATTCCGTCACTCACAACAAGGCACATTCCACCGCGAACTTTATTAGTTGGAATTCTTTTCAGGTCTCTGTTTAATGAAACTTCCCGATCTTCTGTTGGTTCGCCATTTATGCAAACCGGACATCCGCGTACAATTTTTTTGATTTCATCTTCTGAAATTTTATATTGACGCGAGTAAATTTCCTCGTAAATTAAAACTTCTTCAGCATATCTTTTAACTTCATCTTCTGTTGGTTTATATCTGTCTAATCCCATTAGTACGCGTGCGTAATCACCAAGAATTAATGGTAAAACTGCAGATGTTCCCCCTGCTGCTCTGATAGGACCTGCATAATAAATGTCAATATATTTACTTCCATCGGGATTTGAATTAATTTCAACTCTTGGCACACCATCAAGAGGTGCAACAACAACTCCCTCTGTGTTCAGAACAAGAGCAGTTTTAATTGCCTGCGTAATTCTTTCGGCATCGTCTGGAATTTTATACCATTCCTGCTCAATTAGTTCTTTAAAAATTTTAAAAATTGTAAGTTCTCTGTTATTTTTCATTTCTTTCATTACTGTTCTGTAACGTGCCCCAATTCCCGGAGGTCCGATAATTGTTTCAGTTCTGTCTGCCAAATCCAGTGCAGGTGTTGTTTCAATATCTGTGCTTATGTCTAATCCTTTTTCTTTTGCTTCTTTTGCAATATTGTAATTGTCAGACATTTTTTCTGCAAGATGTTCATAATATTTTTTTACAGAGTCTTCTGCTTTTACATTGACTTTGAAATTCATCAAAACCGCCTCAAGGATCTTGTGGTTCTCAGGAACCACGAGACATTAAGCGCTTTCAGCGCTTCACATACCCACAAATTTATTCGTGGGATGAATTGAGGCAAACCTTTAAAGTGATTGCCTCGTATAAATATATTGGTTGATAGTTTGAAAAGAGCAATACAATTACAAATTGCTGATTTAACAAAATCAAAGACAAATGCTTTAAAAGAATTTAGCCAACAGGCTGTAAGCCTTGCTAATCTCTTACTATCCAAAAGAAAAACTAAGCGATTGATGGACTTACATAACGCCACATATTTAACAAGCAAGAAAAACACCCCTTTTAATTCCCAAATTATCTGTGATATTGAAAGAACTGTTGTTATATGTAAAGGAAAATATCTCAGAGCAATTACTGTCAAATTTAATGTTCCTCGCAACTGCAAGACTTTTGAAACAAAAGCCAATTATTTTATTAGACTTGGAATGTATCCAAGAAAACGCTTTGCTGTTCCAATTAAACAGAATAGGAATTATCAAAGGTTTAAGTCCCTTCTTGAAAATGGTTGGATTTGTAAAACTTATGGGCTTACTTCCAATCTTGAAATAGTTGCATATCTTTCTAAAGAAGAAATTGAACTGCCTCAACGAAAAAACATTCTTGGTATTGACATCAATAGCAAATGCTTTGCTGTTTCTGTTGTTTCTCCTGCTGGAAAAGTATTGAAGCAGACCTATTTTGGAAAGGACATCTGGGTAAAACGAAAAAAAATTTTTGAAAGAAAGGAAAGACTGCAATCTTTTGCTGATAGAGGAAGTAATCGAGCAAAAAAAAGCCTTGAAAGACTTAAACATAGGGAGCATAACTTTGTTAAAAATCGGCTTGGCGAAGTTGTTAGAGATATTACTGAGATGGCTATTGAATATAATGCAGATATTGCTATTGAAAATCTTAAACGCTTTTCTCCAAAAGGAAAGCGATTTAACAAAGAAGTTATGCGTATCCCTTTCTATTCTTTTAAACAACTTCTTGAATCCCGATGTTTTGATAAAAATATTATGCTTAATGTTGTTGATGCCTACCATACGAGTAAATGGTGTAGCCACTGCGGTGCTGTTGGCAAAGGGCATTCCAGCAATTATTCCTTGTTTAAATGCAAAGAATGCGGTCAAATAGTCAATAGTGATAGGAAGGCAAGCCTTGCTGTCGCTGTCAAATCCCTTTTGGAGCGGAAAAATCAAGCTATCAACCATAACTTGTTCTTCCAGTTTACCAATAGGCAAGTCCCTGTAAACGGGCTTCTGCGTCAAAATGACGAGTTTGTTTCTAATAGTGCTGTGCATCTTGATTCATCTCCGATTGAAAGCCCACTACTTTAGTCGTGGGTTGTTTACCCTGTCACCTGATTCAAATCATTTTTGTAAAAATATTTTTCAGTAAGTTTTCTGGTTTTCAAATCAATTACTGGCACAATTCCCGGAGTTGGTGTATGTCCTAATTTTGCTTGAAATGCAGTTTTTGCCTGGAATGTTCCTGAACAAATTGCACTACAGCCCCTATAAGTTCCATAACCATTGTGGTGCATCTCACCCATGAAAAAGAAATCAGGCACCTCCCTTATCAGCATGAAATTTTTCTTTTCAGGAACATATGGCTGGCGCGTCCCATAAGCAGGCATTAAATCACGCCTTTTAAGAATTTCAATCATTCCCTCATGAGGTCTGCTTAAATCAAGGAAATTAACATTGCTGTGAAGATCGTGCAAACATCCTCCGTGATACATTAAAACATTAAAACCCTCAATTTCCACTCTGCCAGGCGAACCAATAAGATGTACATTTTTCATTTCATAAAGTTCCGGAACTAATGTTTTTGGAAGTGCAGGCTGAGGGTCTGCATGCCTTACTGCATCATGATTTCCCGGAATCATTACAATTTCAATATGTTCCGGAATCTGTTTAATATACTCAACAAATTGTTCATATTGTTTAGTTATACTTTTGACACTCAGTTCATCATACTGGTTTGGATAAATCCCAATTCCATCAACATTGTCACCAGTCATCACAATATACTTCACTTTACCAGCTGCTTCTCTTTCCTTTTCAGAAGCAATTTCACAATTTATCCATGCTAAAAATTTATTAAATGCATTTTCCAGATGAAGTTTACTTCCGACGTGCAAATCAGTAAGCCCGACAATTGAAATATCCTCATTAATTGTTTTCATTTCACGTATTGGCAAATCAGGTAAATAAATTTCATTTGCAAGAACAAGTTCATCACTTAGTTTAGTTGCTTTAATACCAATTACATCATCAAGTATAATTCTATCACTTGCTTTCTGCATTGCATGATCATTTTTTGAAAAAACAACAATGCATTTCCCATCCAAATCTTCAAGCTCTACTGCCGTATGCCCGTTTTTAGTTACCCATTTTTTTGAAATCATTCCAATTAAATCAATTTTCTCTTTATCAGGAATTGATTTTATTTTTGAAATTTCTCTTGGTGCAAGAGCATGCCTCTTGTTCAGTTCATTTTTCAGAAATTCGAATTTGCTCTGGAACATATTCAAAAAATCTTTCACACTTCCGCCACAATTACTCTGCCCAGTAACATCCCATTCTGAAATAATTTTTAAATTAGAATCATAGTCTTTTGCTTTTGGTTTAAAATGTGATTTTACTGCAACAACTTCTTTCTCAACAGAATCCAGTTTTGTTTTCAATACTTTATTCTTTAAATTTTCAACACTTACTGTGAACTCATTCGCATTTGCAATTTCATCTATGATTTCTTTGAAATCATCTCTGTCTTTAAGAAGTTTTAATGCCCCTGGCTCTACAAAAAGATTTTTCTCATTTGCATAACTTACAATTGCCTGTTCTTTTTCATTATGTGCCATTACGAACCCTATTTCAGTTTTTCTTTAACTGACTCAAGTTCGGATATAATGTTCCATATTTCAGTTCTTGTATGTGCAGGCATATTTATGTCATTGCTCACATCATCAAGAAGATAAATTGCTTCTGAAAATTTCAAACCTGTTGCATCTTTAAGGTCAGAAATTTTGTTTTTTGCTTCATCAATTGCATTTCTTATGTTTCTTGGAACAGACCTGTCTTCTATGACTTCTTCCATCATTTCGGCAAGTTCTAGGATTTGTTTTTTCATTTCTTTATCCATATTCTTACCCCCCACAAAATAGCGTTAAACGGAAAAATCAATTAAGATCCCTTTAACTCGAGTATATTTAATATAGAAAGTAAGTTATATAAATAAAACGATTAGCGCACGTCTGACACTCAGAAGTCAAATTCAGTTGGTTTTTTTGACTCTCACAACAGTTGCATAAAGCCCTATTATGATGAAAAGAAGCCCTACCAGTGACATCATCAGAACGATATTACTCACCATATCCAATTGCGGTGCAATTGTGGTCTGAATCTCATAGGCTATGACATTTCCAAGAATAAGGGCTATAAACCCAAGAATAATTGCTCGTTTCATTACATTATATACGTTATGAAACTATTAAAAGATTGCTTATTTTTTCGATGCACCGCTTTTTCTTGCATATCTTTCTGGTGCCTGAAGTTTAAGTTTTTCCACAATTATTTCCAGAAGTCCTGATTCCACATTCTCTCCTTCGAGTATGACATTTTTAAGTCCTGCTTTCGCTTTTTTGATTTCTTCTTCTGTGGCAATATCTGTCTTATTAATTATTACACGGAAAGGAATTTTGAAATCATCTTTCATATCGTTCAGGAGTTTTCTTTGTTCTGCTAATGCGTATCCGCAACGTTCAGTCGGATCAATAATAAAAAGAATCAACTCCCCAAGATGATTCAACGCACTTATTGCACGCTTCTCAACAAGATTTCTTTTTTCAATTGGTCTGTCCAGCAAACCAGGTGTATCAATTACCTGAATTTTATGATACTTATATGTGAAATAACCCATCATCAAATTCTTTGTTGTGAATGGGTAATGTGCAATTTCAGGACTTGATTTTGTAAGTCTTTTAAGAATCGTAGATTTTCCTGTGTTTGGAAAACCAGCTAAAATCACAGTTGGCAGGTGTGTTTTTATTTTAGGAATTGTCTGCATTTTTTTTCTCGCAGTGTCATAAACCTCCAGGCTTTTTCTGCAGTTCTTCATCGCAGAAGACGCTCTTCCAAAAAATGCTCTGGTGAGTTCTGAAACTTCCATAGGATTTTAATCAGATGTTAATCTGTTAATTCTTGCAATATGCTTTTTTTTAAGTTCTGCAATAATTTTTGCAGTTGAAATCATTTTTGAAAGTGCCTGCTTTAATTCATCTACATCAAGTGTAGCATACATAAGTTCTTTGTAAAATGGGGCCATTTCATCAATTCTTGGAAAATCATTAACTGCTTCTATGAGCTTTTTATTAAGCTGATTTGCTGCTGTTGCAACTTTTTTAGCATTTTTATTCTTAGCGTCCTTTAGCCTGTTTCTAAGCCTTTTCTCCTTTGAGGCTTCCTTTACTGCTCTTGAATATGCTGAATCAATAAGTTCTTTCTCAGTTCCTAAATATTTGATGTCCATCGCAACTCCCTTTCCCACTCACTTTTTTAATCCTTTCCTAAATAGAATAATACAATAGTATTTATTACTCTTTTCTGGTGAAAAAATGGATTTTGGTAAGCTTTATAAACGAAATTACAAGCCTTATGTTTTTTTAGTTCTAGCTCTTGCAGTGCTATTCTTATTTTTCATATTAGTAAGCCCAGGTCTCAAATTAGGCATGGACTTCACTGGAGGCACTCTAATAAGCATTGATCTGGATAAACCCATTGACCCAAAAGAGGTAGAAGCCAAGATTATAAGCAAATTCCCGCTAAGCAATGTAACTGTAATTTCAAGAAGCAGTTCTGTTGGTTATGGTATAGATCTTCAGTATGCAGAAAATACAATCATTTCAGATGCTCAAAAAGAACTTGACTTAGCAGAGTCTCTTTTTGAATCAAACCCCGTAGAATTCCAGACACATGCAAAAAACGTAATTGCACTTGTGTCACCATACTACATTCCCGAAAGCATTCCTTCTGACAATGATGCACTTCTTAAAACTGCGAGAAATTCACTTATTGATGCCAAAACAAACTTTGATAAGCAACTTCAGGATTTCCTTGTAAATGAATTTGATTTGTCTGAAAATATCGCATTCCAGAAAAAAGAAATTGGTGCAGCTTTGGGAAATGCATTTTGGGAAACAGGAATTTTTGTTGCATTAGTTGCATTTGCACTCATTACAATTGTCATATTTATTTTCTTCAGAGAAATAGTTCCAACTATTGCAATAATTGCAGCTGCAAGTTTTGATATTCTCGGGGGAATTGGTTTAATGTCATTCTTCGGAATCCCACTTTCATTAGTGAGTATTCCTGCATTACTAATGCTTGTTGGTTACTCAGTTGACACAGATATTCTTCTCACTACGCGCGTATTAAAAAGAAAAGGACAAACACCTGCTGACAGAGCAGGAGAAAGTATGAAAACAGGACTTACAATGACATTAACAACATTTGTTGCACTGCTTTCAATGCTTATAATTTCATATTTTACTCAGATTTCAGTAATTTTTGAAATCACTGCAGTTCTATTATTTGGTTTAGCTGCTGATACAATTTCTACGTGGTTTATGAATGCACCATTACTTTTGTGGTATGCTGAAAGGAAGGGTGTGAAATAATGTCGGATAATTTGTTAAAGAACTGGCAGGTTATGATTCTCATTGCTGCACTTGTACTTTCATTTGCAGTTTTAGCAATCAATGGTCTCAAATTCGGAATTGATTTTGAAGGCGGAACAATATTTTACATTCACTTAGCAGAATCAGTTGAAGATGCAGATGAAATGTCACAAATTGTTACCACAATTTCTCAAAGATTAGACTGGACAGGATTGAAAGATACAAAAGTTGTTCCATGGGGTAAGGATTTTCTAGTTGTTCAAATTGCAGAAACAGATCCTGACACAGTTGAACGAATGGAAGCATTACTAAAAAAACAGGGACGATTTGAAGTCACAATTAATGGTGATTTAATTTTCACTGGTGACGAAATCATAAAAATCACAAAAGACCCTGCTCAGGGTTATGGTTTCCGAAAAGAAGGCGACACTTACCAATGGCTTTTGCCTTTCACTCTGAAGAGTACTGCTGCACAAAGTTTTACTGAAAAAACATTCCACAAATGTACAATTTCAGCATATGATCCGCAATATGGGTCACAATATGACTGTGATAGAACATACTTTTTCATTGACAGACCAGTTAATTCTATTTTAATAATCCCGCGTGAAATTTATGAATCTGATAAACTGAGTTTTATTGCTGGCAATCAAAATGAAAACATTCCTCAGAACACAAAAGTTGATGAAGTATTAGTTAATTCTGCTCTCACTTATTTTATTGTTGATGATGCGCTCTCAGAAGAACAAATCACCGAATTAGAAACTCATGTTTCAAGTAATGAAGAAATGACTGCATTAATCCATGTCGACATTTCCTCAGCTGATAAACAAAAACTTTCAGATATTGGTTACGTTCTCAAAGAATCAACTAATTCAGGAAACACACCCTGGATTTGGGATGTTACAAACACAAGACAAGTTATTTCACTAAGTGAAGATGTAACCAACATGAATGTTGCAAAAATAGAAGATGCAGAATTATTTTCTGATTTAGTTATCAGGGGGTTTGCATCTGATGCTGAACAAGCACAATCACGTTTAAGTGATTTAACAATTCTTTTAGAATCAGGTTCATTAAGTACACCTGTTGACAGCATAAGTAAGGAAACAATCTCGCCTTTGTTAGGTGAAAGATTCTTATTCAATGCCGGAGTTATGGGCTTAATTGCATTAATTCTTGTTGCAATTGTAATTTACATAAGATACAGGATTTTTAATTTGATGATTCCGATTATTCTTACAGGGCTAAGTGAAGTTATAATAATTTTAGGTTTTGCATCTTTGATTAAATGGAATCTTGATTTAGCTGCAGTTGCTGGTATTTTAGCAGTTGTGGGAACTGGTGTTGATCACCAGATTGTAATAACTGATGAATTAATGAAAGGCGAAGGAGATGCAGAAGCATCATTCATCACCAGAATAAAAAGAGCATTCTTCATTATTGTTGCTGCAGCATCAACAACTATTGTTACAATGCTGCCAATTGTTTTGTTTGGTTTCGGATTCGGAAAACTTGTCGGATTCGCAATCACAACAATTGTCGGTGTTTTAGTCGGTGTTTTCATCACAAGACCTGCATTTGGTGAACTCGCAAAGAAAGTTCTGAGATAATTCTTATTCTGATATTTATCTCATTAGTATTTGCAGTATTCAATTGTAACGGTGGAATAGCATTAACGATTTTTTAATAATTTAAGGGAGCATCTGGCCCCAGAAAGTTACAAAGTAGCCACCTTCGCAGCTGGCAACATACCTTCCGAAAGGAAACCAACCTACTTTGTAGTCGCAAATTAATTTACCGGTTTGTTTGTCTATCGTTCCATCTATGTGAGCTCTTTCCTGAAAAACTTTATCTTGAATGGCTTGGTCATCAAGCCAGGGTGCCCAAGTAAACAAAATCAGAAGCAACATCATAGCAGATATTAAAATTTTTATTTTTTGTTTCATTTTCTTCATCATCTTTTCTTTTTCAGCCAGTCATTATTTAAAATTATGATGGTTTTACTCAAAATTATTATTACCAAGGCACGTTTTTTAATTTCATTTTAAATGCAATGTAATTAGTTACTCTGTGAAGTATTACTGTTACGCCTGCAATGAATATAATTCCCCAAAATGAAGGTGCGTAAAACACACTTCCAAAAATAATTCCACCTGCAACAAAATCAAGCTGGTCAAGCAGGAATACCGGTGCACCTCTTTTAATCCCGATTCTTCTTTTAACAAAGCTTCCTACAAGGTCACCAAATAACGCTCCAAATGCAACAAACAATCCAAAAAACACTGTTTGAGGAACTGGAAAATTAGTGAAATTAAGCAAAAAATATTGTGTCAGTAATGCTACGCCCCAACCCGAAAGCACACCAATTGCAAATCCTCTGAAGGTTTTTCCCTCACCAAATAAACGTTTGCCATCAAAGAAATTCTTTCCAAAATCAATTGGAGTCAAACCCCCGATAAGAACAGGCACTGCATTGCTCACATATAGTGGTATTGCGAAAAGAAGCAGTTCGATTGCAAAATCCTCAAATACCAAAACCATGATATCACTCTGAATATCCTTATATAAGTTATGCACTTTCTTTAAATTTAATGACTACTATTAACTCAAAACACAAGAATTGGCTCAATTGGCTCATTATTTCCGTATGTGTTCTCATAATTTTCATATTTGCACTTTCATTCCTGCTCAATTCACTAATCCCAGATTCAAAAGTTTTTCCTGCAAAAATAGCAGTAATTCCTGTGAAAGGAGACATCTATTTTGACAAGGCAATGTTTTCAGATGCACTTACTGCAGATGAACTTATTGAAAGAATAGAATCTGCAGAACATGACCCCTCAATCAATGCAATCCTTCTTGAAATAAACAGCTCGGGGGGTGAAGTAGTTGCAACAAAACAGGTTGTGGAAAAATTAAAACAAACAAAAAAACCAGTTGTTTCATGGATTGCATCAGTTGGTGCTTCAGGCGCGTACTATATTGCTGCAACCTCAGATTATATTTTTGCAGATGCTGATTCAATAACAGGAAGCATTGGAGTTATTTCAATGATTATGAATTATGAAGGTCTGATGGAAAAATTAGGTTTGGAAGTTGAAGTTCTTAAAGAAGGTGAATTCAAAGATATGCTAAGTCCTTTTTCAGATTTTGATGATAAGGGAAAAGCACTTTTACAGGAAATGATTCACGAATCATATTTAGGTTTCAAAAACGATGTTTTTGAATTAAGAAACGGAAAAATGAATGAAACTGCATTTGATGAAATTGCAGACGGCAGAATACTTTCCGGAAGACAGGCATTAAAGATAGGGCTGATTGATGAATTAGGCACAAAAGAAGATGCACTCATGAAAGCATCCGAACTTGCAGGTTTTTCAGGAAAACCAATTGCAATAAATTACGCGAATTCAGGTTCAGGTCTTGGCAGCTTTTTTACTACTGCGGGTTTTTCTTTCGGGCAGGGTTTCAAAGAAGGGCTTGAATATACGCCAACTTATATCCGAACCTAACTAACATCAGAACATGATTGAAAGCCCAAATGCAACTAATGCACCTGATGAACTTCCAATAAAATTAACAATTGTATTATTAATCATCTTTTTTCTTTCAAGTGTTGCACCCAATATAGAATCAACAACAGAACCAGTAAAACCTGCGATAATCAATATGATTGAAATTTTCAAATCCTGAAATAAGAAAAAATAAAATCCAGAAATAATAAGTGCACCAACAAGAGCTGCCATAAAACCAACCCATGTCACTCCGCCATCTGCACCTGGTTCAACTTCCTGCATAGTTGTAATCAATTTTGGTTTTTGTTTTGATAAAAGCCCAATTTCAGATGACAATGTATCTGCCAATGCTGCAGCAAAAGCACCAAAAAAACCAACCCAAGAACCTAAAATTAAAGCAATAAGTGCTGCACCGCTATTCCCAATAATATTTCCCGTTGTTCTTTTTTCATGTTCTGAATTATTCTTTCCGATATTCTTCCTTGCAAATGTTGTTGATGATTCACCTGCTCCATAAAAAATCACTGTTGTTATAAATGCAGTCATCCCGCCTGCAAGATACATTGCAATCCCGATAATATTGCCAACCGCAATTCCCTCATAATCCAGGGACTTATTTTTATATGCGATTGCAGAAAAAAAGAATAACATTGCTGCGAGAGCCGCTACTTCTAGTGCTGAATCCATTCAAATCATTCATCAAAATAAATTTTTGATTTTGCTATTTCTACTCTTTTAACCGGTACTATTTTTTTAATGTCAGCAAAGATTTTTGTTGAAATTGTTCCAAAAATTAATTCCTGAACAAATTGGTTGCATGTTTTTTTCTTTGCAGCGTCTGCAATACCCGCAATCATTATTTGTCTCATTGCAGTTCTCTGGTTTACTTTTGCTTTTCTTGCAGTTATTGCAATAGTTTTAACTTTTACTGATTGCTTGTCTTTTGTCATAACAGTCTGAACTGTTTCTACTTTACTGCTTCTTCTTCTGGTCATTCTCCCCAAATAAGATGAACTTATTTCATGACCTGTTAAAATAGTATTTGCAGTTGTTCCTTCAACTTTGTTTATTTTAAATGAAACAGAAATATGTCTTTTTTGTCTCTGGTTGGATAAGTTTCCAAGATTTGTTTTAATAACTCTGCCATCAAGAACTTTTACTTTCTCAGCTGGTGTTTCACCCACAACTTTATTGCTGAATTCTTTAGGTGCAACAATAGTAAACCACTTTTTCTTTTTCCATTTATCAGTGGTTCTTCTTTCAACTCGTTTTCTGACAAGTTTCTTTTTGACTGTTTTACCCTTTTTACCTTTTTTTTCTTTCTTATCTGCTTTCTCTACCTGTTCTTTTTCAGCCATAAAATCACTCATTGTCTTTTGTTAATTATAATTTCATCACAATACTTTATCAGCGTTTCCAAATCTTTGTTTCCTTTTTCAGAAATGAATTTTTTTCCATTTTCACTTACTGAAAGTTCATACTTCATCTAACGTCACTTCACAAAGCCGAACGCCCGGCTGGTGCGATATGTGCAGGTTCTTCGCAAGCTCGAACCCGCAGTAATATTATTATTTTTCATCATTCATCACTTCACAAGCAATGCTGCTTTTTCTTCACTAAAGTGCCATGTTTTGGGCAATCTTTTTTCCTTAATATTATATTTTACAAGTCTTCTTATTTTTGAGACTGTTAATTGATAACCGCGCTTTGCAGTGAAATCTTTTTTGTTTTTTTCCATGTGTTCTTTTAATTGCACGGATTTTCTAATCAAATTCAATAAATCTTCAGGAAGATCTCCCTGTAAATCATTTTCTGCAAGAATTTTCTGTATTGTTTTTCCAGTAACTGATTTAACACTCGGAATTCCGTATTGATCTCTTAAAGTAAGTCCTATCTGTGAAGGTGTGTGTCCTGAGTTTGCCAGATTTATAATAAGCTCAGTAATCTCCTTGGTATTATATTCTACCCATGCAGGAGCTTTCTTTGAGCTTGGCTTTGTACTGCCTGATTTTCCTTTTTTTCCTGAGTGCATTCTTGCCATAATATCACACTTATCCAAGTGCCCACCCAACGCCCATAAGGAACGGGGGAGATTGAAAATTAAGTTACATAATACTCCTTGCAAAGCTTTATATATTTATCAGTGGTACCTTGCTCTCTTCTCAAGTAGGGGACTCTGTCCCCTTACTAGCCCCTGAAATTTGTTAATAGAACCAAGGGGCTCTGCCCCTTTGGAAACCCCGTAATTAATAGGCATATTATCGCCCTGTCGCAGACAGGGCACATATGCTCACAACCGGAGCGCCGGTTAGTGATATCTCGCACGCTTCTCAATTAC
>JAZDFD010000008.1:0-3157 GCA_043808155.1 Candidatus Iainarchaeum sp.
AATCAGAAGAGATTTTGGGTGAAGAAATAATTAATGATACCTTTGAAGGCGGGGGTGAAATTGCCGACGGCAATTTCAATGAAACAGAAAATGAAATAACTGAAGAAATAGTAAAAGAAAAAATCAAAACAAAAAAAGTTCAAATCACTGCGCAGGTTGTTTCTGGAAAAATTTCAGCAGAAATTGATTTGAAGAAAAAGAATTCTCTTTCTGAATTTTTTAGAAGCATCTTCAAAAAAATAACCGGGAAAGTGGTTGATGTTGAGGAGAGCGAGGAAATCAAGGAAGTGATTATTGACGAGAATGCAACTGAATTTGAAATTGAGTACGAGACCCCGGCGCCGTTTGCCGTTGAGAAAAACACTTCCTACGGCAAGGAGATTGTCGTGTCTTCTGAAGCGCATTGCGCAAATATTCTTGCTTATGCTGAATTGCCTAAGCCAGTTCCTGAGTCGCAGATTAAGTTGTATCATTATGACAATGGAACAAAAGTTCTGACTGATTTTGTTGCTTATTCTGCTGAGGATGTTGTTCAAAACAAGACGCGAGTCGCGGCAATTGAAAATGAAACTGCTGTCGGAAGCGAGACGACCGACGAGAATGTTGTCAGGGAAAGTATGAGCATAACTGGAAATGTTATTGGCGGGGAAATTTCTGCAGAGAAAAATATAACTGCTGAAGAAATTTCAAATGAAAATGAAATTGCCGTCGGCAATTTCAGCGAAGAGACGAGCCCACCCGCAGAAACAATCAATGATAATCAAACAGTTGTTGAAGTTTCAAATGAAAGTGAAATTGCCGTAGGTAATTTCAGCGAAGAAACGAACGCAACAGAAATTCAAACTGAAGAAAATAATTTGACAGCGGAAATTAATTCAACAGAAAAATTAATTTCCTACATTGAATGGATTGTTCCGCATTTGAGCAATCAGACATATGACATTGTGATTTGGGTTAATTATACTTATAGAAATCCTGATAGAATCAGAGATGAATTAAATTTTTCTCATCTTGCTTTAAATGACAGCAGTTTAGTTTTATACATGCCGTTTGATACTGTTAATGATTCAACTAATATAACATACGACTACACAGATAATGACAACGACGGGACAATTATAAACGGAGTTCTTTGGAATTCATCTGGAAAATACGGCGGGGCTTATCAGTTTGACGGGGTGGATGATTATGTCAATTTAGGAAATCCTGCGAGTTTAAATGTAAGCAATACAACTATAGTAGCTTGGTATAAATCAAACAATACCGGAGAATATGGAGGAATAGTCGCAAGGAGTAATCAGGATGCTGAGCTATTTCATAATGGCAATACTCTTAGTATTTGGTCAACTACTGAAGGTTGGCATCACAGTGCTACCCATATAACTGATGGTAATTGGCATCATCTGGTTGGTGTTTTTAGTAGTGGAGTTACCAGCGGTTCAAGTCAATATATTGATGGTATTCTTGATGCAAATTCTCCTTTTACTTGGACGAGATGGACTACTGCCGCAGATTGGAATATAGGTTTAGGTCATCCTGGAGAATATGTTAATGGTATCATCGACGAAGTAATGATCTTCAACAGAAGTTTGAGCGCTGATGAAGTTATGATGTTATATAATTCAACATATCCGAGGTTTTATTCTGAGGGAAATCAAACATTCAAGGCGCAGAATGTTGTTGCAGGACCAGATAGAGCAAGTGTTTCTGTTGAAGGAGAGGCATTGAATGGAAGCGCCCTGAGCGCAAGAGTTTATGAAGTGAATTTGTCAGACAGTTCTAATCCGTCACCAGCGTATGTAAATACCGAGGATGGTTTAGTCGGCTACTGGCATTTTGATAATTGGAGTTCTTATGGAGAGAACTCAACTTATGTTTATGATTTTTCAGGACGCAATCATAACATGACTGTCAGCGGAGCTGTTTGGAACAGCGTCGGTAAATATCAAGGCGCTTTTGATTTTGATGGTGGAAATGATTATTCCAATGCAAGCGGGTTTAGCGGACTGAAACAAGATAATACTAGTTTTTCTTTTGTCGGTTGGGTTAAACTTGCTTCTGGCGAGACAAATGGGAATATTATCCATATGTCTTCCGTGGCTGATGGAACTGGTTGGTGTCTTCCTCCGATTTCACTTGTTGACGGGAAACTGGTCGGAATGACATGGAATAGTGTTGACGGAAATAAATCAGCAACAGGCACAACAAATTTAGTCAGCGGGCAATGGTATCATTTTGCTTCTACTTGGGACCCTGTAAATGGAATAACTATTTATGTTAATGGAAATTTAGAAGACGAAAATTCCATTTATTCATATGAATACACCTCTGAAACAGAACCTTATATTTTCTTGGGTATTGGAACTTCAGGGGCATGTGTCGGCGACAAGGGATTTTTCAACGGCACCATCGACGAAGTAATGATTTTCAACAGAAGTTTGGGAGATGAAGAAATTAAATCGCTTTACATTACAGGTTCAGTTGACCACAAGAACGACGGAGTTGGAATAAATTGGACAGAGAGTTCATCGGGTGCGCAGAATTTGGGATTTTTGAATGCGACAAATAAAAATTCTGTTTTTATAATAAATACTTCTTCTGACTGGCTTTTGCCTGAACTTAATTTTAATTCAGGGAGTTATAATTTTTACAGTCCGTTTGTGAAGAGCGCGATATTGAGATTAGATTTTGAACGAGAAGTTACTGCTTGTGGAATACTCAACACATCTAATACAATCTACACACTAATGAATAATGTAACTTCAAACTCAACTTGCTTTAATATTACTGCGAATAATGTAACTTTAATTGGAAATGGATATACAGTTAATTACAGCGCAAACGGAACTGCAGGGAATGGAGTTCTCGTCAATACTTATAATTTTACAACAATCAAAAATTTAAAAATTGTTGAGGGAAATCCAGCAGTTACTGAAGGCGTTGCATCTTACTTCTATAAATCATATAACAGCAAAATCATAAACAACTCCATAATTTCACGGGGAGTTCCACTATACTTATATTATTCTGATAATTGCAATGTAACTGATAATTATCTGCAATATTCAGATTTTGTAAATGCAGGATATACTGGTATACTCTATCTTTATTTCTCAAATAATGCTTCAATATATAATAATACACTTTATACTGATTC
>JAZDFD010000009.1:0-16872 GCA_043808155.1 Candidatus Iainarchaeum sp.
CAATAACATCCTCCTTTTTTCCTGAAAATTCATCGAATTTGAAATCCTGTGAAGGGTCAAGCAAATAGAATTTATTTTCAAGTTCTGTTATTACAAATGCATGTGTTTCAATATTATCAAGTTCAGCAATTACTACCTCTGCTTTTTCATCTCCTAGACCTAAAAGCAGGGAGCATAGAAAAACAGCCAGGTCTTCGTCATCTCCGACCTTGTTTGTGAATATTTCTTTTGGAGTCAGCCAGTAATTCAGATTTAACTCATGGTCAACATACTCGATTTCAGAAGTAATAAAATTAAGCACCCCAGACGCTGTTTTAGCATAATCTTTCTCAAATGAATAATTTTCAGGCATAAAATCAGATAAGATTGCCTGAATTGTAAGGTCTTCACCATTAATAAGGGCTTTAATTTCACCTATTGTACGCTTTTCACCCTCATTTATTACATCTGCATATTTCTCTAAAAGAAGCCTATATAGCTTTATCTGCAGTTTTGGGTCTTTTCCCTTCTCACTTTCTGGCATTGGCCCTTCTCCTACTCCCATGGGGAGTTTAATATATATGAGTAAAATTAGCTTTAAAGCTTTGCATTTTTTAAGAAAAAACACATTTTATGAGAAATTGACCCAGTATCAATTTTAAAATTTTAAAAATTTGTAAAGTGATGCTAAAACCGGAATAAGCGCACTTCCGGTAATATGCAATAAATTAAAATCAAAAACTAAATTTTTTGCTTATCTTACAATTTCTTTCCCACGTCTATTATATTTTTTCATTAATATAATAATGTTTATATTACCCATAAGCCTAATATTAGCATGGTTAAATCAAACAAGAAAGCGCAGGTTGCAATTGAGTATCTTATTTTAGTTTCATTTATTTTGTTCATAATCAGTATTGCAACTGCATATGCAATTTTCACTTATTATGAAAATGTAAAAATAAGCAGTGTTCGAAATACTGTCCAAAGTATGGAAACTGCAGCTAATCAGGTTTATGCTCTGGGACCGGGAAATGTTATTTTTAGGGATATTGTTTTGCCTGCAGGGGTAAGTGATGAATCACTTGCAATAAATAGAGAATTTTATTACCGAGTTCAGTTGTTTTCAGGTAATTCTGATTTTGTTGGTGATGTTAAAGGAAATATAACTGAAGTTCAGCTACCGTATTCTGAAGGTGTTCACACTATCGAAATAAAAGTAGTTGATGAAAACATTGTTTTCACAGAGGTTTAGGTGTTTTCGTGAGTTTTACAAAAGGTCAGGTTTCAGTAGAAACAATGGCAGTCGTAGGCATAATTCTTTTGTTATTTGCAATTGTAAGTACAACAGTTGCATATAGAAATATACAATCTCAAATAATTGAAGAAAATTATAATGAATTTAATTCATGTTCTGAAATCAGCATGCTTATTACAAATTCATATTCGCATGGTCCAAAAAGCGAAATATTTGTAACATCTGCTTTGGATATGATTGTTCAGGAAAATGAAGTTCATGTTGGCAGTAATTATTGTCATGTTACTGGTAAAGTATCTGATGCTACTTTAGTTGCAGGAATTATAAGAATAAAAAACATTAATGGAGTTGTGCAACTTGAGAACGTCTAGAGGCCAGATTTCAGCATATGATTTCATGATTGCAATGTTCTTATTTTTGCTGATGTTTATTACATTGAACAGTGTCTGGACTGGTATTTATAGTTCAGTGGTTGAAAATCAAATCCAGACTCAAATGCATGATTCATCTTACAAAGCACTTGAAGTTTTGATTAAAACTAAAGGCTATCCTGCTAACTGGGAAGATGACCCTTCAAATGCAGAATCAATAGGCCTTGCAAAACGTAAAAATGTTTTTGATGATGATAAAGTTACTGCATTTAAATCAATGGATTATGATTTATCCAAAGAATTGATGGGGTTAGGTCTGTTTGAATATTATTTGGATGTTGATTCTTTCGGAACTGCTAATGACTTTACTAAAGGAATTTCATTACCCACCGACAAAGACATATATAGTGCATCAAGAATTGTAAACTACAAAGGAGCTGAAGCAGTTGTTACACTTTATGTATTCCAAAACTAAAAATAACAAAGGATTTGTGCTTACAGTTGATGCAATTATGGCACTTCTAATTGTTGTTGCCTTTCTTCTCATAACGCAAATTCAGCCTTATGATTCTGAACCATACATTGCAAAGCTTTCAACTAACGAAAGAGCAGCTGATCTTTTCATATCACTTGATGAAAATGGTTTTCTTACTGGTGTAATGGATGAAAACCTAACTGCTGATTTGAAAATGGATACAATTTACAACAAAATGCTTTCAGTAGTTCCCTCTAATATGGATTTTCGAATTGAACTTACGCGTTATGATGCAAATGAATTAAACTGCAGGCTTAATCCTTATTTTGATGGCTGTTTCACATTAGTTGACATTTATCCTGAAAGAGGAACAGCCATACCAACTGACAAAGATCTAATAAGCGGAGCAACAACATTTATGAGAGGCCAGCCACCCGGGCAGTGTGAAATTGCAGAAGTTGAATTTGCAGATGAATTTTCTTATGCACCAGAGAATGAACGGCTTTTATTTAATGCGATATCAGAAACTGACCGGCTTTCATTCAGTGCTGAACCATACACACTTTTCTTTGCAGAAGGTGACTTAAACTTTTTATTTTCTGTTGACGTTACTCCCTCAGACGAACTTGAATGTGATGAAGAGTTAAGAGTTGATTTAACTTTAGAAGTTACGGCAGAAGGCGGGCGTGCACCGCTTGACATGATGTTAGTGCTTGACAGAACTGAAAGCATGGAAGACTGTGTTGTTGCAGATGGGACTATTGAAACATATGAAGTAAATGTAACTGCACTTGACTGGGAACTTGTTGATACAATTGATTTAACTAGTGCAGATGCATTTGATGTTTTGATTGAATGGACTGACTCATGTTCTTTAGCAAACTGTCCAAAGATGTACATCGAATCTCCAAGTTTAGATCATTATGGTTTTGGATACAGTACTACAAATGCATATGAATGCCATACATCCGGAGCTGTTAATTATTACGAAGATGACAGTTTCAGTTATATTGCAGTTCCATCAAATATGTCGGAAGTTGGAACATGGAATGTTTATGTAAAAAAGAATAATCCCCAAATAAGTTATGCTTTAACCACGAAATTTATTGATGCGCCTTTATCAAAACTTGAATCAATGAAAACTGAAAGTGTTAATTTTATTTATAATGCAGAATGGCAGCCAGATGATCAGATTGGTTATGTTTCATTTGAAAGGCGTGCAAAGAAAGAAAGCCCTCTTCCCTCAAGCAGAGGCGCTGTACAAAATAAAATTCAAAACACAACAACATCCGGAACTGAAAACACTGCAATGGGTGACGGAATTGATGTTGCAAATGGTGAGTTAACCGGCCCTCAGGCACAGGATGACGCTTTAAAATTTGAAATTCTTTTAAGTGATGGTGAAACAACAATTGGAATGAGCAGTGAAGATGCTGCAAACGATGCTGCTGATAATAACATTTCAATATTTACAATTGCTTTTGGTCCTGATGCAAATCAAATGGAAATGCAGAATATTGCAGACATTACTGGCGGGGAAATGTACTATGCAAAAGATGAAAATGCACTGAAAGAAGTTTATGAAATAATTGCACAAAAAATAGGGCTTGAAGCACAGAGTGCCGCATCTGCTAAAGCATATGATGCAAATGCTACTGTTCCTCTGCCACTACACTCATTTTTAGTTGACCCTGGTTCAGGTGTATTTGAGGAGGGAACCGACAGAAATTATTTGTTTTATAACATTGGCACTGTAACTGTTGCTGATCCTTGGGAAGGTTATTTTATAGTTACGTTTCCCTGCGACAATGATTTTTCATGTGAAAATGATGTAAAATATTTTCCCGAAGAACCATTTTATGTTTATTATTACGATGATTTAGGGATTCCACAAGACCCTGTACTGTGGGATGGCAATTTTGAAATAACTTTCCTTTATCGCGATTTGACAGTTGATTTTATTTCAGGTGAAATCAGAGGCTATTCTGAAATTTATTTGGATTTGAATGCAATAAATTCCGGATTTTTAGATACTGGTGCAACTACTGTTGAACTTTATTATGATGATGTTTATACTGGCGAATACATTACAGACAGAAGTGTTGTTCCCATGTGCGGAATGTTTAGTTCGGGATGTGATAATTATTTCCAGGTTTTCAATGAACTTTTTATTGAAAATGGGGGACACATATTGGCAATAATTAACAAAGACAAATCAATCAAAGAATGCCCTGGTAATAACATTGCAGAAATTTATTGTTATGTAACTCCGAGAACACAATTTTATATTTTAAAATATTGGTTGTGGTATAAGTGAATAACAAAGGCATTTTGTTTACATTAATGGTGCTTTTAATCACATTAAGTTTACTCACGTTTATTTCAGTAGTTGAAAATGGGATGGGTGAATCTCAGCAGCTTGGTTATGTAACAAATTTTTTGAGAGTCGCGGAAAAATTCAGCAATATTGAACGAAATGTAATCAGACTTGATAAAACTGAACCAATTACAAATCTGAGTGAAAGAGTTTTGCCATTTATTTATGTTGTTGATGACAGAACATTAACTGTTACTCAGGAATTGCCTTTGAAAGAATCTGATTTCAATTCATTTTATGATACAATAAATATTTATGAAATTTTTGAAGAAGATCAAAACTACAATTATGCATACACTGGAATTGATGTGTCAATTGACACGCTTAAAAATCCTCTTTGGGGCGGAATCAGTAATGAACTTGTTTTTTTAGTTGATCCTTTCTGTTTCCAATTTAAAGAATCAGGATTAGATTTTATGAGTGTGGGTGGGTCGACACATGAGAAATGTATAGACACATTTGACTTTGATACAGTTAAAAGATTTGATCTTAATGTGAATATTGTGCAGTTCGCGGAAGATTATAATACAATCACATGCAATTCAGGGCCTTGTGATGGTGCTGGATGGCATCAAGAGTTTGAAGGGAGTAGTATTTGGCCATATTTTGAAATTGAAATTATTGATACTGAATGCGGTCATTGTGATTTCCCTACTGCAAATAAGGTAATTAGCGGACATTATAATCCCGCGCTTAATTATGAGATTGAAATTTCATGTACTGGCGCTTCTTGCGTGTCAGACCCAATAACACTAACCAGTTTGGGGGGTATTACTGCAGAACATGAGTCCAATGAAAGGATTATTATTGAACTCAAAACTGAGTTTTACGATGACATTGATAAATTTTATTTCCCTGACTTTGATATGAATGTAACTGAGTCAGATTTCAATATCTTTATTACTAACATAAGTGGTTTTAGTTAAAGTAAGTAATATATAGATGTAAAAATATATGATAATGGTACAGGTTTTGAAGAATGACAACAAGGCAAAAACCAAAAGAACAAGTTGAAATAATAGGGATTTACCTAGGCGGGGGGCCAAAACTCACAACAAGTCACCAAATGCCCCCGCCCAAGAAAGATGGCTTATTCACAAGACTGCTAAAAGCACTGCATCTTGTACCCAGTAGTTCTGTTATGAAGACACGTGAACTGACAAAAAAGCGAGTTCTTGAACGAAAGGAACAAAAGCGTAAACTAAAGCAAGTTACTGACAAAACAAAGGCAAAAGAGCAAAAACTGAAAAACTTAAAAAGAAACCTTGACAAAAACAGAATTCTTAAAACAGATGACAAAGAAGACGTCACTTTACTTATCCGTGATGATTTAAAAACAAAGCCAACAAAACCCACTGCAAATACAGTTCTGTCAACAAAAATCCATGCTGGTAAACTCGGAGTAATGGAAAAAGAAAAAGTTTCAGAATCTGAAAAAAATGAAAGAATTAAAAAAATTGAGCGTGATTATGACAGAATATCCAAAAAGATTGGCGATTTGGAGAATAAAGAAGCAAACAAAACATTAAATTCTGATGAAATTTCAGAAAAGAAAGAACTTATTCAGAGTTTAAGAGCATTAAGACTTGAAATGCGTCTGCTTGGAAAAAGCATAGACTCGAAAATGCAAATACCTCAACAAATAATTCAGCAACCAGTACCGCAGTTACCCGTAGTTGTAACTAAAACAAAAGAACAGGACGCAAATGAAATAAAAAAAATGATGTCTGCTCTGCGTTATGAATATTATAAAAGAAGAATAAGTGAGACAGAATACAAATCAAGACTTTTTGAATATCAGACTAAGTTAAGGTCTTTGGGATTTACTATCCCTAAAGAATTAAAATTTGAAAAACCAATAAAAGAAGAACAGAAGATAACTGCGGTTACTCAACCAAAAATACACCCACACCCAATAACACACCCAAAAGCACATCACAAAGATCAACCAGTAGCACGTCACAAAGTACAGCCAACAGAAAAAACAAAAGAGCCAATAACACAACTAGCAGCACACCCAAAAGGACAACCGCAAACGCTTTCAGTTAGGGAGCTAAAAGTTGATAAACTGGAAATCGCGCAACCTATTCAGAATCTAAATGACTCTGTAAAGCCAAAAGAAACACCATATGACAAAATGGAAATGCTTATTGCAGGCACTGGCGACAATTCTAAAAGTTCTAAAATATCCGACAGCAAAATAGGTCAAATGCTCAGAGAAAGACCTTTTGAAAAAATTGATCATAAAAGAGTTGCAGAACTCGAAACACATGTTAAAGGTTTGATGAAACGACATGAAATTTCCGAATCAACAATTTCCGATGTTGGTGCAGTTGATAAAAATAAAATTATTGAAGATTTTGATAAGTTAATCAATTTAATTGATCTTGAAAAACACACCAAAGATCTTATGCGGGAAGAACACAAATCATCACATGATGATAAAATTGAAATGACTAATTTAATGCCTGTAACTTCTGGTGACTCTCATAAAAAAGATCAAATCAAATCAATTGCAAAAGAAATAATCAAATACAAAATCGTTACTGATTTTGATAATGTTTTACAATATGTTAAATCACATGGAAAAGTATCTGAAAATCAATTAGTTAAAGATCTGAAAATAGACAGAAAAAGACTTCATGCTGCAACTGAAGTTCTTGAAAATAATGAATTAATAAAAATTGAATACCCTCCGTTTGGGTCTGCAATAATCTATGATGCTGCTTACAAAAAACCAGAAAAGGAAAAAAAGAATAAAAAGAAGGGGAGTTGAATCAAATGAAGGATAAACTTGAATTGAGTGATATTCAAATTAATTCTGACGTTAACAAAGAAAAAGTAAAACAAAAAGTTGTTGAAACATATGAAATTGAAGCAGATGGTGTTTCAATTGAAGTAAGTATTATTGAAAAAAAGGAACTTTTTGTAAGAGAATATTATCTGAATTTTCCTGAGTATGGTGAAGGAACAAAAGCACTGCTAAAAAATCTAAAATCAAGTATCATCACAGAGTCAACACTCAAAACAGAGAAAATGCTTGACCCCAATTTTATTATAACTTTAAAAAAGAAATTTTCTGACAGGTCAATGTCAATACTTTCAAAAGAAATGCCTAACATGGATGATAAAACAAAGAAGATGCTTACAGGAATTTTAATTCATGAAATGCTGGGCCTGGGGAAACTTGAATTCTTACTTAATGACAGTAATCTGGAAGAAATGGTAATCAACCAGAGTCATGAACCAGTCTGGGTTTATCATAAAAAATACGGCTGGTTAAGAACTAACATATACGTAACGCCTGAAGAAGAAATAGTAAACTACGCAAGTATAATTGCGCGTAGAATTGGAAAACAGATTACTACTTTGGCGCCTTTATTAGACGCTCATTTAATCACCGGAGACCGTGCAAATGCCACTCTTTTTCCTATTTCAACTAAAGGAAATACAATCACTATCCGTAAGTTCAGGCGTGATCCATGGACTGTTACAGACCTCATAAAAAACGGTACCACAAGTGCTGATTTGATGTCTTTGATATGGCTTGCCATAGAATATGAGCTCAATATTATCTTTTCCGGTGGTACAGCATCAGGTAAAACAACTATGCTTGGTTCATGCCTGCCCTTTATACAGCCAAATCACAGAATAATTTCAATTGAGGACACACGTGAACTTCAGGCACCTGATTATCTTCACTGGGTACCCTTAACCACAAGAGAACCAAATCCAGAAGGCAAGGGCGGAGTTTCAATGTTAGATTTGCTTGTGAATTCATTGAGAATGCGTCCTGACAGAGTAATGGTTGGTGAAGTAAGAAGACAGAGAGAAGCAGAGGTAATGTTTGAAGCAATGCACACAGGTCACTCTGTTTACACAACAGTGCACGCAAACACTGCAGATGAAACAATTAGAAGATTAATCAACCCGCCAATTTCAATTGCACCGTCAATGCTTGATTCTGTACATTTGAATGTTGTAATGTTCCGAAACAGAAGAATTGGTGCAAGACGTGTTCTTCAGGTTGCTGAATTCATTCCTGAAAAAAGAGGTGCAGATGAAGAAAGAATAAAACCAAATGTGATTTACAGATGGAGACCTGCTGATGATGTCATAAGTAAACACAGTGAAAGTGTAAGATTATTTGATGAATTAGCACTGCATACTGGACTGACATCAGAAGAAATAAACCGCGAACTCAAAAAGAAAAAACAAATCCTTGAATGGATGGTTAAATATGATGTACGCGGCATTGAAAAAGTAGGAAAAACAATGGCTGAATATTATATGGATGCTGACAATGTTTTCAGTTATGTGGAGAAAGATAAAAAACCAAATTTTTAAGTGATGGAAGAATGATGTCTAAATTAACAATTCCGTTTTCACCTTTACCATATCCTGTAATTGAAAAACTAAGCAATCCCTTTCTTGGTTTAGGTGCGGGACTTTCCAAAGCCCTGCCTTATTTGGAAATGGAATTAATTCAGGCGAAATTTGATGTTGATCCTAAGAGATACGCATCTGTAATGATTTTTTTAGGTATTGTGTACTTTATTTTCTTTTTTGGTTTCATTGCCTTAGTTTTAAGCAGATTTACTGAATTGTATTTGCTTTTAGCATTTACAATTAGTGCAGTTTTGTCATTCATGATTTTTATGCAGATTTCATTGTATCCCAAGATGGTTGTAAAAAAGAAAATACGTGATCTTGAAAGGAATTTGATTTTTGCTCTGCGTACAATGTTAATTCAGATAAAAAGCGGAGTAAGTCTTTTTGATTCAATGACCACAATTGCTAATGGGGATTATGGTGCATTATCTGCAGAATTCAAAGGTGCAATTGATGAAATAAACACAGGCACTATAGAAGAGTTTGCTCTTCAGAAATTAGCCACTAACAATCCCTCACTTTATTTCAGAAAAGCAATATGGCAGATTGTAAATGGTATGAAAGCAGGTGCAGATGTAAGCACTGTCCTTACTGAAAGTGTTGCTACCATGGGCAGGGAGCAGAAAATTGCAATAAACACGTATGGGAACCAGCTCAAAGTTTTTTCACTGATTTACATGATGATTGGTGTGATTGTCCCTGCTTTGGGTTTAACTTTTTTGATTGTATTAGGCAGTTTCCCTCAGGTTGAAATCGGGGAAAACCTTTTTTGGGCATTAATCGGTTTTGTTGGAGTTGCTCAATTCATGTATATTGGAATGATAAAAAGTAAAAGACCAAACATAATGAGTGCGTGATGATGTGATTTACAGACGAATTTCAGCGTTCCTCCCAAAACCATTTTTGGAATGGCTTGCAAGAGAAATTGAATTTTCAGGTGTAAGCATAGAGGAAAAGAGCTTTGCTGGGTTTTTAGTTCTGTTTTCACTTGCAATAAGTTCATCAACTGCATTAATTGCTTACTCGCTCATGAATCTTTCATTTGCACTTGTGATTTTTGTTGCTGCATTGGTTCTTTCAATGGGTGGACTTCTTTTCTGGTTAAATCAGGTTGCAGAAAGTAAAGGTAAATTTGTTGAAAAAATACTCCCTGATGTATTACAGCTTATTGCCTCAAACATAAAAGCAGGGCTAACAACTGAAAGAAGTCTTTTTGTTTCTGCAAGACCTGAGTTCGGGCCTTTAACAGTTGAACTTAAGACTGCAAGTAAAAACATTATTGCAGGTGAGAGAATTGAAAGAGCATTGCTCGGAATTCCTAAAAAAATAAAATCAAAAGTTCTTGAACGAACATTGTGGTTATTGTCAGAAGGAATAAAGAACGGAGGGCAGATTGCTGATTTGCTTCTTGAATTAGGTAATGATTTACGTGAAGAAAACACAGTAAAAGCAGAAATCAAATCCAACATATCCATGTATATAATTCTGATTTTTATAGCTGCTGCTTTTGGTGCGCCTATGCTTTTTGGAGTAAGCAGTTTTATTGTTGGTATTTTAGAGGAACAGATGGGTACTGTTGATTTAGATGCTGAGTCTCTGAAATCAATGCAGAGGGGTTCGCCATTAGGCAATATGATGGGTGTTCCAACTGCATCTGTTGGTGAAGACTTTGTTGTTGGTTTTGTCGGAGTGTGTATTGTAATAACTGCGATATTTGCAGGCCTAACCATCGGCGTAATTAACAGCGGAAAGGAAAAAGACGGAATAAAGTACATACCACTTGTTTTGTTAATTTCATTTGTATTGTTTTATTTAGTCCGTGCAGTTTTAGAAGTTGCATTCGGAAGTTTGTTCTTGTATCTATAATTAGTAATCAATTTCCACAGTTAAGTCTAATTCTAAATAATAAAATAAAGAAAAAGAAAAAAGTAAGAAACTGCTTAAATTTAAGCTGCAGTTCCTGTGCATGTTAATGTTGCGTTGTGTGTTATTCCGCCTGTGCCTCTAATGTAAGTTAATGCAACTTCACCGCGGTATGTTGAACCTGTGCCTACACCTGTTGGTGACTCAATCGTAGTTTCGGCTCCTGAAACAACTGATGCTGGCAATGTTGGTGCTGTGGGTGTTCCCGTAAACCCATTCTGCATAGTGATTGCAGTTATTGAAATTGTTTGTCCTGCACCATTCTGAACTTTCAGGTCTATTCCTCCTGAAGCATCAACTGCATGGTCTACATAGATGATCTGTGTGTTGTCTGAAGTACAGTTTGAACCTGCTGTTGTTGTACTCATAATAAATACAAGAACACCAATTACAATTGCAATTACAATCAATGCCCAACCATAGGTCATCAGGTATTCCAAAGCGGATTGTCCTTTTCTTTCCATATTATTCCTCCTTTTTAAGTATTTTAGTTATTTAATTTATTTAATAGTATAAATGTTTATGTGGTTTAAAAAGCTTACCATTCAGGATATATTTCTTTGGTTTTCAAGGGAGAGTTATTTTGGCATGAATTTCTTCTTCAGAGCGGATTCAACATTCTTTGGAACGAAGTTTGAAACATCCCCTTTCAGAGAGCCAACCTCTTTCACTAGTGAAGAACTTAAGAAAAAGTACTCTGCAGAGGTCATAACAAACACGGAATCTATGTCAGGATTTAATTTTCTGTTTGTAACCGCAGACTGAAATTCAGCTTCAAAATCAGATAATGCACGTAAGCCACGAAGAACAAATTTCACATTTTTTTTATCCATATAATCTACTAAAAGCCCAGAGAAAGAATCAACTTTGATGTTTTTCATATCTTTAGTTGCTATTTTAATCATTGAGACTCGTTCATTTAGAGAAAACAGGGTTTTTTTCTCATGGTGTGTTCCAACTGCAATAATAATCTCATCAAACAATTCAGATGCTCTTTCAAGAACATTTATGTGCCCATTAGTTACTGGGTCAAAGGAACCTGCGTAAACCGCGATTTTTTTATTATTGGTTTTAGTGCCTGCTTTGGCAGTATTTTTTTTACCGACAAAATTTTTCTTATTGTCTTTTTTTCCCATACTGGCTTTTTTATTTTGTTTTTTCATGCTAACACTCATTTATTAGTTCTGAGCAAATCTTTTTAATCTGTGTTCTGAGCGTATTTTTGTTTTTTGAGTTATTGATTACAAAATCTGCTTTTTTTGTTTTTTTTGAAATTCCCATCTGAGAATCTAATCTTTCAAGTATTTCTTTTTCTGAAAAGCCTTTTTTCAGGAGTCTTTCAACACACATTTTCTTGGACAATTCAACAACCACAATTTTATTGAATTTTTTTTCAAGCTTCGCTTCAAATAAAAGAGGCACTTCAACAAAAACAATCTTTTTTTTCTTTTTTTTAAGTTTTGTCATTCTTTGTTCAAGTTTTTTTATCTGAAGATTCATTTCCTTAAGCGCAGGCGCATGTAAAATTAGTTCGAGTTTTCTTTTTTTTACAGGACTGGAAAAAATAACTTCTGAAAGCTTTTGTTTGTTCACAGTGCCAAAACCCTTCAATATTTTCTCTTTGATTTTGTTATCCCTGTACAGTTTGGATACTATTCTGTCAAGATTTATTACTGGAAAACCTTCGTCTTTGAAATATTCCAAAGCAGTGCTTTTCCCGCTGCCAAAACACCCGGTAACCCCTACTTTAAGCATAATTGAATAACCCTGCTTTTGTTTAAATAATCTTCTTTTCATAGTGTTTTTATGAAATCTCATAATTTCATTAAATTATTTTTAATTGTAATAATCCTGATGTTTATTATTTCTGCAGGAAGTATTTACGCAACTAAAAATACTGCAGGTTTCATTTCCTTTGCAAATGTTTCTTTTGTTGAAGGTGTAATTCCTAATGCAAATCCACTTATGTTTGTGTTTTTCCTTATGTTAATTGCTTTTACACTGGTTTCTTTTTTCACATGGGCATCAAACCAAAATGTTATCGAAGAAGACGATTATGAGACTATGCATAATGGGGTTGAATTTTATAGGCCCAATAGGGATTTTTAGTTCGGAATTCTAACACCTAAAAAATAACTACTACTTTAGCGTTGGTATATTCGGTGTGGTGGGGACTTCAAGTTGTTGACCCCTGTGGTTAACATCAGGATTTCTTCGGGAATCTAACTTGAATTAACATCACGCCATTTCGCAATTATCTTCGGATTTTTGCGACGCAGACTATCTTCGGATTTTCTGTACGGCTTATATCTTCGGATATTTGCCATGTAAGCGGAATGTGCAGTTAAACATAGATTCTTTGGAATTTTTTGTTTATTCTGTACTCCTTCCACTTACACGAGTTTTTTCATTTTACAATTATAATGATATTTCTAATGTGTTTAATCCCCCCTGCTTTGCTAAGCTTTTTTTGTTTTCAGAGTTAAACTTATAATCTGCTAGCGCCATATATTAACGATTTCAATGGGTGGAAGGAAAATAGCTAAGGCGCAGGCTAAATTTAATGCACAAGATGAAAAAGAAATGAAGTTGCAGATAAAAGAATTAATTGCATTGGGTTCTGACTTCAAGATGCCAAGAATCAAAAGCGGAGTTCAAGGTTTAGACGAACTTATGGAAGGTGGAGTGCCTGAAAGAAGTCTGGTTCTTGTTGCAGGTGACACTGGAACTGGTAAAAGCACATTAGCAATGAACTTTCTTGTTGAAGGTGCACAAAACAACGAACCTGGTGTTTATGTTACTCTGGAAGAATCTGCGTCTGAACATGCATTAAGAATGAAATTATTTGGCTGGCCAATTGAAAATTTAATTGCAGAAAAGAAACTTGCATTTGTACAGCCCGAACTTTATGATTTTGATAAACTAATTGTGAATATTGAAGATGCAGTCACAAGAATAGGCGCTAAACGCCTTGTGATTGATAGTATCTCAATTTTAAACATGTATTTTAAGGATCCTTTTAAAGTGAGACGAAGTCTTCTGACTCTTGAGAAAGCAGTTAAAAATCTGAACTGCACAACTTTTGTAATTGCTGAATTAAGGCAGATTGGCGGTAATATTCAGTTAACCGGAGTGGAAGAATTTTTAGTTGATGGTATTATACTTCTTCATTATATTAAAAAAGAAAATGTTTATAGTCGTGCAATGGTTATAAGAAAAATGCGGGCAACAAATCATTCTCTTAAGATTCATCCTATGCAGATTAAACGGCCTGGCGGGGTAATTATCTATCCTGAAGAAGAAGTATTTACTGAACTTTAATTTGGTGTTAAATCGTGCCTAATAAAATAATTGAACCTACACAAAATGATAATCCTACAGCAACAACATCCAAAAAAGTTGAAGCTAAAAAAGTAAAAACCGGAGTTCACGGTTTGGATGATATTTTAAATGGCGGGATCCCTGTTGGAAATCTTGTTGTTGTTTCGGGAGAACCTGGTGCAGGAAAAACCATAATGTGTCTGGAATATCTTTATAGAGGTATTACTGATTTTGATGAACCAGGGGTTTATGTGAGTCTAGAAGAATCACCAGACGATATTGTAAAAACCGCAGCACAATTTGGTTGGGATATGATGCCGCTTGTGAAAAAAGGAAAACTTGCGATTCTTACAATTGAGCTTTATGATTTTGATAAACTGAGAAATACTATTGAAGATGTAGTTGAGAAAATCGGTGCAAAACGTCTTGTGATTGACCCTGGTGTTATTTTCAGATTGTTTTTTGAAAAAGAACTTGATGCAAGAAAAAGAATTTTAAGTCTTGGAAAAATGCTGAAAAAAATCGGATGTACTGCAATAATCACAAATGAAATAAGTCTTGATAAAATGTCATCTCTTTTTGGTTTGGAAGAATATATTGCAGATGGTGTAATACTTCTGTATCACACTAAATTAGAAGACAGATTTGTAAGAAGTGCGGGAATTCTGAAAATGCGTGGCACTAAAATAAGCGAAAAATTGCATCCTGTGAGAATCGATTCAGATGGACTTAAAATACTTTCAAAGCAAGAACTTTTTCAGGATATAAAGTGATATTATGGGGAGTTTCAAACAGCAGAAAGATGATGATGAGCTCTATGCACTTCTAAGGCCTGGAAGAGACATATATCTCAAAATTGCAGAGGTTATGAATAATACAAATCATGCATCAGTCATTCTGCTAATTGAAAATATGTCTTACCATGCAGATACAAGAATTGAATTATTAAGATATTTGAAAAGTAATGAGTATGAGGGTGTTTATGTCACTCTGAATACGCCCATTGCAAATCTAATTGATATTTTTGAAAAATCATCAATAAATATTGAAAATATCTACTTTATTGATGGGATTACAAAAACAACAGAATCTGAAATCATTGAAAGTGAACACTGCAGATATTTGGAGTCTCCGAGAGATGTTGTTGATTTGAGTTTTTTAATTGACGAATTCTTGAATAAAATTAAGCATCCTAAACGATTTGTTGTGATTGATTCAATTTCAACGTTAATGGTCTACAATAGCGAACAGGCAATAAAGCAATTCGCGCATTCTGTCACAGGGAAAATAAAATCAAAAAAAGCCAGTGGAGTAATAATTGCAAGTGATGATACTGATAAGGATGCGTTAAATTCAATTGCACACTTTTGCGATAAAACCCTGAAACTTTCAAACTAAAGTTAACCTATTTATTAATCAATAATATTAATTTCAAAACCCAAAATTGATTTCCCTGTTTCTTCAAGTTTGTTTTTTAATGAGGAAATGTTTTCTTCAGTTGTTTCGCAGTCTTCTTTTATTTTGCTAAGCGAAAAGCCCCTGTCTTCAATTTCTTTTTCTATCTGGTTTTTTTCCATTAATTTATTATTTATTTTTTCAGTTATTGCGCTTTCTGATTCCTGTTTTTCAATTGCATGTATTTCTATTTCTAACTTATTTAATTCCCAGAACACATTTTCAAAGAAATCAAAATTGATTAATTCGTTAATTGCTGAAATTTTCTTTTCCTTTTCTTTGGAATCTTTGAAAGTGATTATGTCTAATTCAATTGCTTTAATGACTTCTGCAAGAATTGCTTTAAGGTTTTCCGCTTTCTGATCTGTTTTCAGAGCATAAAAAGAATTTGATAAATAATGTTTCAGGCTTTCTTTCAGTTCAGATGAAATAATTATTTCATTAATTTCTGTCAGTTTCTGAAATCTTTTAAGAGGTTTGTCCACGTTTGACATTAAATCAATAATTCTTGTTTTCAGGTTTTGCTTTTCTTTGTATAGTGCGGCTTTTCGTTCTTTTATTCCCTCGTATTCATCCATTTCTGGACTGGATTCAAGTTCTTCAATTTCATTCAGCAGTGATTTTTTGTTTTGCAACAAGGCATTTAGTTCATTAGTTAGTGTTTCCTTGTTTTTGTTGCATTCAAGCAGAATGCTTCTTTTTTCATTAATGAGATTACTAATTTGATTTGCTTCAATTGATAAAAATACTGCATCGTTTTCCTCAAGATATTTTTTCATTTCCGAGAAATTTTCATTCAATTCTTTGAAATAATTGCCAATTTTACTTACATGTTCTTTCATCAGAATTCCTGTGTATGCTGTGTTTTTTACAATTCTTGAACTTTCATTGTTGAGTGTATTGTGTGCGTTAATACAATATTCTTTCATTGAAGACACGTCAATGTTATTGGGAACCTCTATTTTGTCGATTAGTGCATTAACTTGTCTTATCATCTGTATTTTAGATGTGCCAACTACTTTTGTGATTCTTGCTCTGCCTTCAGGAATTTCAGCATTTTCAATATCTTCTAATGATTTTCTCAGAACATTCAGAATATGTTTAATTTCTGAGGCTTTTGATGCAAAGTACTGGTTTGCCTGTTTTTCCTGCACAGATGAAGTTTTTTCAATTTTTGAAGACAATTCACTAATTTTTAGATTTTGGGTTTTTGGTTCTTTAGAACCCATAAAACTGAATATTTTTCCAAACATCGCGAATAGTTTATCAAAAATCATGTTATAAATAATGGATTTAAATCATAATAAGCTTTCCTGTTTCA
>JAZDFD010000010.1:0-6685 GCA_043808155.1 Candidatus Iainarchaeum sp.
TCCATATGTTTATGTTTCATATGTTGATGCAAAAACGCTGAATAATGTAGTGTTTTTTGCTTCTGAAAATGAACTTAGTTCTGAAGAAGTAACTCTTCAGAATTTAATTCCTCAAGAAGATGCAGTTGTTTTTACAGATGACTTCAATCCAATTGAGCAGTTTTCAATTCCAATAATTGATGAATGGAGAAATATGAACATAAAAGTCAGGGGAGCAGAAATTTTAGTGGGCTGATATTGGAGTGAGATGCATGAAGTCAAGACCTCTTTTGTTTGCATTTGTTGCAATATTTATAATTTTTGCAATGCAGTCAGTTAATGCAGGAACTCCCGTATATGACATGAACGCGTTATCAGTCTATGAATCCGGCACAGATACGCTTGGAGATGGCACACCAGTCTGCGTTGATTTAGTCATTAATACAGGCAGCGGTGTTGAGTGCACAGGCAATCTGGAAATTGGCAGTACCTACCAGTTTGAGGTTGGTGTGAATAATACCTCGACCAGCAGAGATGGCACTCCTAATAGTTTTCAGTTTCAGCTTTCTAGCGGAATTGGGGATGTTTTGGGAAATTTACCACCACTGGGAAATGCTGGTTGCGTCCTCAATGCGGATTGGACACCAGCGGATGCTGGTGCTACCATAATGGGACTCCCAGGTACACCTTGCACAATTGTAAAAAGCACTGGAGAAATATTCTGGTTCATTATTACAATTGACCAAGATGCAGGAAATGAGACTGCAAATTTCTATGTCACTGATGGCAGTATTACCGATACCTCAGACACTATAACTTTTAACATTATAGCTCCAAACAACCCCCCAACACTGGATATTACAGTCCCTGACGTCGGAGGAACTTGGGCTACATCTCCGCAGGATATTAATTTTACAATAACTGATGCTGATTGCCCAGATGATACTTGTGATTTGAATATGGGATTATGGTACAGTGCAAGCAAAGGAGCTTATACAACAGAGATTAACAAGAACTTAACTATAGCGACTCCAACAGATGTAAATTGCGGAAATGATTATGATTTTAGAGATGGCTCTAACTGCAGTTATAGATGGGATATTTCAGCAGTTCCTGACGGCACATATTTTATTGATGCACAGCTTTATGACGGCACTGATTTAAACTATGATTCAAGCAATACTTCTTTCATTATAAATCAGCCGCCTGTTATAACTATCGGCACGCACGACGGAAATGTTTTGCATGACAGGAATGTGCTGTTCCATGCAACATGTGATAATGCAGGAGATAACTTTTCAGTATTTGTTTGCAAGAAAGACCCTGGGGAAGATGCAGGGTTTGTACTTTGCTATGCAGGCACTAATAAATGGTGTTCAAGTACTGCGGGAACGGATACTACTCCGGATTGCAATGTTACTGCAGCATGCGGCAGTCTTGTAGACAACCAATTTGCATATGTAACTTGTTGCGATGATTCAGCCAAATGTGATGTAACAAATTACTTTACAACAACTTTCCGCATTTCTGATGAAATTGTATTTTTCCCTAATGCTCCATTATTTGATGCAAATACATACAGTCCTATAGATGACACTTCAAAAACGAATTGTGAACTGGATTATTTTGATATTAATGGAATTAAAAATTTTTGCGATGATGCACTTATTGATGATGCATCAATGGAAGTGTTTGCAAACGGAGCATCGGTTTGTACGGACACACTGGGGGATATGGAAATAGGTGGGCGTGTAACTTATGGATATTCATGCTCTGCAACTATGAACATTGACGATTATGACTGGCATATTGATGTTAATGCACCGAATACTGCAAATACTGAGGGAAATACTACTTTGAATACTGGCGGTGACAGAAATTACGTTGTGAAGAATGATGAGTTTTCATATGATCACTGGGAACCGCCAAATAATGCAACCTATGAAAATCTTACTCTGATTGATTTTAATGTTTTTGGCTTGGCGAATTCGTGCGGAACTGTAATTACTGATGCGAGAGTTTCTTTTTGGGATTACACTGAAACATGGGAAATATGTCAGGATTCATCAGGAACTGCAGACGGGAATTATCTGTGTTCATTGGAGTCAGGAACCGCGCCATTAGATGAAATTACTGAAACAATTTATTTAAGTATTACAAAAACCGATTACGACGACAGTAATTCCGCAACAAGAACTTTGAATTTACTTTTAGAAGATTTGACTTTTGCAATGAGTTATCCTACTTCGGGGTGTAGCGACCAAAATGGTTGCAGAGGTGGCGGATGCGGACCTGCGTGCACTTACTGTGCATTTTATTCTGAGGGATTAGACCAGAATGAAGTGAATTGCTCTGGGCAAACTTCAGTAACTCCATTTTATGCTTATGACAATCAAAGTTCCCCAAGCACAAACCAAACATGGACAATGGATTTGAATGCAAATCTTGCAGAAACAGGATTGTGGCACAAAGTAAGTACTGGTTCAGGAGGATATGAGGCTGTCTGCACTGATTCTGCACCTCCGGATACTACACACTGTGTTTATGTTATGACAACCACTCCGGTTGAAATAGGAACAGGAATTACACCTGCAGGAGATAAAAACGCGTGGGCATGGGCTGATTTTGAAGGTGCGGTTGTTGGAACAATTGACAGAAATGTTACAAGCACATCATCTGCAACTTAGGTGAATCAATGAGCAAATATTTTTTCATTATTTTAGTTTTGCTTTTGGGAGTTACACTTATTTTTGGTTGTGCTGAGCCAATTGAAAATAAGGAAATTATATCTGATGGAAAACCAGCGGAACTAATTATTGAAAAACCTAAAGAAAAAATTCCAAACCCTGACAGAGAATTATATGGCACAGGAATTTTTATTGATGAAAACAGAAACACATATGAATCTGAAATTAAAAACGCGTTTGTTAATCTTCCTGAAATGCCGGAAGATTTTGCGGACGTGAAATTTTATTTGGAAACTGAAGGATTTGATTTTATTGTTCCGAAGTTAACTGAAGCTTATTACAAACAGCCTGAATTTTTGCCGAACTTTGAACAGGCAGCATTACCGTATTGGGAAAATCCGGATTTAACACACTGGGGTGTTTATGGTTATGGTTCTTATCCCTCTAAATTGAGTTATGTTATGAAAAAAAATGAAAGTTTGGATATTTATTTTTTTGTTTATTCTGCATGGAAAATTGAAACATACCAGGGCACTAAAATTGTGCCCGTGATTTCAGATGAATTAAAAGAGAAGTTTGATTTTGAAATTTCACCTGAAAATATTCTGCTTGAACCAACTTATCCAAAAGTGAGTGAAAATTGGATTTATAAAATCAGGATTAAAATTACACCTTTGGAAACTCTGGAAAAAGATACATATGAAATTAGATTTGATTTTGCAGAACCTGATTCAGAATTAAATAATGGATGGGGTGAAAAATACAAATACTATTTTCCAGTTGGGAGCGGAATCAGTGACAGCAAAAGCGGAGTTGATGTTAAGTTAATTGTCAGCGAATAATGAAAGTTAAATTTATAAAGAAAGTAGTACTATTAAATACGAGGTAATTAAATACAAAGGATATTGATTAAGGGGGATATTTATGGTTTCAAAAATTATAAAAATAATATATGTATTAATGGTACTCATGATTTTGGGTTCATTTGTATTAGCGGATTTGCAGGAAACAACGGTTTCATGGGTAGTTCCCTCATCTGTTTCACATTCAGTAGGTTATCCTGGTGGCTGCGACACTACAAATTTTTTCTTTGTTGAACATGACGTTACTATAGATGGTACCCAAACAAAAATTATACCTAAAACCACTGCAGTAGGCGATGTAAACTGCCAGACGGATAGTGCCGCTGGGGAAGCAATGTCAATAACAAACGCAGGTAATGTTACTGTAGATGTAAATATGGTTATCACGAGTTCACTGTTTACAGGTGTTACTCTCAAAGCATGGCATGCAGTAACAGCCGCGGGAGCAGGTGCTGGCTGTGGAACTATTGGATTAGGCGGCTGGGAAGCAGGCTGTACAGCAACTGGTGCAGATGATGGTACAGTTCCAAGTGTATCTACCTGCCTTAGCGTAGGTGACACCAATGCGCAAATATTAGCAGACCTTGCAGTCGGAGATGCCAACTATCTCTGCTTTGCAGCAGACTTCTCAAGTGTTGCTCAAGGCACAAACACAGACACTCTGCAGAGTAATGCATTTGTAAGTGCAGGCTAAACAAAGCATACCCTTTTTATTTTCTTTGTTTTTTATTAATTAAAGTGAGGGGATAAAGTGAAAACTATTCATATTGGACTGATTGCAGTTTTTGTAATTTTACTGGTTGCCGGAGCTTATATAATGGGAGGCAGCTCTACAGCTTTTATTTCGCTTGCTGGAGATGGAACTGAAAATTCTGCTGAACTCACTGAAGAAAGTGATGCAGACATTCCAACTAATATTGAAAGCATTTATAATGAAGGCCAATTTGAGCAATTAAGCGGATTTGAGGAATTCTCAAGAAGTATGAGCAGAGAGGCGTTTATTGAGGGGTCAAGAAGGCCTAACCGCGAGGAATATGGTATTTGGCCGGAAGTTTTTGAAGATTTACCCCCAATACCTGATGACTTCGGAGTAATGGTTTTTCTTTTTGAAGCAGGCCTCTGGAAAGATTTGGATTATTTCGGGCCAGAATATTATCTGCAACCAGAGTTTTTCAGAGCCAGAAGAAACTTTGATGATGTTTGCAATAATATGTGGAGAAGAACTACTCCCGCGCACATTTATCATGGTTGGGGTGCATATCCTGCAAGAATGGAAGTTAATACTTATAGAGGCGCAGAATTTAAAGTTAAAACGTTCTGGTATGTTCCATGCGGAGTTGAGAACTATCAGGGATTCAGGCTTAATTATTTCTATCCTGGAAGTTCCATAGACGAGGCAGAAGAAGTGTACAACATTCAAAACCCAGGTGTTGTAAAGGACTATTTTGATGTTAGAATAATAGACCCTGAATTTTTAATGGGACCGACATTTCCTAAATACTCAGTTAACCCGCCGTTTGCAAGGGTTCAGGAAGTTGAAATAAAAGTGCATGAAAATGCAGTGCCGGGAGAATATGTAATAGCAATTGATACTGGTGGTGTTTCGGATGAACAGCATGATGCATGGCTGGAGGAATACAAAATCAAGTATAATGATGCGGCAGGTGCGCCTCTTGTTATTAACATACCTCATTGGAGTATGCATATTATTGTGAATTAATCTCCCCTGCCCAAATAATACTTTTTTAAGGATAAAATACATTTAAACATACATGAAATTCACAGTTATGCACGGAGTCTTTGCACTTGTTCTTATTCTGAGTTTGTTAGTATTAAATCCAATTGCAGCAGCAGATAATGGAAACGGAGATGTGACATGGAAAATCCCTTTCGGGGAACTTGGATTAACTATTGATGTAAACCGACACCCTGATGTTGGGGATACAAAAGATGTCAATATACTGGTAAAAGAAAACGGCGCGCTTGTTAAAAATGCAGTTACTTCTGGAACCATGACTCTTCCGAGCGGGGATTTGAATTATTTTGGTTTTCAGAATATGGGTGATGGAAATTATTTCAATGTTTACAAATTTGATTTGAATGGGACTTATGTTTTAGATGCAAACGCAGTTGTTGATGCGAATGGATTAAGCGGGGATGTTAACGGTTACATTTATGTCGGAACATATGCCTTGCGGATAAGTTTTACTGGCGATGCAAATTATGACCAGGGAGACCCAGGAACAATAATGACTTATGTTTCAGACGAAAATGCGAATCCGATTCTTTACGCAGGAAACAGTCCGCCGGGTTATATAACAATATATTATCCTGACTCTTCTATTTTCGCAGACAACGTAAGTTTAACAGAACTGGGTCTTGGTTATTATTACTATATTTTCACTGTTCCAAATACTGCGGGAACTTATACATATACTGCACAAATAAATTCAGGTACAAATACAGATAACAATTCAGCGAGTTTTGAGGTTGGTTCGACTGCAACTTACTGCGGAGATGGTACATGCAACGGAACTGAAACCTGCTCAACCTGTTCTGCTGACTGCGGTGATTGTGGTGGAGGAGGCGGGGGCGGAGGAGGAGGCGGAGGAGGAGCACCCAGCCTTACGCTTACAATTGAGGGGAGATGTGTTAACAGACCAATAGAAATACAGGTTTTAAACAGAATCGGCAACCCCGCAGTGGGTGCAGAAGTGATGCTAAGAATTGAAATTGGTAATATAATAATACAAACAACCAACAATGAGGGGAAAACATATTTCACACTGGATGAAGAAGGCGCATATGATGTCTGGGCAACATATCAGGGAATGAGCACGATTATTAAAAAACTAAAAGTTATTAACTGTGAGGAGGGCGAGGAATTTAAAATTTTTTCAGTTGAACCAGACATACTTGAAGTTGAATTACAACAGGGAGAATCTGAAAACAGATTTATAAAAGTCACTAATAATACTAATGAAGAACTGGAAATGAAAATTGATTTGAGTGATTTACAGGGGTTTGCCCGATTTATCGGAGGGACATCTTCTTTCAAATTTACATTGGGCCCATTTGATTCGCAGTCATTCGAAATAGAATTTGATATCAGTGAAACTCAAACTCCGGGATTATATGCTAAAAAAATAAAATTGA
>JAZDFD010000011.1:0-29057 GCA_043808155.1 Candidatus Iainarchaeum sp.
CACATATCCTATGATTGGGAATTATGGTGTTCCAAGTAAGGAAAAAAAAGATGGAATGCTTAAAAATTTTGAATCTGATAAAATTCAGGTTGCGGGAGTGGTTGTTCTGGAATATTCATACAATTACTCACACAGCTCTGCAGTTAGGAGTCTTGCAGACTGGTTAAAGGAAGAAAATATTCCTGCAATTACTGGAATTGATACAAGAGCACTTACACAGAAATTAAGGGATAAAGGTGTGATGCTTGGAAAACTGATTATTGGTGACACAGATTCTGAAAAAGTGAAATTAGAAAACCCTAACAAAAGAAATTTAGTTGCAGAAGCAAGCTGTAAAAAAGTTACAGAATATAAAGCAGGGAAAAAGAGAATTGCAATGCTTGACTGCGGAACTAAGAACAATATTATAAGAAGTTTAATCAGAAGGGATGTGACTGTTCTGAAAGTCCCATGGGATTATGATTTACTCGGAAGCAGTGAAAAGTTTCACGGAATTATGATTTCAAACGGACCTGGGGACCCTAAAATGGCAGATAAAACAATTGAAACAGTTAAAGAAGCAATGGAAAAAGAAATTCCAATATTTGGAATCTGCATGGGAAATCAGATTTTAGGATTAGCAGCAGGGGGAGACACTTACAAATTAAAGTTTGGGCATCGTTCACAGAACCAGCCATGTATTATGGAAGGAACTGAAAGATGTTATATTACTTCACAAAATCACGGTTATGCATTGAGTGTTGAAAAACTTCCAAAAGAATGGAAGCCGTGGTTTATAAATGCAAATGATGGAACTAATGAAGGAATAATTCACAAAACAAAACCATTTATGAGCGTACAATTCCATCCTGAAGCAACACCCGGAGCAGTTGACACTGAGTTTTTGTTTGAGTTATTGCTAAAGAAGGTGAAATTGTGAATTATTACCGTGGATTTGAACAAAGTGAAAATCCACACATAAGTCGGTACGCCCGACCGAAAGCGGGCAGGGTGAAACTTTGAAAATTAAAAAAGTTTTAATTCTTGGTTCAGGTGCATTAAAAATCGGACAGGCAGGAGAGTTTGATTACTCAGGAAGTCAGGCAATTAAAGCACTTAAAGAAGAAAAAATTGAAACTGTTTTGATAAATCCAAACATTGCAACAGTGCAGACAAGCAAGGATTTTGCAGATATTGTTTATTTCCTGCCGGTTGAGGATTATTTTGTTGAAAAAGTTATTGAAAAAGAAAAACCAGATGCAATTCTTCTTTCATTCGGGGGACAAACAGCATTGAATTGTGGCGTGTCGCTGAATAAAAAGGGAATTTTTAAAAAGCACAATGTACAGGTTATCGGAACACCAGTTGAAACAATTGAAATTACTGAAGACAGAGAATTATTTAAGAAAGCACTTAATGAAATTGATGTTAAAACTCCGAGAAGTTTTGCATGCAAAAATATGGAAGAAGCAAATAAAGCAGTAAAAGAAATTGAATTTCCTGTAATGATAAGAGGTGCTTACTCTTTAGGTGGAAAAGGTTCCGGAGTTGCAAAAAACAAGAAAACATTCAAACACATTGCAGAAAAGGCTCTTGCTTCCAATCCGCAAATTTTGGTTGAAGAATACTTAGGAGGCTGGAAAGAAATTGAATACGAGGTTGTAAGAGATTCAAGAGATAACTGCATTACTGTCTGCAATATGGAAAACTTTGATCCAATGGGAATTCACACAGGAGAAAGCATTGTAATTGCACCAACCCAAACACTTACAAATGAAGAATATCACAATTTGCGGGAACTTTCAATCAGAGTAATAAGACATCTTGGAATTGTAGGGGAGTGCAACATACAGTATGCACTGGATCCGGAAACTTTTGATTACAGAGTTATTGAAGTTAATGCAAGGCTTTCAAGGAGTTCTGCACTTGCTTCAAAAGCAACGGGCTATCCGCTTGCTTATATTGCAGCAAAACTTGCACTAAACAAATCACTTGTCGAACTGAGGAATTCAGTAACTGAAAAAACTACTGCGTGTTTTGAGCCTGCTCTGGATTACTGTGTTATTAAAATGCCGAGATGGGATCTTGAAAAGTTTCCAAGAGTTGAATTTGAGATTGGCTCAGAAATGAAAAGTGTCGGAGAAGTAATGAGTATTGGACGAAACTTTGAGGAAACAATACAAAAAGCTGTAAGAATGCTCAACAATGTTAGGGGCTTGAGCAATAATATTTTTACATTCAAAAATCTTGAAAGAAATTTAAAGCAGCCAACTGACAGAAGATTATTTGCGATTATAAATGCACTTCATTCGGGAATGACAATCGATAAGCTTTACAAACTTACAAAAGTTGATAAATGGTTTTTATATAAACTGAAAAATATTGTGGAAATGGAAAAACATATTAAAAAGAAAGGAAAATTATCAGAAATTTCAAAAGAGGAGTTATTAGAGATTAAAAAACTGGGATTTTCTGATAAGCAAATAGGTGAATTTGTTTCTGCAAATGAAAATGAAGTCAGAACTGCAAGAAAAAAAATGAATGTTATTCCTTATGTAAAACAGATTGATACTTTAGCAGCAGAATATCCCGCAACAACAAATTATCTTTATTTGACTTATCATGCAGATAAACACGATATTGATTTTAATACACGGGATGTTGCAGTTTTAGGTTCAGGTGCATATGCAATAGGAACTTCAGTTGAGTTTGGCTGGTGCTGTGTTAATGCAATCCAAAGTCTGAAAAAGCAGGGATATAAAACAATAATGATTAATTACAATCCTGAAACAGTTTCAACTGATTATGATATTTGTGATAAACTTTATTTTGAGGAACTCACATTGGAAAGAGTTCTTGATATTTTCGATAATGAAAACCCAAACGGAGTTATTGTTTCAATGGGCGGGCAGATACCAAATACTTTGGCAATGAAATTAAAAGAAAATAATGTTCAGGTTCTGGGAACTAAACCCGAGAACATTGACAGAGCAGAGGACAGACATAAATTCTCGAGTTTGTGCGATACTCTTGAAATTGACCAGCCGGAATGGAAAGAATTAACATCACTGGAAGATGCAATAAAATTTTCAAAAAGAATTGGTTATCCTGTTTTGATAAGACCGTCTTATGTTTTGAGCGGTGCAGCAATGACTGTTGCTTTTAATGAAAAAGAACTTGAAAAATATCTGGAAAGAGCAACAGATCTTACTGAAAGCTCAGTTGTGATTTCTAAATTCATAGAAAATGCAAAAGAAATTGAAATTGATGCTGTTGCATGCAAAGGAGAGATAGTTGCATATGCAATTACAGATCATGTTGAAAACGCAGGTGTGCATTCCGGAGATGCAACAATGATTCTTCCGGCACAGAGAATTTATTTAGAAACATTCAGAGGAGTGAGAAAAATTGCAAGGGAACTTGCGTGTGAATTGCAGATTACAGGGCCATTTAATATTCAGTTTATTGCAAAAAGCAACAAACTAAAAGTAATTGAATGCAATTTACGCGCTTCGAGATCTTTCCCTTTTGTTTCTAAAGTTTATGGTGTTAATTTCATTGATTTAGCAACAAAAGCAATTATGACCGGAAATGTGAAAAAATTAGACAACTCAATTTTTGAACTTGATTATGTGGGGGTTAAAGCTCCCCAATTCTCATTCTCAAGACTTGGAAAAGCAGACCCGATTCTCTCTGTTGAGATGAGTTCAACAGGGGAAGTAGCATGCTTTGGAGATGACACTGAAGAAGCGTTCCTGAAATCAATTCTTGCAACAGAATTTAAAATTCCAAAAAAAGCAGTTCTTGTAAGCATTAACGGAGACGCGGGAAAAGTTGAGCTTGAACCATATGTCAGGAAACTCAAAGATGCGGGTTTCAAAGTTTATGCAACTGAAGGCACATCTAAGTTCTACAAAAAGAATGGTCTGCAGAATACATTAGTCTATAAAATCCACGAGAAGAAAGAACCTAACATCAAAACATACCTGAAAGAAGGGAAGATTGACCTTGTGATAAATATTCCAAAGGAATTCAATCAGCTGGAATTTGATGACACTTATGAATTGAGAAGGTTTGCAGTTGATTTGTATGTTCCTCTGCTTACAAATATTCAGCTTGCTCAGCTTTTTATTAATTCAATAATGAATAAGAAATTAGAGGATTTGAAAATCAAATCCTGGACAGAGTATGTTGATCTTCAGTAATCAGAAATATTGTTGAAAATATTTTCAAGCGGATTATGTTATGCTGCTATTTTCTTTCATTTACAAATGTAAGCCACTTAGAATAATATGGATCTTCACCTTTTACTATGTCAAAAAATTTGTTCTGAATTAATTTTGTGATTGGCCCTGGTTTTCCATTTCCAATTAAGCGGTCATCAATTGAAATCACGGGTGTAACTTCTGCTGCAGTACCAGTCATGAAAACTTCGTCTGTAACATAAAGCTGGTCACGTGTCAGTCTTTCTTCCTTAAACGGAATTTCCTCATATTTTGCAATCTGAATTACAGAATCACGAGTTATTCCTTCTAAAATTGTTGCTTTTGGAACAGTTACTAACTGACCATCTCTAACGATAAATAAATTCTCCGCAGAACATTCAGAAACAAAGCCATCTGAGCTAAGCATTATTGCTTCATCATATTTTGAATTTGTTACTTCGCGTTTTGCAAGAAGTGAATTAACATAGTTTCCGGAAATTTTTGCTTTTGTCATTGAAATATTTACTTGTGGACGAGTGTAAGATGAAACTTTTGCTTTTATTCCATTTTGAAGTCCTTTTTTTCCAAGATATGAATCCCATTCCCATGCTGCAACTCCGAGTTCAATTGGACAGCCTCGTGGATTGAGCCCCATTTGGCCATAACCCAAAAATACAAGCGGACGTATGTAACATTCTGAAAGTTTATTTACTTTTACAAGATCTATTATGATTTGTTTCATTTTTGTTTTAGTTTGAGGGACTGTTCCGCCCAAAATTTTTTCACTGTCATAAAGTCTTTCAAGATGTTCATCTAATCGAAAAATTGCAGGTCCTTTTTTTGTTTTATAACATCTTATGCCTTCAAAAACACCTGAACCATAATGCAGTGCGTGCGTTAGAAAATGAACTTTTGCATCGTTCCAGTTTACAAATTTTCCATTAAGCCAGATTTTTGAAACAGGTTTAATCTGAAATTTTGGATTTGCAGTTTTTTTAACATTTTTATTTATTTTTTTTATTGATTTTTTGGCTTTTATTGGTTTCTTGGATTTTGATGTTTTTTTATTTTTTATTTTTGTTAGGGGCATTTTCAATCACTCTCAGCTTTGAATCAGTTATCAAATAGTCTTCTAAATTAACGATATCTTCATTTTTAAGTTTAATCCCTTAGAAGTGGTAATTTTATGATTTCTACAGAGATTACTAACACATAGCCCCTCCCCCTCCCAAGCCTTCATAAGTATTATAAGCTTCAGCACACATAGTAATTAAGTGGCTCATACAGATGACAGAGACCTGCTATTCACATGGCGGGTTGGGTTTTTACTTTTCTTAGGTTTACTTATAACTGGGGCTCTGGGTACTGCACTTATTCAGCAATTTTACAATGGAAGTATGGTGCCAATAATCGTGATGATTATATTTGGATTTTTTGCATATGTGTTAATGTATTTCAAACTGAAATATATCTGGGAAGAAATAATGAGTGCAAAAAGTAAACGAACATATCTTTTGAACATATTAACTAATAAAAGAAAATTAGCTATGCAAACATTTCAAAATCACAACATAAAAATAACTGATGATAATAAAGAAGTTGATAAAATAGATAGTGGAATTTACACTGCAAAACTTGAAAACAAAAAAAAAGTTTCTGTGAAATTCAATAAAGACTATCAAAAATACAGTATGTTCTTTTTTCCTCTAAAAAGTAATATTAATACAGACACCGTGGATGAACTTCATTCAATGATAAATTCTTATTTTGAAAAAATTCATGAAAACAGCAAGCTTCAGGTTCCTGCAGTTGGCTGTAAAACGTCTGTTGTTCATAATGATGTTGATGTTTTAATTCCTTTCCGACTTGATACATTAGATGATGCACTAGAGATTCTAAAAATAGCTTCAGTTCATGCAAAATAATTAGTGATGAATTCTTTTTTCGTAATAATCAGAGCTGAATTATTTTTTTCATAATAATCAGAGATAAAGTCTTTTTTTCGTAATATATTTTTCAATTTCACTGGGAACTAATTCAGAAATGGATTTACATTCTTTAACATATTTTCTTACTTTTGTGCTTGAAATATCAATTCTTTTTGCTTTTTCAATTATTATTGGTTTGTGTTCTATAATTGCTTTGTCAGTTAGGTTTGGCATGTTGGGCATTGGCACAATAATTATTTTTATTTGTTGAAGAATTTTTTCAGGTTCTTTCCATTTGTGAAATTCTTCAGCAAGTCCTGAACCTAAAACAAGATAAAACTCATGTTGCGGGAATTCTTTTTTTAATGCAGGAACTGTGTCTGCAGTGTATCGGATTTCGTTTTTTATTTCAAAATCAGAAACTTTCAATTTAGGATATTTTGAAAGAGCGATTCGGAGCATTTCTAGTCTTTGTTTTGATTCAATGTGATCTTTGTTTTCTTTTAACATATTTTTTATGCAGGGCACAAACCAGATTTCTTCCAAATCAGTATATGTCAGAACTTCCAGTGCTGCATTTATGTGCCCATTGTGAAGAGGATTAAAACTCCCGCCAAAAATACCTATTTTCATAAAATCAACTTTTTAATTTTCAAAAATCACTTTTTAATTCTCAAAAATCATTTTTTTAAAATTCATTTTTTCTAAATCACTTTTTAATTCTCAAAGAGAAATCAATACTCTTTGCATTTGTTGTTAAAGAACCCATTGAGATAATATCAGCGCCAAGTGAGTTATAATTTCGAAGGTTTTTCAGTGAAATACCACCAGAAAGCTCTATTTTGCATTTGCATACTTTGCGTATTTCTTTTATTGCTTTTTTTGCACGCATTTGGGAGAAATTATCAAGCAGTATGATGTCAGGATTTGCAGATGCGGCATTTAGGGCTTCTTTCATGGTTTCTGTTTCAATTTCAATTAATTTGTTTTTGTGTTTCTTTTTTGCAGAAAGGACTGCTTTAGCAGGTGAATCAAAAAATTTCAGATGATTTTCTTTTATGAGGAAAGCTTCATTCAGATTTTTTCTGTGGGGCCAAACACCTGCGGATTTAGCAGCTTTCTTGTCAAAATCATTAAAGCCAGGCATTGTTTTTCTTGTGACTGCAATTTGGGTTTTTGAAGTTCCAATTATTTTTTTTGCGTCTGCACAGTGGGAAGTTACAGATGACATTCTTCCGAGAATGTTAAGTGCGGTTCTTTCAGCAGAGAGAATGTTTCTGTTCGTTCCTTTCAAAACCATTATTACTTGTCCCTTTTTTGCGTAAGTTCCATCTTTCATTTTTGAAACTGATTTTACTTTCATTTTTGAAAACAAAAAGTTTGCTTCTTCCGTACCTGAAACATGAGCAGTTTCATTAAGGACAATTTCCGCAGTTGTTTTTTTGGATTTTAAAAGTGCTGATGTTATGTCACCTTTGGAGATATCATTCTTTAAAATTTGTAAAAGTTGCTTTTTCATTTCAGAGCTAAGCATTTCAAAAACCTCAAATTTTGCATATGTATGGAAAGTTACCTTTGTGTGAGTTTTGCTCATAACGTTTCAGTATTTCATTTACTAATTTTGGATTGAATTTCTTTTTCAGAACAGAAACACTTTGTTTTTTGTCAAAGCGTGATTTAAGAATCGGGTCAATTTCTGCGTATGTTGCACCCAAATCATTTGCATCAGTCTGGCAGGGCATTAATTCTGCAGTTGGTTCTTTTTCAATTATTTTTTCAGGTATTTTTAGATATTTTGCAAGTTCAATCAAATCAGTTTTGTAAATATTTCCAATGGGCATAATGTCTGAACCAAGATCACCATACTTTGTGCCATATCCCAATAACAATTCACTTTTGTTTGAGGTTCCCAAAACTAATGCTTTTTTTGTGTTAGCATAGCTGTAAAGATAAATCATTCTAATGCGGGGTTTCATATTAAGCTCAGCCCATGAACTAGGTTTCCAATCTGCTTTTCGGAGATGTTTTAATGCAGTGTTTATTGGCTGAATTGAATAAGATATTCCTAATTTTTTTGCCCAGTCAACTGCATCTTTAGTATTTTGATTTTTAGTAAGTCCTTTTTCAGGCATTAAAATAGCAAAAACATTCTGTTTTCCTAAAGCGTCAACAGCAAGCTTTACAGTGACTGCAGAATCCAGTCCACCACTTAAACCCACTACTGCTTTCCTGAAGCCTGCCTTTTTGAAGTAGGTTTTCATTTCTTTAGTGATTTTGGAATGTGTCTTCTTTATGTCCCCTGAGCGCATAGGATACATATATGGTGCTTATATTTAAAAAGGTTAAAAAGGAGAAATGCATTAAATAAATAATATGCCTAAAAAAAGAATTGATATCTGGAATCATCCTATTAATTGGGTTGGTTTTAGACATAAAGACAGAATGAGAATCTGGCCGTTTAAATATAGAGATATTAAAAAGGTTGATGAAACCGCAGGTGGCAGAAGACTGACTAATGCTGAACAGACTTCCTTGAGCTTTTTTAATAAACTTATAGGTGAGTTTCCAGAAGAAACTGGATCAAGACTTAGAAAAATGTTTAATCAAGCACTTATTGAAAAAGGTCAGCACGAAGGAGAAATTTTACATTTGACAGGTGATTTGAAAACAGACAGAGTCATCCATGAAGAGACACAGAAAATTAGACTTTTAACAGGGGAAATCGACAAAAAAAAAGCAAAAATTAAAGATTTTCTCAGAAAAAAAGAATATTTGAAAAAAGAACAAACAATAATATCCGGAAACTCGCTTCGGGGGAACCTTTTGGATGTTTCAAATTTAGAGGCACAAATTAGTGTTTTAGAAGCTGAGATATTGGAACACGAAGGAAAGGTTGCTCAACACAAAGAAGAAGTAATTATTGCATTAACAAGTTATCTTTAGAAATAACAGACTTAACTTAATTTTTCCATTTCTTCAAAGCGGATTTTAATTCAGGATGCACTAATGCATATTTCTCCAGAGGCACTTTGTTCATTGCTGCGTGAACTGCTTGGAGCATTGCTTTTGCGCCTGCTGTGGTGCCCTGCGGATGTCCATGAATTCCTCCGCCTGCCTGAATTGCAATATCATTTCCCATTAGTTTCATCATTTCGGGAACGAGTGTCGGATAAACTCCACCCGATGCAACAGGAAGTGTTGTTTTAATTCCGGGCATGTTTATTTTTGAACGCATAGCATTATTGATTTCAATTACTTCATCACGCGAGCCTTCCATTTTTCCTAATACAGTTCCAGTGTGAAGCTGGTCCATTCCGCAAAGTCTGCAGAATTTTGCAAATACAAGCATTGAAATGCCGTGGTCTTTGCTGCGAGTGAATGCAGCGTGCCCTGCTCTGTGCGCATGGAAAACTAATTTGAAATTTTCATTGCGAAGTGATTGTAATGCAGAAAAACCAACTGTTACAACATCAACCATCAAATATTTTCCAGAGTGTGATTTCACAAACTCTGCGCGTTTAATCATCTCATCATAAGGTGCGGAAATATTTGGCATGTAAACTTTTACATCACCAGTTTTTGTTTCTGCTTTGTCAAGTAAATTCAGAGTTTTTGAAATTCGGGAATTGAATTCATTAAATTTCATTGAAGTAAGGTTTTCATCATCCTTTACAATGTCACAGCCACCAATCCATGCATCATAGGCAACTTTTGCATGCTTTGCAGGATTTAAACCAAGCTTTGGTTTTACAATTGTTCCAACTAATGGGCGTTCTTTAATTTTCAGTAATTTTCTGATTCCTTCAATCCCATAATAAGGACCTTTGAATTTTTTTAAATAATTTTTTGGGAAAGTAATGTCTTCAAAACGCAGACCAGAAACTAATTTCATTCCGTAAATATTTCCTGCAATTGAGGAAAGCGTTTGAGGTATGTTTCCTGCTTCAAAAAGTTCTTCAGGATAAGCAATTGAAATGAGTTTTGTTTTCGGATTTTGTTTGAAAATTGTAGGTTTGAGTTTTTTTGCCATTTTTTTGTCTTCAGTGTAAACTTCAGTCCAGGTTCCGATTGAAGATTCACCTGCAACTGCATTTGCAGCTTCTGAAAAAGAAACCCCTTTTGAAGAAACTCTGAAAGTCGCAACTAAATCCCGTGAAGTTGGTTTGTATTTGGTATTTGTAAATCCCGAATAAGTTGACATTATTTCACCTGTGAATAATAGGAGTTAAGTTATTTAAAAGAGTTTATACTTTCATATACCATGAACAAAAAAGACCGCGTGATAATTGTTTCTGGATTAGCTGGTTCTGGAAAAAGCACATTAGCCCAAAATCTTGCGGAAAAATTTGGAATGCGATGTGTTCATGCTTCCGGGATTCTTAGGGAGCTCATGGAAAAGCATGTTGATGAGATTACAGAAGGCGCGGGAAAAAACACTGGCTGGTGGGAATCAAAGGAAGGAAGGAAATTCCTTGAAAGCAGAACAAAGGATGGGAAATTTGACAGAATGCTGGACAAGAAACTTCTGGAGATTATTGAGCAGGGAAATGTAGTGCTTGATTCATGGACAATGCCCTGGCTTAGTAAAAAGGGTTTCAAAATATGGCTGGATGCAAGTGTCAAGATTCGCGCAAAACGCGTATCAGGACGTGATGAGAAATCAATTGACGAAGTAGAAGAATCGATTCGGGAAAGAGATATAAAAACATCAAAAATTTACAAAAAGTTATATGGATTTGATTTGGGAAGAGATATGACTCCATTTGATTTCGTGTTAAAGACAACCAACCTGAAACAGAAGGCTGTGTTTGAAAAATCAGTTGAGGCACTTAAAAAGGCAGACAGCGATAGTTTTAATTAGTGGAAATGTGTAATATTGACAACAAGAATAGTGACGATAAATTAATGAATGAAAGATGTATAAGTGGTGATTTTGTATGGATAGAGTAAAAACATTAATTCCCGGGCTTGACAGTCTGGTTCAGGGCGGAATTCCTGAAGGAAGTGCAGTTTTAATTTCGGGCGGTGCAGGAAGCTGTAAAACAATATTTGCACTGCAATATTTATATGAAGGCGCAGTACAGGAAAAAGAACCAGGCTTATTTGTGACTTTAGAAAGCAATGTGAAAAACATTACATGGAACATGCAGAACTTTAACTGGGATTTTAAGAAACTGCAGGATGAAAAATTACTTAATATTTACAGACTGAAACTTGATGCAGACGGAGACATAGATGAACAGATTGAATCAGAATTAGAAATTGTTTCATCAATTGTTAAAGAAATGGGTGCAAAACGATTGGTAGTTGATTCAACAACTGCATTTGGCGTATGGATTCCTGATCCAGGACAAATAAGAAGTCTTCTTTACAAATTCACAGATGGTCTGAAGAATATTGGCTGTACAACATTACTGACATCAGAAACAAAAGGTGGCAGAAAAGATTTTTCCGCTTTCGGTGTTGAAGAATTTGTTGTTGATGGTGTTATTGCATTGTATTTCACTCCGCCCCACAGAAGTATTTTTATCAGAAAAATGCGCGGAACAGATCACAGTAAATCAATACATCCTTTTGAAATAACAAGCAAAGGAATTGAAGTACGTGGAAAAGAGCAAATTATGTGGGACGCAATACAATAAAGTGTTGGTTTTATGGCTGGCAAAGGAAGTTCGGAAATTAAGATAGTTGGCGATAAAGTAAATTCAAACATTAAGATAATGGAAATCGGATTTAACTTAAAGTACAATATAAAAAAATCCACTAAGTCACTGCCGGAAAATTTTTTGCTTCTTGTTGTTGTGAAAACAAAAAATTACACTAGCTTAGTGTCTGCTTTTTTGGATATTTTTACTAATGATGAGAAAAAGAAGGGCATTTATCTTACAACAAATAAAGCATATGATAAAATAAAACACGTTCTTGAAAAAGAAAAGAACCCGATTGATTTCAAAAAAGTTTTTTTCATAGATTGCATGGGCAAAAAAATTGCAGAAGAGGATAAAAAAGATGCAATTTCTGCTGCACCTCAGAACCTTACTGAATTGAATCTTATAATTGATTCTGCGATTAAGGACAGAGATGTGTCATTCATTATTGTTGATTCACTTTCAACATTTTTCATATATAATCAGCCGAAAGAAATTGAGAAATTTATAAGATCAGTTATCACAAAACTGAATGATAATAAAGTTAAGGGTGTTTTTATCACAAACAAAACAAGATCAAATGAATCTGCAATTGATGAAATTTCACTATTTTTTGATGAAACACTTGAAATGAGTGTTTAATTACTTATTTTTCATCGCAAGTTTGATATCTGCATCAGTGATAGTTTTTCTGTTGGCGTGTTTTGCAAATACAGCTGCCTGCTGGGAGATTTTAATTCCTTCTTCTTCTAAAATTCCTGCAAGTACTTCAACTGCATCTTCACTTACTCTTATTCCGCCAGCTTTTCTTATTATCCTATCAACTGCTGCTAATGGTAATTCACCCATAAAAAACCCTCATTCAAGTTTATTTTAATTAATATTCCTAAAATACATTGGAGATTAAATAATATATAAATATTTCGCCTTTTTAAGAGAAAAAAGGCCTTTTTAGGGCTTCCTTTTGAGTTAAAATCTGAAAAACAGGATATTTGTGAGTTCAGGGGAAATGCGCTTATGAAAGCTTTAAAATAAACAATTCAGGATTTAATTAATAGTAATTTGAGTAATTCACAAATTAATGGTTTGATTCACTTGGAAAAATTTATTTCACACCCGCTTATTAAAGAAAATGTAGTCCAGAGCAGACTCTATCAGGAAGTTCTTACTGCAAAAATTATTGATAAGGGTAATTCATTAGTTGTGGCTCCGACTGCGCTGGGAAAAACACTTGTTGCAGTAATGCTGTCCGCATATTTATTGAAGAATGATTCAAAAAAGAAAATCCTCTTTTTAGCTCCGACAAAACCACTTGCTGTTCAGCATGAAAACACATTCAGGAAATTTATGACAATCCCTGAAGATAAAATTACTCTGCTGACAGGAACTACAAATGCAAAAGAAAGAATCGCAATGTGGGATAATGCAACAATTGTAAATGCAACACCTCAGACAATTGAGAATGATGTTCTAAACAGAAGAATCACATTAGATGATGTTGCACTGTGCATTTTTGATGAAGCACACCGTGCAGTAAAAGATTACAGCTATGTGTATATTGCGAGAAAATATCAGCTGCAGGCAAAAGACCCATTGATTTTGGGTTTGACTGCATCACCAGGGAGTACTGATGAAAAAATTCAGGAAGTTTGTAAGAATCTTTTCATAAAAAATATTGAAATTAAAAGAGCTTGTGATGCAGATGTTAAACCATACACAAACGAAATTGAGATGGAATGGGTGCGTGTGAATCTTCCTAATGAATTCACTGAAATTCAGAAACATCTGAATTCGTTTATGAGTAAACAGTTAATTGCTTTGAAAAAATTTGGTTTAGTTAAGACTTCTGATTTGAGATATTACAATAAAGTGCGTTTGCTTGAAATGCAATCACGCATCAGGAGACAGCTTTCATCTGCACCACAGACACAGCCTTCGCTTTTTGCTGCAATTTCAAAAATTGCTGCTTTACTGAAAGTAAGTCATGCATTAATTCTGCTTGAGACTCAGGGAATTTACGCACTTAAAGATTATTTTGACAGAATGGAAGGCAAAGTTGGCAAGGCGGGTTCGCCAAAAGCACTTAATGTTGTAATGAATGATGAGGGAATTAAAAAATCAATTGAGCTAACAAAAGAACTTTACGCGAAAAAAGTGAATCACCCAAAAATAGAAGCACTTGGTAAAATTCTGAAAAGACAATTCACACTTCACCCCGAAAGTAAAGTAATTATTTTCAACCAGTACAGAGATTCAATAAAAACAATTGTAGAATATTTAGAAGGATTTGAAAACGTAAAACCAAAAAGATTCATAGGTCAGGCAACAAAAGTTAATGACAAGGGAATGACTCAGAAGGAACAAACAAATGCAATTGAAGATTTGAAAGACGGAACATACAATGTGTTAGTTGCAAGCTCTGTTGCAGAAGAGGGTCTGGATATTCCTTCAGTTGATTTGGTTATTTTTTATGAACCAGTTCCGAGTGAAATCAGAACAATTCAGAGACGCGGAAGAACTGGGAGACTGAAGAAAGGAAAAGCAATTATTTTAATGGCGCGGGGTACACGTGATGAAGCATATTACTGGGCATCAAATGCAAAGGAAAAAAGAATGCATAAAACACTCGGGTTTTTGAAAGATGATTTAGCAGGTCAGCAGAGAAAAAGTGACGCTCAGAAAACAGAGACCCGAAAAACAGATACTTCCGGCCAGACTACACTATCCAAATTCGATTCTGAAAACATGGACAAAGTAATTATTTACGCAGATTCACGTGAGCAGAATTCATCTGTATTGCGTGAACTGGAAGAACGCGGATGTTACATAAAAACAAAACAGCTCGATGTCGGGGATTATGTTCTGACAAATGATATTGTTGTGGAAAGGAAAACAATTGATGATTTTCTCTCAAGTATGCTTGATGGAAGACTTTTCAATCAGATGATTAAAATGACTGAAACCTATGACATGCCTTTGATTTTAGTTGAGGGCGACAAAAATGAAATGTTTTCATTAAGGAATGTGCACAGAAATGCAATAATTGGTGCAATGACCTCGATTGCTTTGAATTACCGCGTGCCGATTCTTTTTACAGATAATGCAAAGGAAACAGCAGAGTATCTTTATGTTACTGCAAAACGTGAGCAGTTGGGAAAGGGTAAAGACATTAGATTGAGAACAGGAAGGAAAGGTTTAACTCAAAGTGAAATGCAGCAATTCATTGTTGAGAGCTTCCCTCTTACAGGCCCTAATACTGCAAAAGCTATGCTCAAGCATTTTGGAAGTGTGAAGAATATTGTTGATGCAGATGTGAAGGCGCTTCAGGAAGTAGATAATATTGGGGACAAGAAAGCCAAAAAAATAAGGAAAATTCTGGATTCAGGATATAAGGAAAAATAATGGGTGGTACTGTGCAGAAAAGCACCTTAACACAGAACATACCTTAAAAAATCAGAAGGAAATAAAAGCAGTTAATTCATTTATATTCTGTGATTAAATGAAATTTGACAAAGGATTAGTTGCAGTTGTTTTAATCTGCACTTTGGTGTTCACAACTTTGAATTTTGCTCAGGATACGCTTTTCAATGACGGGTATTATCACATTCAGTTTGCGAATCAGATGAAATCCGAAATTGGTATGCTTCCAAAATCACTCCCCAATATTTACTATTCCATATGGAACACAGATTTCACAGATAAACATTATTTATTTCATTTAGCATTGATTCCGTTTACATTTTTTGATGATTTGGTTTTTGGGGCTAAAATTGCAAATATTTTCTTTGCGATTTTGATGTTTGTTGCGTTTTATTTTTTGATGAAAAAAATGGATGTTAATAATCCTGCAATTGCAACTATATTTCTTGGATTGTGTTCAAGTACATTTATTTTCAGAATGATTCTCCCCCGTGCAATTTCATTTGGAATTCTTTTTCTGATTCTGGGGCTTTATTTCATAAAAGATAAAAATTACAAAGCACTGGGAATTACTGCATTTCTTTTTGTATGGGCATACGCTGCTTATCCGATTCTCATTGTGAGTGTGTTCGTATTACTGATTATTGAATATTTCTTTTTTAGAGAAAAGTATTTTGAAAATGTTGAACATAACAGAAACGTGATAAAATATGTGTTAATTGGAACGCTTTTGGGGATTATAATAAATCCGTTTTTCCCTGCAAATATTATTAATGCAGTTAATGTGGATTTGGAAGCATCACTTTTCAGAATTCCTGAACTGGGGAATGTTGAATGGTCAAGTACTTCATCAATTGATTTTTTGTCTGGTTCTGCTTTGGTTTTTGGACTTGTGTTTTTTGTTATTTTCATTTATTTGAAAAGAGGAGAAAAAATGGAATTACCTCAGATGAAATATTTCCTGCTTTGTGTTTTCTTAATAATATTGAGTGCAAAAGCAATAAGGATTGTTGACTTCCTGATTCCCTTTTTAGTTATTTTTACATTTAGCGCATTAACAAAGTTAGGCTATCATTTTTCAATTGACTGGAAAGACATGAAACAATTATTAGTTGCAGGACTTGTGATGGCAGTAATGTTAGTCCCTGCTGGTGCGTCATATATGTATTATCAAAATCTTGAATATAGTGATTTTTCTGAATGCGCAAACTGGATTTCAGAAAATGTTCCTGAAAAAAGCATAATTTACAATGCAGTTTATGATGATTTTCCCCAGCTTTATTTCTATCTTCCAAATCATTATTTTATTTCAGGAATGGATGAGTATTATCTTTACAAATATGACAAGGATTTGTGGCAGCTGCAGAGGGATTTCTGGGATGGAAATGTCAGTGCTGAGAAAATAAGTGAAAATTTCAATACACAAACTATTTTCATAGAGAAATCCCAAAGAAAAAATCTAACTGACAAATTAAAGAAACGAGACGATTATAAACTGGAATTTGAAAATACAGAATGCAGTGTTTTCAGCATAACTTAAAAACTAAGATTTATATAGCTCCTAATCCATTATAAATATCAGAACTTAAAGGTGATTTTTTATGGTTGATATTATAGATACGGAATTGGGTGCAATAGATGAACTTGTAACTGCATTAACTGCAGAGCATGGAAGAGTAAAAAGCATTAATGCAATAAGGGCAGGAAACTGCGAAAAATACATAAAACAGTTAGTGGAGGTTCGCAAATCTGTTGCTGAAGGGACTTCTCTAAAAGAAAATCCTTCATTATGGAGTAGCTTTGAAGGAGTAAGAGCAAAAACAATAACTTTAGTTGGAATAACCAAAATTCCTAAAGCTGTTGGCTTAGATACACACTATGAACCACAAAAAGCAACCAGAGTAAAACCAAAAGAGACAAAAAAAAGGCCAGGCTGCAATCCACTCACAAGACATGTAAAATGAGTTCTAGGCTTTTTTAAAAAATCCAAAGCTTTTTAATTGTTGCACTGCAGATAATTATTCTGAAATAAGTGATATTATGACACAATGGCATAGAAAATCAAAAAGAACTTCAACTGGCGGAAAAAGACATTCCATCAAAAGAAGAGACAAAAGACTGACCGAGAAAGGCGGAAATCCTTCAATGACACAGGTAGATGAAAATACAGATAAGAGAGTGTCAATAAAGGGACGTGGTCATACCTCCAAAGTACAGCAAAGACTAGCCAAGTATGCGAATGTTACAGACCTTAAAACAAAGAAAACACACAAATTAGAAGTTATTTCAGTATTGAAAAATGATGCTAATAGACAATATGCCAGAACCAATATCATCACAAAAGGCGCTGAAATAGAGGTTAAAGACAAATCAGGGGTTAAAACTGCAGTTGTGACCTCAAAACCAGGACAATCAGGTATTGTTTCAGCAGTATTTAAATAATTCAAAGAGAGTCTTTTTTTTGGGAAAATAATTATGTAGAAGAAAGGGGAAACATTTATAAAGGTGGCGTGAGGCTATTTATATATCTTACCACAACACATCTAATTTCTTTTATTTGGGGAAAGGGAATGAAATTTTTTGTGTGACTGGATTATACTAATTTATGTTGGAGGCGATGAAATGAGCGAAACAAAATGCCCCGAATGCGGAAGTAAAAATGTAAGAAGAGATACAGAGAAAGGTGAACTTGTTTGCCAAGCATGCGGCATGGTTATAAGTGAGGACGATGTTGATTTAGGCAAAGAATGGAGAAGCTTTGATTCTGATCAGTTTGAAACACGAGCAAGAACTGGAAGCCCAATGAAATACGTGAAATTGAATAAAGGGCTTGTAACAATGATTGACAGACGCGGTACTGATTTAAGAGGAAACAAACTGTCAAGCAAAAGCAGAGCTCAGATGTATAGACTTATTAAATGGCACAAACGTGCTTCAATTAGCAGCTCAATGCAAAGAAATCTTTCAATTGCATTAACAGAAATGAGAAGAGTTGCATCATACCTTAACATACCGGAATCATTAGTTGAAGCAGCAGCATTGCTTTACAGAAAAACTGTGAAGAAAGGATTAATTAGAGGAAGATTGATTGAAGCAGTTGTTGCAGCAGTTCTTTACACAGTCTGCAGAACATATCATGTTCCAAGAACCTTAAACGAGATGGCAGAAGCATCTGGTTTGACTAAAAAGGAAATTGGAAGAACATACAGATTCTTAGTTAGAGAATTGAAATTAGATGTCCCCTTAACAAACCCAATTCATTACATCCCAAGATTTGCATCTGAATTAAATCTTTCAGGTGAAGTTCAGGAAGAAGGAAGAAAGATTTTGGAAGAAGCAATTGAAAAAGGTTTGATTTCAGGAAGAGGGCCAACAGGTGTTGCAGCTGCAGCAGTATATATTGCAGGTCTTCTGAAGGGTGAAAGAAGAACCCAAAAAGAAGTTGCAAACGTTGCTGGTGTAACTGAAGTCACAATCCGAAACAGGTACAGAGAATTAAAGAAAAGACTTGACATTGAGGTTTCTGCTTAAAGCAGAATCCCCCCTTATTCTTTTTTTAATTATTTAATTCATTCTTATTTATTACCGCGGGTTTGAAAAATCCGCACATAACTCGGACCAGCCGGACGAAACCGGCTTTAGAAAGCTATTTATTTCCTTCACAAGGATAATATATTATGGACAGGGAAAATAGTATGGTTCAGGGCTTCATTAAGGATGCTAAAAGGAGTTGTATTCACTGCAGTGGCAGAAGAATGTTAAGAGACAAAACCGAAGAGCGAGAAAGAGCTTTCAGTGCAATAAAATCACTATACAACTACTACTTGGATTTATTTGATTCGCTAAGAAGAGATGATGCACCAGCTTCAGAAATTGAAAAAGCAAGATTAAACAAAACTCTTTGTTTAGATACAATGGATGAATGCAGAGCATGCAACAAAGAAGTCGACAAAATCAACAGATCAGTTGGAAAGTTACGTTAGGTTTTGAGATGCTTATTGCGGGAATTGATGAAGCAGGCAGAGGTCCCGCCTTGGGCCCGCTTGTGATGGCTGTTGCCTGCATTGCAAAAGAAAACGAAGAGAAACTAATTGAAATCGGAGTTAAAGACTCAAAACTTCTGAGTTTACAGCAACGTGAGATTCAGCTTCCGCAGATAAAAAAGGTGCTTAATGAATTTGAGATTGTTAAAATAGAAGCAGCTGAAATTGACGAACTTAGAAACAGACAAAGTCTGAATGAGATTGAAGCAATGAAAGCTGGGGCGCTTTTAAATTCATTGAAAGTCAAGCCAGATGTGGTTTATGTTGATGCACCAGATGTTATTGCACATAGGTTTGGGGCGAGGATTGCAAAATACATTTCATTTCCAGTGGAAATAAAATCCGAACATAAAGCAGACCTTAATTACCCCATTGTTAGTGCAGCATCTGTGATTGCAAAAACTACAAGAGACGATGAAATAAAAAAATTAATTAAAAAATACGGGGAAATGGGTTCGGGATATCCGCATGACCCAGTTACAATTAATTTCATCAATAAATGGACTGAGGAGAAAGGTGGACTTCCGCCATTTGCAAGAGCGTCATGGGATACAAATAAAAAAATATTGGATAATCAGTTTCAAAGCAAGTTAGGTGAATATGATACTTCAAAGTAAAATAGGTGAATATGATGGATGATGATAAAAAAAATCGCAGGAAATCATTTTTTGATAATGATGATTTCTTTTTTGATTTCGGTGAAATGGATGATATGATAAACAAAATGATGGGCAGCTTCTTCAGCTCAGATAATTTTAAAATGCGGGGAAAGCCCATGGTTTGGGGAAGAACTGTAAGACAGGGTCCTGACGGAAAAATAAGAATTGAAGAATTTGGGAATATGAAATCAGAGGGTGGAAAACCCGTTGTTTCTGAAAAACGAGAACCATTAGTTGACGTAATAAATACTAAAAAGGACATTACGATTACTGCTGAACTTCCAGGGGTTAATGAAAATGAAATCAACATCAAAACCACGGGAAATCACACAGTAACAATTTCAGTTGATTCCAAAGAGAAACCATATTACAAAGAACTCGAATTAAAAGATTCACTGGATATGAAAAGTAAAAAAATTAATTTCAAAAACGGGATTTTAGAAATCTTTTTAAAGAAGAAGTGATTTTGGAAACTTAAAAAAAGTAATTTCTTAAACAACTCACTGATTTTTCTAAGAGTTTACTGATTTTCAGTGAGTGTTTTTTGTTCTTTTTTCTGACCACCGAAATATTCCAGAAATTTTCTTGTTGTTCTGAGAATGTAAGTTCTGCCAGTTCTTTGCCGTGAAATTAATTCTTTTTCTAAAAGTAATTTGATGTGGTCATACGCTTTTGTATTTCGGTATTTTATTACAAGCGATTGTTTTACCGGCTGTTTGAATGAAATTAATGCAAGGGTTTTTGTGACGCTTTTGCTGAATTCACTTTCAGATGCCAAGTGAGCGACTTTATCATCATACTCTGAATTCACTTGCATTAGGTAACTGTCGCCCAGAGTGAAAACCTCAATACTGGAATTTCTGTCAGCATATTCTTGCTTTATTTCCAAAATAGTGTTTCTTATGTTATCTTTATTCAGGTTACCAGTAAGCTCTACAAATTCATCCATTGTCATTGGTTTTGGAGACATAAAAAGAGCAGCCTCAATTAGCTTTTTTTCTTTTGGGACTTTTTTAGGAGATACTTTTTCTTCAGGTAGATCCTCTTCAAGTATTATTTCATCTGACATCTATTTACACCTAATAAGAAAGAAAGAAAAAGATTTTAAAAGTGAAGTATTAAGCCATTGCGAAATTTATAATATGATCTTTGTTTACATCAGACTTTCTGATTCCGCTGACACTAAGACCAACAGTCATTCCTTTCTTAGCAATTTTTGCGTGGGGATATTTTGAGTCGATTTCCTGTATCTCAAGAGGTTTGCCTTCGCATTTTCCAATCATTTGTTCAGTGATTGCTCCTGAGATTACCTCGCAGACCAAATATAAATTTGGATCTCCAAGAAATTGGCAAATTTTTCTTACTTTAACAGCACTTTCCTCAGTAGGATCAACTTCCATTCTATCGAGGGGGGTCGAAATGGACGTCAGTTCTGTTGAATAAGATTGTTTTTTGTCACCAAAAGTTAATGAAATCAAACTCATTATATCACCCGTGATTTGCAGAAGGCAAATTGTAGAATAATAAAACAATTTGAGATTAATAACTCTTGAGAGTAGGAAATCTAAACCGATTTTTATGTAGAAATTAGGAATGTAAACAAAAACACAAAAAATAAGACGCTTAAAAAAATGAAAAAATTAAAAAATGAGGAAATTAATCCTCAATTGTTGAAATATCACCGATTGGCATACCTAATTCTTTTGCTTTTAGAACTCTTCTCATTATCTTTCCTGATCTTGTTTTTGGGAGTGAGTCTACGAATTCAAGTTCACGGGGATATGCGTGTCCTGCGTAATTTGCTTTTACAAACTGCTGGATTTCTTTTTTGAGTTCTTCGCTAGGAGTATATCCTTTTGCAAGAACAACAAATGCTTTGATTATTGCGCCTCTTTCTGCATCTGGTTTTCCAATTACACCCGCCTCAATTACTGCTTCGTGATCAATTAATGCAGATTCAACTTCAAAAGGACCTACACGTTCACCTGCAGTTTTGATTACATCGTCATCTCTGCCAATAAACCAAAAGTAACCGTCTTCATCCATAAAAGCATTGTCACCGGAAACATACCAATCTCCAATGAAACATTTGTCATAGCGTTCTTGGTTTTTCCAGATTCCGCGCATCATTGACGGCCATCCTTTTTTAATTGCTAAGTGGCCTTCAGTTTTTGCAGGAACTTCATTGCCTTTGTCATCAATAATTCCTGCAGTAACTCCGGGAATTGGTTTTCCCATTGAGCCCAATCTTACAGGCATTGATGAATAATTTACAATCATCATTGCACCTGTTTCAGTCTGCCACCAATTATCATGGAAAGTTAAACCAAACAATTCTTTGCCCCATCTGATTGCTTCAGGATTTAATGGTTCACCAACTGAAAGCATGTGTCTTAATGCAGGATACTTGAATTTCTTTACTAAGTCATCACCTGCTTTCATTAACATTCGGATTGCAGTTGGTGCAGTATACCATACTGAAACTTTTTTATCCTGAAGAATTTCATACCATTTTTCAGGATTGAATCTGCCGTCATGAACAATTGAAGTTGCACCAACTGACCAGATTCCTAAAATCCCATAAGCAATTCCCGTAACCCAGCCAGGGTCTGCTGTGCACCAGTAAACATCTTCATCATGTAAATCAAGAACCCATTTTGCAGTCATATGCTCCTGAAGAATTGCTTTGTGCGCATGCATAATTCCTTTTGGTTTTCCTGTTGTGCCTGAAGTGTAAAGAATGAATGCAATGTCTTCTGCATCTGTTTTTTCAATTTCTAATTCATCAGAAGCAGAATTCATTTCGTCAATGTAATTTATTTCTCCTTTGCTTGCATCAACACCTTTCCCGTCTACAATGATTATGTGTTTCAACGCAGGCAAATCAGCACGTACTTCATCAACACGGTCTTTCATTGATGAGTGTGTTACTAAAACTGAAGTTTCTGAATTTCCTAATCTGTCAGAAAGTGCAGCTGATTTAAATGCCTGAAACAAAGTTCCTGCAATTGCACCAATTTTCAAAGTACCCAAAAATGAAATATAGCATTCAGGTATTCGCGGCAGGAACATGAAAACTCTGTCCCCCTTTGCCACGCCTAATTTTTTTAAAACATTTCCAAATTTGTTTGTTTCTTTTGCAAGCTCTTCAAATGTGAAGGTTTTTTCCCCGTCTGTGTCTGAAATCCAGTGTAATGCTACTTTATTTTTTTTTATCTGTTTTTAAGTGCCTGTCAATTGCATTATATGCGGCATTTAATTTTCCATCCTCAAACCATTCAAGTTCGTTGTGAACAGAAGCCCAATCAAAATCAGCATAAGTTTTATCATAATTTTTCAAATTAGGTTCCAATTTGTATTGTTTCTTTGTTTTTTCATGAATTTCAATTTTAGCAGCCATTAGTATCACCTTTTTTAAGAATATAAAAATTAGAGGCAATGAAATTATAAAAGTATTCGCAATAAATGGCTTCTTAAATTCCAAAACTTAGCCTTGGAAGAGGTAGTAATTTAAGGTTTTTTCATTTACTGAATAGCATGAGCTCATTAAAAAATCAGATTTTTAATCTTCTTGAAAATACAGCCTGTTCTCTGCCAACAGATGTGGAAAATTCACTGAAAAAATCAGCTTCAAAATCAAAAGGTAATGAAAGAAAAGTTTTGAATGAGATTTTGGAGAATGTGCAAATCGCACGTGATGAAAAAGTTCCTATTTGCCAGGATACGGGGACTGTTATTTTTTTTGTTACTTATAATCCAAAAAAGCACAATGAAGAATTCTTACGAAAAGAAATTAATTCTGCAGTGAGAGAAGCAACAGAAAAATCAATTCTGAGACCCAACTCAGTTGATTCTTTAACTGATAAAAATTTGGGAAATATTCCCGAAATTCATTTCATGCAAGGGAAAAAACTTAAAATTGATTTGCTTCTGAAAGGAGGGGGTTCTGAGAATTGTGCAAGAATTTACAAATTACCAAACTCAGATCTTAAAGCAGAGAGAAATTTTGATGGCGTTAAAAAATGTGTTATTGATACAGTTGAAAAAGCTCAGGGGAAAGGCTGCCCGCCTTATGTTGTGGGAGTTGCAATTGGCGGAAGTGTTTCAAGTACTGCTTTTGAATCAAAAAAACAATTAATGCGTAAATTAAATGACAAAAACAAAAATAAGAAACTTAATGATTTTGAAAATTCACTTTTAAAAGAAATTAATAAATTAAAAATTGGTGCAATGGGTTTTGGGGGAAGTGAAACTGCACTTGCAGTTAAAGTTTCAACACTTCCGAGGCATCCTGCATCATATGTTATTGCTGTTTCATTATCCTGCTGGTGCGATAGGAGATGTTCACTTTGAAACTTAACACTCCTTTGGGCAAAAAAGAAATTTTGAAATTAAAAGCAGGTGACTTTGTAGAATTAAGCGGAACTGTATTTACTGCACGTGATAAAGCACATGAATTTCTTCTGAAAAATAAATTTCCAAAAATTAAAAACAAAATTATTTACCACTGCGGGCCAATTGTGAAGCAAAAAGGAAAGAAATTTGAAATTGTGTCTGCTGGGCCGACTACAAGTTCAAGAATGAACAGTTACACACCTGCACTTATTAGCAAATATTCAATTCCTGCAATTATTGGAAAAGCAGGTATGGATGATAATGTGAAAAAAGCATTGAAAGGGAAAGCAGTTTACTTTGCAGCAATTGGCGGGCTTGGTGCAAAATACGCAAAGTGCATTACACAGGTAAAATCAGTTTATAAGAAAGAATTTGGAATGCCTGAAGCAATCTGGGAACTGGGAATTAAAGACTTTCCTTTAGTTGTAGGGATGGATGCAAAAGGAAAAAGCATTTTTAAGTGAATTAAGGCATATATTAAAATTGAAAAATGAAACTTAAAGTGATTAAATGAAATACGAATTTTCTGAAGAATGGACTAAGAAAGCACGCGGAGTTGCAATGATTCTTGGTTTTGAACACGTAGAGTTGCACAGGATTGCATGTGTTGTAAGCAAAGGGACAAAAACACGCAGAACGATTGCAAGAATTCACACAATCAGCAAAGCCATACAAACAGGTATGCAGGATAAAGCATTCTATTCGATTGAATTAATTTCCGAAAAATTTGACAGACTTAGCGAAGAAGAAAAAATGAAAACTCTTATTCACGAATTAATGCACATACCTCATTCATTTGGCGGAGGATTCAGACATCACAAAAATTATGTGACTGCCACGAAAGTGAATGATGAATATCAGAAATATTTGAAACAAGTCAGACCTTTTTAATCCTCTAAATCAACGTCTTTTGCTACAAAGCCTACTAATTGAAATGGGTTTACAACTGTGGATGCAATATTACTTAAGTGTGATGAGAATCTTTTGAAATATCTCATTAGAAGAATTGAAACTAAAGTTTCACTAGTTACATTTTCCTGATTAATCATTTCTGCGATTGCATTATTCAGTTCTTTTGAATGGCCAAGATGCATTTTCATAACTTCTTTTGCAGTTTTTTCATCATCTTCCATAAATGCTTTTTTTGTTAAATCAAACATTTTGATTATATCTTGTTTATATTTTATAAACTGAATTTTTTCAATGTGATGTTTGTTGGAAATTTGTTCTGTGATGTCTGCAATATTTTTTGAGAAGTCTCCGATTCTTTCAAGGTCTTTTGACACACCTAAAATAACAAGAGATGATGTCACGTCTTGCTCAGGAGTAAATGCCAAATGTTCTAAAACTTTTGTTCGGATAGTAATTTCATTTTGATTGATTATTTTGTCTTTTTCCACGATTTTTGCTCTTATAGGTGTCTTGTGTTCTAATGCTTCTACTGCCATGATGAACATTTCTCTGTTAGTGTCAAACATTTCGTCAATTAAATCTAAAGACTGCTTTAGCAAATCTTTTCTTTTCCAGATTTCAAAAAAACCATTTTTCATAACATCACCTTAAGAAAATTATTACTAATAATGGAAGTATATAAAATGCAAAGATAATATAAGCAATTGCAGCAGTTCTGGATTTATATGCAATTTCTCCCATTTTTTCAGCTGCTTTAATAGGTAATTCTTTGAACGGATATATTAAAAGTATCCCGAATAAATTGAACATTAGATGTCCAAATGCTACTGTCAGAGCAGCAACACTCCCTGTGACAAGAGCAGCCATCAATGCAGTAACTGTTGTTCCGACATTTGCACCTAATGTGTAAGGGAAAACTTTTCTTATTGTAAGAACTCCTGCGCCAAGTAAAGGAACTACAATTGAGGTTGTAACAGAAGAACTCTGAACAATCGATGTCAAAATTAAACCAGCCACAAAGGCAGTAAAAGCAGTTCTGAAAAGATAGGCATCTAAAAATTTCTCTATTTTCCCCAATATTAAAGATTTCATTATTTTAACTATCAGATATAATGAAGTGAACATCATAATTAACGCAAAAACAATTATAATCCATGGATTGTGCATTGCAAATTCTGAAATAAACTCAACTGCAGGAGTTACAATTATTTTAAGAGGGGAAACAAATGTGAATCCCCCTATTCCTTCAAAAGCCCCTGCCAAAAATGTTGCGGAATATGCAATTGGATGAAATAACATTTCTAACGGAAGTAAAATTAAAATTGCAAATACATTAAAAAAATCATGAACAGTTGAACCTGCGAAGGCTCTTCTGAATTCTACTTTTCTTAGAATATGTGCCATTGATGCAAGTGTGTTTGTTACGCTTGTGCCGACATTTGCACCCATTATCATGTAAATTGCAGTTGTTATGCTCAGGGCATCACCAGCTACAAGTCCGACAATCAATGCAGTGGTAGTAGATGAGCTCTGAAGAATAGTGGTTGCAAGAAGACCTATTGAAACTGCAACCAGAGGGTTTGTTGTTGCCTGAATCAGTGCTTCTGCAAATTCAGAACCAAATAATTTGAATCCGTGCCCCATTAATTTAATTCCGACCAGGAACATATAGAGAATTAACGCCAAAAAAACCATTTTCATTATGTCTGGTAGCTTGCCTGTAGTAGTCACTAAGTCTCACTTTAGATATCACGTTAGATTAAAAAATATAATTAGATTGATTTGGAATATGAACGTTTTTAAAAACCTTTCCTGAAAAAATGAGGTGATGCTTGCTTTGAAATAATAAGAAAATAATTGCTTCACTTTAGTTTTCTGCTTAATTTGAGTTTTCGAATTGTCTCATTATGTGTTTTGAGATTGCATCTTAAAATTAAATATTTCCATCTTTTTGATTCGGGAATATTTAAATAAATCCACTGCCCAATTCTGAATCCTGTTCTGTAAGCCCACTTTGATTCGTAAAAAATAGTGTCAGATCCTTTTTCCATTCTAGGTTTTTTGTTAAAATCTTTTTGTCTTGGAGTTTTTAATTTTAAATTAATTTTAAATAATCCCTTTTCCAATCCGTAAAGACATTCAGCAACTGATGCAAAAGGAACATCACTTTTAATTATGCCCTCATGTTGAAGTCCGTGAATTGCCTCATGGAAGGGAGCACAGACTGCATCTTTATCATTTTGCCAGCCTTTTGCGAAATAAATTTTTCCGTTTGTATCCAGCATCAATGCAGGATAGGTTTCTCCTTTGAATTCTTTTAATCTGTAATAAAGTTCTTTTGCCTGCATAAGCATCTGGTCATAATTGTCATTTGTTTTTTCTCTTAAAGCAACATTAACTGAAAGAAGATCTCCTGTTATTGATTTTTGAATTTTTGATTTGATTGCAGGTCTTTTTTCTTTTGGAACAAAAATTGTTACTGCGTCATTAATTTGTTCATTAATTCCATTAAGGTCTTTTTTTGGAAGTTTGCCTCCGCTAAGCATTTGTTTCCGGCTGGGCAAATTCTTTTTTGCAGTGCCTCCGTAATGTTTTGCTTCTTTTTCCCAAAATTCACAGAGAAATTTCACAACTTTAGAAATGCCCTGCTTTTTGTCAGTGCCCAAGGGGAATTTCCCTTTCTTAATAAAAAATTCAGCGGAGTAAACTCTTAGAGAGATTTTACTTTTCTTTAGTGTCATAGTCTCAGATTAAAATAGTGTAAATTCAAAAAAGCATAGAACAGTTTTTTAATTAGTATCTTAAATTTCTTCAAAAGACGCATCACTGTTCAAAAAAAACCTCAGAAAAAAGTAGCCTGAACCAAATATTGAAAGCATACTTATTTTAATATCTGAAAAGTACTTGGTATTACATGACACGTAATTCAATGAAAAAACGCAGATCAGTAACAAAAGACAATTATTCGGATGTTCGCGGATTTCTACTGCACAAACGTAATCTAGATAAAATTAAATCAAAAAGATTTCAGCTCAGGGTTGAAAAGTTCTTAAGCAATGTCTGGAAAAAATCATATGAAAAGCACCACAAAAAAAAGGGTCTTGAGCTTCCTACAAAAAAACAAAGAATGTTTGGCTCGTCACTCCCAAAAAAAGATTTGCGCCATATAAAAGAACAGACTCATTTTGCAGTTTCAGTTTTTGCCCAGCATCTTTCTAAAACCGAACAAAAAAAACTCTTATTAAAAATTAATCACTTAATCAAAAAAAAGAATTTGAATATTTGCACATTTATTAATTTTTCAAAAAGTCCCAAAGAGATACAGCGGGAACTTGCCATGCTTTATCATTATTTCAAAAGATATGGCGAGTCATATATTGCGTACATACCAACTAATTCATGCAATATTTATTTTTCAAAAGGATGGTCACAAGACAGATGTGCGACAGGAGTTCCTCTTCATGAATCAATACATGTCCTGCATAAATTAGGTGTGATAAAAATTGACATACCATTTGCACAGGCAGCTGACAAGTTATATGGTTTGGAAAAAGGTAGTCTCAAAAAAAAGCATCCTTTCAGAAAACTCAATGTAAAAGATTTTGACAGGAAACCTTCAGTAAAAAAAACAATTAACGGAATCGAATATTACAAAGAACCTTACTGGAGTTATGAAGTCGGGGAAAAGATGGGATACTGGATATTTGAAAATCTGTCAGGAAAAAAAAGATGGAAATATCTTGTTCATAGGTGTGATGGGTTAAGTCACAGAGCGACACTAAAAATGATAAAAAAGTAATTAGACAATGAGTCCCGCGGATTTTTTTATTAACTGCTTGTACGGGGAGAGGAGGGATAGAACTGAGGC
>JAZDFD010000012.1:0-87821 GCA_043808155.1 Candidatus Iainarchaeum sp.
TGAACCTATTTTTTGGTTTGTCTCATATTTTTTTGCTTGAGATAAAAGACTTCTTTTGGGAACGAAATTCATGGTAGAAGAAGCCCGATAAGAATTTTTGGTTTTTTCATTTAATCATCTATTCTGTGTTTGACTTATTATATCGTGTATTGTATAGTGATATTTTTTTAAAATTATAGTATTCGTTTTTAATTATTTATAAGGGCCAAACTTTTTTTCATTGATAAGAATGTATGCGACAGGCAGTATGATTCCAAACAAAAATACCGCAATCGCATAGTTGTGATTTAAGTGCAAAAGAATTGCAGTAATAATTGAAAAACCAGCCATTACGAAAAGACTATTCCCAACAAGCCTGCTTAACCCAACAATATCGTATTTTTTCTGTTTTTCACGTGGTTCAGTATTATAACCTGCAATAAGTTCATAGCATTTGAAGTGTTTGATTAAAATCCCTAGACTAAATAAAACAAATGCCACCCAGATAAATATTATACTTGCTATGTTCATTTGCACACACTCTTATTTTTTGTTTTTTAACAAATATTATTACTTATAACATTCATTAGTTTTAATTTAATCATTACCTACTAAGATGTATAGAAGATAACGCTTTAATTGGTTACTTTTTTTTCAGTTTTTAGAAAAATCAGAAAAAGTTAATGTATGTTACTCAAGCTTGTCAATCACAACATCAGCGTATTCCAGAGCATCATCAATTGTAAAATTGCCACCGTAGATTCCGCCAACCAGCACAGTGTGAATAAGGTTTTTTGTTCTGAATGAAACAGTTGCATAAGTAAAAACATCCCCTTCTACTTCTCCATCTATTTCAAATCTGTAAGCAATGCTTTCATCACCCTTTGTTGGAGCTGATAAAACTGTAAATCCTTCAGCATCATTTATTGTCTGTTCCCAGTCAGCAAAACTGTTTTTTGCGCCCTCTGTACTGTCATAAAGGACTAACTCATGCTTTACAACAATGTCTTCCAGCAACACATTTGCACTTATTTCTCTCTGAAAAAGAATTTGATACGCTTCCAGCCATCCATTTTCAATGGCTTTTTCCTTGTCGCTCTCTGATTCAAAAGCCTCTTCTTCTGTGGCGTATCCGCTGGATTCTTCCACTTCAAAATAACCTGATTTAAGATCTTCCAGTGAAAGAGCATAGCTGTCTACAGGACTTTCAAACAAGATTTCAGCTGGAGTTTCAATAAAATCAGTTTCTTTCACATCGCCTGTTTCATTAGTTATTGTCTGAGGTTCATTAATGGGTGTCTGCGGTTCTGCTGGTTTCTCAACATTTTCTGGCTGAGTACATCCTGCCAAAATAATGCCTAAAAAAATCAATGCAACAATCATGCCCTGTGTTCTGTTCATGTCATTATTAATTGAATAAGTTGTATAAAAATGTTCCTCTTGGTTTAGCTTTAGGTATTAACATCATCATCGCCTGAAAATAAATCGAAGGTTGAAGTTTTTAACATTATCTGATTATTTGTGTTTTATGAATCTGAATAAAAAGCAGGAAGAATTTCTGAAGCTCATGGATAGAGCTATTGGAAAACCAGAAGGACAAACCGCACTGCTTTTCTCTGGAGGTGTAGATTCCACTCTGCTTGCAATGCTTCTGAAACGTAAGAAAATCCCATTCGAAGCGTTTATTTCTGTGCTTGATGACTCTGCTTTTGCAGAACCAAAAGATTTAGCACATGCAAAAAAAGTATCAAAAGAACTTGGATTCAAACTCAATATTGTAAGAGTGAAATTAAACAGATTTGAAAAAGACATTGAAAACATTGCGAAAGTGTCGCACTCCCAGAACTCAATTGAGCTGGGTATTTCAAGTACTTTTTATTATGCTGCTGAATTTGCATCAAAAAAGAAATTTAAAACACTTTATTATGGCTTGGGGCCAGATGAAACTTTCTGCGGATACTCGAAGTTTGAAAATGTGAAAAACATAAATAAATTCTGCAAAGAATGCGCAGAAAAAGCCCAAAAAACTGAAGTTAAAATAATACAAAGAATTGCAAAAAATTTCAAACTCAAAGTGAATGCCCCGTACATGCAAAAAAAGGTTGTTGACTTTTCACTCGCAATCCCATCAAAAGAAAAAATCTCAAAAACAAGGAATAAAATCTTCATAAGAGATTTAGCAAATACACTTGGTTTGAAAAAAGAATTTTCTGAACGTAAAAAATTAGCAACTCAGTATGGCAGTAATTTTGACAAAGCACTGGGTAAAATTGCAAAAAAGAAGTCTTTGGATGGGAAGCAAGCGCTTGTTGAGAGCTTTTCAAAACCAAAACTCTGTTCTTTATTCAGTTCTGGAAAAGACAGTACTTATTCGCTTTACCTGATGCAAAAGCAGGGTTATGATGTTGTATGTCTTGCAGTAATGAATACAGTAAACCCAAATTCATACATGTATCACAAACCAGATATGAAATTAGTGGAATTACAATCACAAGCATTGGGAATACCATTGCTAATTCAAAAAACAAAAGGCGTGAAAGAGAAAGAACTGAGGGAATTAGAGTTACTCTTGAAAAAGGCAAAACAAAAATACTGCATTGAAGGCGTAATCACGGGTGCATTATTTTCAAACTACCAAAGAGAACGAATTGCAAAAATCTGTAAAAAACTGAAATTAGAATGTTTCAATCCATTATGGCACAAAAACCAGGAAGAATACATGAAAGAATTAATTGACAATGATTTCAAATTCATTTTTACAAGTATTGCCTGTTATGGCCTTGATGAAAAATGGCTTGGTAAAACAATCAATAATGAACAATTGAAGAAACTAATTGAATTGAATAAAACAATTGGAATTAACGTTGCGGGCGAAGGCGGAGAATTTGAATCATTGGTCTTAAATGCGCCAAATTTCAGAAAGAAAATTGAAATACAAAAATCAGAAAAAATAATGGGTAATGAATTTACCGGACTTTTAAAAATAAAAAAAGCAGTGCTGAAAAAGAAATGAATTCACTTCTTTTCAACTAATTTCTTTGCACGCTTTGCAATGAATTCTGCTGTTAAACCAAATTTCTTCATTAATTCCCATGGTTCACCAGATTCGCCAAAAGTGTCCATTACACCCATCATATCAATTGCAACAGGTTCATCAAAGTTCTTATTTCGTGAAACAACACCTGCAACAATATTTCCAAATCCGCCAACTTGGTGTTCTTCAACAGTAAGAATGCGCTTGGTTTCCTTTGTAGCCTTAATTATGGCTTCATTATCAATTGGTTTTAATGTATGAATATTTACAATTCGTGCTTCAATTCCAAATTCATTCTTTAAAATCCATGCTGCTCTCATAGCTTCTGAAACCATTGAGCCAGTTGCAATGATTGAAACTGATTCATTTTCATTTTTATATTTTGAAGCAAGTTTTATTTCAAATGCATCTATGAACTTTTCTTTTTCCCCTCTGAATCTTATTACATTTGCCTTTCCCATTTCAAAAACAGTTTCAGGTTTTGTAATAATCGGAACTGCAGTTCTTCCAAATCGCAAATAACACGGACCATAAACATTAAGCACAGCCTCTTTTGTGATTTTTTTATTTTCGTGATAATCACAACCGCAAAACACATGCATATTTGGTAAAATTGTTGTAAGTGCAAATTCTTCAAGTGATTGATGTGTTGCACCATCCGGGCCAACTGAAATTCCACCATGCGCTCCGCCAATTTTAACATTCAGGTTTCCATAACATATTGTTGTTCTTATCTGGTCCCATGGCCTCCCAGATGCAAAAACACCATAGGTGCCTGTTATTGGGATTTTGCCTTCTTTTGCCAGACCTGCAGCAACCTGCATCATATTTTGTTCTGCAATCCCAACACTAAAAACCCTGTTTTTTCTTTCAGGATGCTTTTTTTCAAAATCACCTATTTTAATTGAATCTGAAATATCAGCTTGAAGAGTCACAATTCTTTCATCATCCCCAATTTCTGAAAGTGCTTCACCCCATCCATGTCTTGTGGGTTTCATTTCTGTTTTCATGTTCTGACACGCGTTCCACCAGTAATTTTTTGAAAATTTAGGCATGCCTTTTTCCAGGTCTTCATCAACTTTTTTCTTAAAGTTATGTGCTTTCTCAAGAATTTTATTTGCTTCTTTTAAATCAAAATTCAATTCTTTCATTGCAGTTTCAAATTCTTCCTTGTTTGGTGCTTTGCCATGCCAGCCTGCAACATTTTCCATGAATGAAACGCCTTTCCCTTTCACAGTATGTGCAATTATGACTGTTGGTTTTCCTTTTGTGTTTTCTGCTTCTGAGTATGCTTTGAGAATTTCTTCAATATTATGTCCGTCAATTTCAATAACATGCCAGTTGAATGCTTTGTATTTTTCTCCAAGAGGATCTATGTTCATTACATCCGATACCTTGCCGTCAATCTGAAGTTCATTTTTATCAACAATTGCAACTAAATTATCCAATTTGAAATTTCCTGCTGCCATTGCTGCTTCCCATACAGACCCTTCCTGCTGTTCTCCGTCACCCATAATGCAGTAAACCCTGTAAGTTTCACCATCAAGTTTCGCAGCAAGCGCATCTCCGACAGAAATTCCTAACCCCTGCCCTAAAGAACCTCCGGACATTTCAATGCCTATTTGTTCACACTTCAGTCTGTCAGTATGGCCCTGAAATTTACTTCCAAGTTTTCGAAGTGTTACAATATCTTCTTTTGGATAATATCCTAACACGCCAAGTGCGGCATATAATGCAGGAACAACATGTGCCTTGCTTAAAAATAATCTGTCTCTTTTTTTCCAGCATGGATTTTTTGGGTCGTGTTTCATATTTCCAAGATATGCAGCAGCAATCAAATCCATTGCAGAAAGAGAACCGCCTGGATGACCCGAACCTGCAGCATGAATTCCCATTAATGCATATACGCGCATTAATTTTGCCTTTTCTTTAATTTCTTCAGCTGAATATTTTTTTTCTTTGCCTGTTTTTGAATCAGTTAATCCCATTTGCACACCTGTTTTGTATTATTAATAACAAACTCTTTCATTCTTTTAAGTCCTTCTTTAATATTTTCACTAGAAGTTGCGTATGAAAGTCTTATGTGTTCACCTTCACCCTGCACTTTGCCTCCAAAATGAATATCTGAAAGTACTGCAATACCAGCATCTTCCAGAAGCATTCTTCTGAATTCCTCTGCATTCCTTGCGCAGACTTTTTTACATGCTTCTGTTACATTTGGATATGCATAAAATGCACCCCCCGGTGTTTTACATTTGAAACCGGGAATTTCATTTAATAATTTTACAATTAACTGTCTTCGTGTTTTAAATATACTAATCATTTTTTCAGACTCTGTTTGCGGACCTTTTATCGCCTGCAATGCTGCATATTGATTTGGATGTCCTGCACAAGATTCAACATTAGTAACCCATTTTGAAAGATGTTTTGCAAGTTTTGGATTAATTGCATAACCTATTCTCCAGCCAGTCATGGAGTATGCTTTTGAAAGCCCATCCATTATAATTGTGTGTTCCTGCATTCCGGGAAGTGATGCAATTGATTCAAATTTTTTATCATAAACAATTCTGCTGTAAATCTCATCTGCTAAAACAAAGAAATCATATTTTAATGCAAGCTCAGAGATTTCTTCAAGTTCTTTTTTTTGCAGAATTCCGCCGGTTGGATTTTGCGGTGTATTAATAATCAAAAGTTTTGTATTTTTGTTTACAATATTTGTAAGTGCAGTTAAATCAAATGCAAAATCTTTATCTTCTAACAGATCAAGAGGAACGGCTGTTGTTCCGTGAACAATTGCCTGTGACTGATAAATTGGATAACCTGGTCTTGGATAAATGACTTCATGACCTTTGCCATATTCTGTTGTTGCCATAATGCTGTAACCAATAAATGGTTTTGCACCATTTGCAACAACCACATCATCTGATGAAATATCAACTCCCTTTAATTCAGACTGCATTTCAGCAATGGCAGATCTCAGAGTCAGCATTCCTTCAGACGCAGTATAGCCTGTTTTGCCTTCATTTATTGATTTTATAGCGTAGTCTTTGATATGCTGAGGTGTGTCAAAATCTGGCTGGCCTATACAGAAACTTATTATGTCCTTACCTCTGTAAATTTGATCCTGAACCTCTTTCAGGACTACAAATGCGTTTTCTGTCCCTAAATTCTTAGTTCTTTCTGATACATTAGGCATTATCTATTTCCCACCATATATTAGAAAAAAGTTTGAAATGCTTATAAACGTTACTTATGCGTAAACCACACTAAGCCATTAAATCATTGTCAGACTGTTTTTGAGCATTTAACTTTTTTTTAACAATAATTGTTTTGATTTCGGGTGTACCGCCACCATCAATATTAATCAAATTTTTCTCAGCAGCATAAACCCCGATTGTTGTTGCAATATTTGAAATCAAAATAACCAAAAATGTGATTTGCGTTATTTGTATGAAAAAATCATTCTGTTCAAGTCCTAAAACTGCAGGATATGTTGCAAGTACAGCTGCAGCCAAACCACGCGCCATTAATGCAGTAATAAGTACTCTGTCTTTTTTAACATGAGGATTGATTTTTGCAAAAATCATTGCAATTGAACCTCTTGCAAGTATTGCTACCGCCATTATAAGAATCGCAATTCCGAACATTGTCAGATTGAAGGCACTAATTTCAAATATCAGTCCCAAATACACAAAGAAAAAAGTTTTAACAAAAAATGAAATTTCTTTATTGAATGAACTTATTGTTCTGTCAAGTTTTAATGGTTCCATTCTGGCAATTGTCATAATTTCGGCTGAATTACCCAAAATCAAACCAAAAACCAATGCCGATATTGCACCATTGCCCCCGACAAATTCAACTAAAACATAAATTAAGAAAAGTGTTGCAACAGTGAGAATATATTCGTATTCTTTTATTGAATTGAAATCTCTTAGTAATTTCAGCCAGATTATTCCTGCAAGCACACCCACAACTGCGGCAATTGAAAACGCAGCAAAAATATTCTGGGCAACTAATCCAATATCAAGATAATTTGAAATGATTATTTCAAGAATTGCAAGTGCAACAATAACCACAATTGCATCTGTCAGTGCAGATTCCAGTGTTATAAGTGTTTTTGTTTCAGGAGATGCATTTGTTTTATTTATAATGGGGATTACAATTGCAGAACTAATCCCGCCTGTTATTGCACCTAAAAGAAGACCATAAAGTATTGGCCAGCCCAGCATGCTCATAACAAGAGCAGTAAATCCCATGCTCAATGTAAATACAAGTACAGTGAATCCAGTCGCTTTGCTTAATTGCGTAATCACTCTGTAAAAATTAAGATGAAGTCCGCCTTCAAAAAGAAGCACAATTAACGCAAGTGATGCAAACAAGGGGGAAATTCCTTTCAAAACTGCTACTGTTGCAGGATCAACAATCTGCAAAATCGGACCAACCAACAATCCCAAAAGCAAGAGAATCGTAATATCGGAGATTTTTGTTTTATTAAAAATCAAATTCCCAAAAAAACCAATAATCATTACAACTGCTATAAAAAAGAAAAACATCAGTATTTCCATAGATTAACCCCTCTCTCAAATATACTGCATTTCCATTTAAATTCCTTTCCGTATTAATGAAAAATATGAGTGTTATAATGAAAAATAAGAGTGTTATTTTTGTCTCAAGCCGTCACGCCCAGCTAGTGCGAATATGTGCAGGGTTTCATTGCATTCAACCCTGCGGTAATATGTTTTTGGCAGTTGTTTAAATGGTGAGTTAATGAAAAATAAGAGTGTTATATTCGTCTCAAAAAATCGCTACAAATTTGAGGAAATGAACAACCTGCTTTCAAAATACGGGATTTCACTCTCCATGAATAACTTAGAAGTTCCTGAGAACGCAGAAGGAACAATCACAGACGTAGCAATTGATAAAGCAAAAAAAGCATATGCCCTAGTGAAAAAACCCCTTATTATAGAGGACACTGGTGTCTTTTTTGATGATTATAACGACTTCCCGGGAATTAACGCAAAACGCGCATATCTTCAGTTAGGTTTCACAGGGCTTCTTGCTCTGGCAAAAGCCACAAAAACAAAAAAAGCCCATTTCACTACTGTTGTCTGTTATATTTGGGGTCCCAACAAATACAAAACATTTGTTGGCAAAATGTCTGGAACATTATTAACAAAACTTTCCGGAAAAGAAAAAGACGTGCTTCCTTATGAAAAATTCTTTGTTCCTGAAGGACACAAGAAATCACTCTCACACATCACACGCGAAGAAAAAAACAAATTCTCCCACAGAGCAAAAGCAACAGAAAAATTCGGGAAATGGTACGCCCAAAAATAAGTGAATTGATAACTGATTTTATTTTCCCAGAATTTGTTTCATATGCTGAACTCTTTTTTCAATGAGTTTTGCTGTTCCGATATCTTTTCTGTAGAAGATTTCACCTTTGACAGTTTCAATTGCATGCTGAGCTTTCTGTTCTGCATCACTTAATGTGTTTCCAATTCCAACAATTGAAATTGCTCTGCTCCCTGTCATTAAAAGTTTTCCATTTTCTTCATTAACTGCACCGTAGTAAACATTAACTCTTTTAGACTCTATCTTTGAAATATCAACAACTGCACTGCGTACAGGATTTTCGGGGTAGCCCTTCGGAACAACGTATTTGCATACTGTTGCTTTTTTTGCAAATTCTAAGTGTTTTTGTTTCAAATTATTTTCAATCACGCCATAACATGCATCAACAAAATCACTTTCCAAAATTGGCAAACAATTCATTACTTCGGGATCTCCAAATCTTGAATTGTATTCAATTATTTTAACTCCGTCTTTTGTTAGAATAAAACCACCGTACAAAACACCTTTGTATTTTTCACCAGTTTCTTCCAGTAAAGCTTTTGCAACTTTTACTGAAATCTCATGTGCCGTTTGCAAATCTTTCTTTTTTAAAAATGGAAGAAGATGATTTTCACATGAATAAGAACCCATTCCACCGCAGTTAGGGCCTGTGTCATTTTCATAAGCACGCTTATGATCCTGCGCAACCACGCAGTCAACAACATTGACTCCGTCAGTTAAACTCTGCAATGAGAATTCTTCTCCTTCTAATTTTTCCTCAACAATAACACGCGGATGTTTTCCCAAAACTTCTTTGCAATATTTTATTGCATCATTAACATCTTTCAGATGATCGTCCTGAACTTTAACTCCTTTTCCCCCAGTTAACCCATCTGGTTTTATCACAAATCCGTTAAGTGATTCAATAAACTCTTTAATTCCCTCAATGTTCTCAAAAATCTTAAATTTTGGATTTCCCGGAATCTTATACTTTATAATAAGTTCTCTTGCAAATGATTTGCTTGATTCTAATTTTGCAAGTTCTTTTTTTGGTCCGATGGATGGAATTCCAATCCTCTCCAACTCATCCGCCGCCCCTATTGCAATTGGGTCATCCGGACCTAAAAATGCAAAATCAACTTTATTTTCAGATGCGAATTTTTTCACATTTTCAAAATCTAAGGTATCTCCAAATTTGAATTTTGCAGATTTTTTTATAACACCTGGATTCTTTGCATCCATATATGAATAAAGTTCAACTTTCTGGGCACTTTTTTTAATAGCTTCTGCAATACAATCCGCACGCGCAGTTTTGCCTATAAGAAGAATCTTTACAGTCATAATCTCTCACACCTTAATTAAAAGAAAGAGAATTGTTTTTTTATTATTAACCTATTCCAGGTCTTCTTTGCAGTGCCTTTTATCAGTAGCATCTTCTATTTTGTCGCAAATATCTATATTTTCAAATTTGACTGCATAATCATAATAACAGGTGTCTGTCATTTCACCCTTTGTTTTGGCGCATGCACTTACATCAAGAGTCCCCAATGCATAATTATAATAGCAGAAATTTTTTGCATGATAAATCGTCTGTGAAACATCTCCCGAAATTGATTCACATATAAAACTGTCTTCCACATCTATTGCAACATTGCTGTAACATTCTGCAAAGTCTTCTGTTGAACTTGTAATCATTTTGCAGAGATCCAAATTGAAAGTATTGAATGCAATTTCATGATAACATTCAACTCTGCCCTGTTTATCCCAGCTCATTTTTCCGCATAATTCATAATTTTCAGTTGCAATTGCTATGTCTTTATAACAGTCAGTTTTTAATAATCCGTCAAATTCAATCATGTTGCATATTTTATAATCTTCTTCATCTTCTTTTGTTGCAACCCTATAATAACAGTCTTCCTTATCATCAATAACCGGCATCTGCTGACAAACTTCCAGAGTTGCACTTTCTTCAGCTATTGAATTAAGACAGTCTTGATATTCCTTTCCCGGAAGCATTTTACAAACTTTAAAATTTCCTGTGTCAATTCCCACATCTGTTACACATTTTATAAAATTTCCGTCTTCTGAAAGACTATTGCAGACAGTTTCATCTTCTGAATAAATTGCAAATTCACTATAACAGTCATCTTTCATATCCTTACTTATCATATTGTCACAAATTGTAACATCATTATATTCATCAATTATTGCACTGTAGCATTCATCTCGTGTGTAGCTTGCTTCTCCGCTTTGATATTTGAATGATTTTGCAATCTGTCTGCACAAGCTTTCATCTTTTAGTGCTACTGCAACATTTTTATAGCAAACATCTTTTGCATACAGTGTGTCGGTATTGTTTGCATAAATCATCTGTGCACAAACACTTGCATCTTTAAGTTCCACTGCAATTGTTTTATAGCAGTTATCTTTAAGTTCCAGAGATTCATTGCTGATTTGCGCACAGTATAATTCATCATCCTCTTCCCATGCTTTATCATTATAACAGACATCTTTCAGTTCAGTTGTGTCCTGCGATTCACATTCTGCTACAATTATCTCTTCCTCTTCTATGATGCTTCTGCATTTTTCAACTGAAAGAACAGTGAGTTCTTTGCATAGTGAAGCATCTTCGTTAACAATTGCAAGTGTTTTTATACAAACATCTCGTGATACTGAAACTTTGCCCTCACAATCATTCATTGATTCTGGAATTTCTGCTTCTTCACTTTCTTCAGCATCTGTTTTTATCAAATTATCAGTTATATTGAAAATAGAATCTTCAATTTCTGATTCTGAGCAGCTTACATAATCTGCAGTTTTAGCATCAGTAATAATTTTAAGTTCCCCGTCAACTTCTTTTTTGCTCCATTTGTCATCATTTGATTTTTTTGTATAATAAAAATTCCCGTTAAGAACTGTTGTTTCATCCTTTGTTTCAATTCTTACTTTTTCGTCTTTAACATAAACCTGCATTTCTAAATTTCCAACATCTAAAATGCAATCATAATTGCCTTCACCTGAAAATACCTGATTTAAACCAACCACAACAGGCTCATTAGTTTCTGTATTTTCAAAAATCATACTCTCGTCTATAATGCAGCCACTAATTAGCAGAGCGAATACCACTAGAATTGAGATTATAATTAATTTATTCATTGTTATGAAGTATGTATTTATTGTTTTTAACCTTTTGCCTCGCTAATATGAAATATAACATGCAGGGGTCGGATAGTGGCAATTCCGCTAGATTCAGGGTCTAGTGCCTTAGTGGCTCCGTGGGTTCGAGTCCCACCCCCTGCAATTTTAAAATAATCCGTCTTTTCTAATAACATGGAACTAGTTGAAATTATAGGTTTTTTTGCAGCTACTTTGACAACAATTGCTTTTTTGCCACAGGTACTCCAAGTGCACAAGACAAAATCTGCAAAAGACATTAGCCTGAAAATGTACATTCTTTTTTGCATAGGCATTACTCTTTGGTTTGTTTACGGTGTTATGCTTTCATCCCTGCCAATAATACTTGCAAATGGAATCACATTTATATTGGCATTAGTAATCATTTTTTATAAGCTGAAATATGGGTAAACTTATGGCAAAGTTAGATTTGCATCTTTAAATTGTTAGCTAGTGTTTTTTTTTAGTTAGCCGTATAATGTTGTTTTGTGCATTTGTCCATGCTTCAATTAACCGAGTTTTTTCTGTAACATTCGCATTTGATTGCGGTTGCCTGCCTTCATTTAGATCCCTAAAAAAACTAAAGGCATCTGCTACTCGCGAGTCATCCAAAATCTCTATTTTTTCTGATATAAGTTCACAAAGTTGGACATGATTCTTAATTATGAATTCACTCCCTTGTTCACACAAGCCAGATATTTCTTGGGGTGTAATTTGCCGTTGTCCATATGTTTCTATACTGCTATGCTGTTTTATAAATTCATTTAATTTTGGGTCATCTCTTTCTTTATCAGGCTTTTTATCAGGACGAGGTTTTCTTGGTTGTTTCCCCCGCGTAAATAAATTGTTTAAAAATCTGCGAATCATAATATTTTAATAATTAAACTAATTAATAACATTATAGTTTCAATGAACTCAAAACAAATTCTTTCTGAATTAAAATCACACTCAAATAAAAAAAACAGAGAGGGAATGGCTCGCTTTGGTATTGAAACAAAAAACACACTCGGAGTTTCAGTGCCTGTTTTGAGAAAATTAGCGAAAGAAATTGGAAAGAATCACACATTAGCGCAGGAATTGTGGGATTCTGAAATTCACGAAGCAAGAATGCTAGCCTGCTTTATAGATGAGTCTGAAAAAGTAACAAAATCTCAAATAAACGCTTGGGCGAAAGATTTTGATTCATGGGACATCTGCGATCAGTGCTGTAGCTCTTTGTTTGATAAAACATCTTATGCATGGGATAAAGCAGTTGAGTTCACGAAAAGAAAAGAAGAGTTTGTAAGGCGCACTGGTTTTGTGTTAATGGCAACGCTTTCTGTTCATGATAAAAAAGCAAAGGATTCAGATTTTGAGAAATTTTTCCCGCTAATAAAACAATACGCAACAGATGAAAGAAACTTTGTAAAGAAAGCAGTTAACTGGTCACTCCGACAAATTGGAAAAAGGAATCTGAAGCTCAACAAACGCGCAATTGCAGTTGCAAAAGAAATTCAAAAAATGGATTCCAAATCCGCACGCTGGATTGCTAATGATGCACTGCGTGAATTGCAAAGTAATGCAGTACAAGAAAGACTTAAAAAGAAGAAAAACAATTAATGTTTTGATGAATCTGAAAGAAATTGCAAAACTCATTGGCTTAATTCTCATTTGTCAGCTTGCAGGCATTATTGGAAGCATTTTCACTTTTGATGCGATTCCAAACTGGTATGCCTCTCTTACAAAGCCATGGTTCAATCCCCCGAGTTTTATTTTCGCACCTGTTTGGATTTTACTTTACACTTTGATGGGGATTTCACTTTATTTAATTATAAAAAAAGGATTTAACCGCAAAGAAGTGAAAATTGCAACAATGTTTTTTGGAGCGCAGCTTTCACTTAACGCAATCTGGTCCATTATATTCTTTGGATTACACAATATTTTCCTTGCACTTGTTGAAATAATTATTTTATGGGTTGTTCTATTGTTTACAATAATTAAATTTTACAAAATTTCAAAAAACGCAGCATATCTTTTAATCCCGTATTTTCTATGGGGCAGTTTTGCAACTCTGCTGACCTTATCAATTTGGATACTTAATCCATAGCATGAGAGTGTTCAATAATTCTCTTATTTTTCCAGTTGCCTTTAAGAAAAATGAATGTGATAATTACTGCCATTATTATGTTCGCAATAGGATATGCCCACATTATACCCAGAACTCCTAAGTCTGTAAATTGAGAAAGTATAAATGCAATTGGTAGCTCAAGAATCCACAAATAACAAATTGCAAGAAGCATAGCAAGAACAGTGTCCCCTGCTCCTCTGAACGTTCCCATAAACCCAAGCTGAATTCCTATAAAACCAAAACTAAGTGAAAAAATTCTTATGAATTCAGCACTTGTTTTAATAACTTCTAAATTGCCGGGAATAAAAAATTCAGCAATTGCTTCTGAAAAAATAAAACACAAAAGTCCTGCAAGTGCAAGCATGCCAAAACTCAGGGCAACAGTAATTTTCCCGATTTTTTCAGCACGTTCAATCTTACCTGCACCAAAATGCTGGCCCACCATTGCAGTATTTGCAATTGAAAGACCCAACGCAGGAATGAAAACAATTGAAAAAACTCTTGTGCTAATTCCAAATGCTGCTACTGCAACAGTTCCAAAACCGGCAACCAAAAACATCACAATTGCCATTCCAAGGGATCGTGATGTATGTTCAACAGACATGGGCAGACCCAAAAATAAAATTTTTTTCATTAATGCAAAATCCATTCCGAAATTTTCCTTTTTTATATGAATTCCGTAGTTTCCGCTCATAAGTACTGAAATTCCGATTAACGCACCAACACCCTGAGTTAAAATTGTTGCTAGAGCAGCACCTGAAACACCCATTGCAGGTATGAAGTCAAATCCAAAAATAAAAATCGGGTCAAGAAGTATGTTCATTATAACTGTGGCAAGCACAACATAAAGCGGAGTTTTAACATCCCCCACACCTCTTAATAACGACTGAAAAACAAAATAAATTCCAAGAAAAACAAACCCTATTGATGAAATCTGCAAATATGAAATCGCAGGTCCTAAAACACTTTGCTCAACACCCATTAATTTCACAATAGCTTCCGCAGAAAAATATCCGATTACTGAAAGAACTGCAGTTATAAAAACCATTATCTGAAGCGTCTGTGCAGAAACATAATCAATATTTTTGATGTCATTTCGTCCCCTGTACTGTGCAACGAGAATTGTTCCTGCCATTGTCATTCCCATTCCCAGTGAAATAAGAACAAAAAGAATAGGGAAACTCAATGAAACTGACGCAACTGCCTCTGTGCTAAGTCGCCCTAACCAGAACATATCTACTATTTGATATGCTACTTGTAATACATTTGCAAGCATTATTGGCCAGCCAAGAATCAGAAGGTTCTTTATAATTGAGCCTTCAGTTAAATTTTTTGTTCCGCGCATCTCAAAAATAACATAAGTACGGTTTTTTAAATTCTTTCAAATTCCTGTTAAGTATTGAGGTGATTGCATGGCAAAAGTTCTGATGGTTATTGCAAATTCTAATTTCAGAGATGAAGAATTATTTCATACAAAGGAAGAGCTTGAAAACGCAGGAAATGAAACAGTAATTGCTTCAAATTCTTTGAATGAAGCAACAGGCTCACTTGGGGGAAAAATAAAACCATCTATTCTGGTAAAAGATGTAAGCTTTGGTCAGTATGCTGCTGTTGTTTTTGTTGGCGGTTCAGGTTCTGCACTTTATTTTGATAATTCTGCTGCATTGACTCTTGCAAGAGAATTTTACAACAATGGAAAAATAACAACTGCAATTTGCATTGCACCAAGCATACTTGCAAATGCAGGAATTCTAAAAGGAAAAAAAGTCACTTGTTATGTTTCTGAAAAAGAAAATTTAGAAACAAAAGGTGCAATTTACACTGGCACTGATGTTGAAGTTGACGGCAAAATAATAACTGCAAATGGCCCTAAAGCTGCACACAAATTCGGAAAGAAAATAGCTGAAATGCTTTAATCTTTTCTTAAAAGATCGCCCATGTGAAATCTTTTACCTGATTTAGGTGCTGATGGCATTTCGGATTTGCTCCTCTTCCTTTCTTCTCCTTCAAATGCCCATTTTCCTGAGCTATGAGGTTCATCATCCATTCCGAAGAATTCAGTATCTGAGTAGAATGAATTACCTGAACCAAATCCGTTTCCTCTTGATTTGATAAATAAAAATGCTGCAATAATCACTACGACAATTAAAATTCCGATAATAATTATTGAATTAATTTCAGGGAGAACTGCAAACATTGTGGGATTTTCATTCATAACAGTTTCTTCAGTTGTTTCTTCTGCTATTGTTTCTGGAACAACATCCTTATCTTCAGTTTTTGGAAAAATAAAACTGAGCAAACCGCGTTCCGTCTGGTCATTAATAATTTCCTGAATTGCTGAAAAATCAGTATACAGATTTTCTAAATCGCCTTTATTTGCATTAAGTTCATTTTGCAGTTCTGTAATTTCAGTTCTTAATCCCGAAACTTCTGAATTGTATCTGCTTTCAAGTTCATTGATTCTGCTCTGCAGTGTAGAAATTTCTGAATTTTTTGATTCAATTATTTTATCTAATTCAGAAATCCGGTCTGTCATTTGGTTGCCAAAATTATCAATATTATTTATTTTTTCCTGAATTTCATTTCTGTAACTTTCAGGAAGAACATCAAATGTGCTTATTTCAAAAGTTTGTTCATCAAAAACACTTCCGTTATCAAGCTCTCTTACCTTCAATTCGTGATTCCCTTCACTCACACCTAAAAAGGAAACATAAAGAATCAAATTTCCTTCATCCTGAACAAATGCTTTCAAAACAACTGATTCATCAAAACTGTCAATCAGCCCGGAACCATCAGGAAGAACGTACATTGTAACAACTTTATCCCCGTCAAGGAAAACTTCTGCAGTATCATAATCATTTTCAGAGTCAAGCTCTGCTTTTAGAATCCAGTTAACGTTTTTTGGGACTTCTGTCGGGGCCTCAATATTCATTGCAAAAGCAGAGTTCATTAAAATAAAAATCAAAATTGAAAATAGTATCTTCTTCATGTGTAATATATTTCACTTTCTAGTATTTAAAAGTTGCATTAAGTAAACATAATTCATTAGTTTAAGCAAAATTCACTCTCTGCTCAGAGCATCCACAGGATCCATTTCTGCTGCGTTTTTAGCAGGTATGTAGCCTGCAACCATTCCCACAATCATTGCAAATGCAATTGACCCGACAAAAATCATCGGATCCGGTGAGATGCTCATAGCAAACCCAGACATAGTTGCAATAACACTCACAATAACTGCAATAACAAAACCAACAATCAGCCCAATTATGCCTCCGCCCATGCCAATAACACCCGATTCAACAAGAAAAATATTTCTAACCATTTTATTTGTTGCACCAACTGATTTCATAATTCCGATTTCCTTTGTTCTTTCCAGCACAGACATAAACATTGTATTCATAATTCCAATTGCCCCCACAAGCAGTGAAATCGCAGCAATTCCAATAAGAACTGCATTAATAAGACCTAAAATTGCATCTGCACTGCCCTGCATTTGTGATGAAGTCATTATTTGAAAGTCTTCTTCTCCGTGGGCTTTCTCTAAAACACGTGTTATTTTTTCTTTTACTTCAGGAACATCCTCTTTTGTAAAAGTTTTTACCGGAATTCTGAATGGAACTAATTCTTTACCTGTTAATTCTTCAAGCCCGTCTTTTGACATTATAACTGCACTGTCAAACATTGAACCAAAACTTGATCCTGTTGCCTTTGTAATCCCGACAATTCTAAGAGCTTTACCATTAACTATTATTTTTTGTTTCAGCTGCAGTTCTTTGTCAAATCCTTCTTCTGCCAAGGAACTTCCCACAATCACTGAAAATTTATCTGAGTTTGATAGTTGTCTTCCCTCAGCAAGAGTTAGCATACCCATGCCTGAAAGACCTTCCTGATCTTCAGGTTCTACCCCCATTATTACAATGTTTCTTTTTTCATCCCTAACATATGCTTCTACTGCTTCAAAATAAACTGGATTAACACTCTCAACTCCCTGTATTGATTCAATTCTTCTTGGGTCGTCTGCTTCAAGTCCTGCAAATACAGATTGTACCATGGAAGAACCAGGGAGAACAATCAGTGTGTTTGAACCCATTTGTTCAAATTGATCCTGTACACTTTGATTAAGTCCCTGACCAATTAAAAGCAGTGCAACAATTGCGGCAATTCCAATCACAACACCTAATGTTGTAAGATATGTTTTAATGCCCTGTCTTCTTAAGCTTCTGAATCCTTTTTTAAAAATTTCAAAATCAATTGCATTACTCATAGTGAAGCGCCTCCACGGGATCTAATTCAGAAGCTCTTTTTGCAGGAATATATCCTGAAATCATTCCCACAATCATTGCAAAAATAAGTGCTTCTATAAACAGCACAGGTGACACATCAACTGGCAGAGAAAAACCTGCAACAGAGGAACCAAATCCAATCAACAATGCAAGTCCAAACCCAAATAACGCTCCAATTATTCCGCCAACCATTCCGATAAATCCTGCTTCAAGAATAAACATGTTTCTTATTTTTTTATTTGTTGCACCAATTGCTTTCATTACACCAATTTCACGAGTTCTTTCTATTACTGCCATAAACATTGTATTCATAATTCCAATTCCGCCAACTGCTAATGAAATCGCAGCAATCCCGACTAATACAAGCTGTATCAGCCCAAGAATCATATCTGCACCTTCAAGCATCTGTTCCATACTCATAACATAAAAATCTTTTGAGCCATGATCTTTTTCTAATTCATATTCTATTTCTGCAACTACCTTTTTCACATCATCCTGTGATTTTGCAATAACTACTATTTCCATTGGGTCTTCTACGCCAAAAACTGATTTTACAATATCTTTGTGCATCCATGCCATTCCGCCAAAACTGCCGCCCATCATTATACCGCCTTCATCTAAAAGTCCAACAATTCTGAATTGTTTCCCCCCCATTTCAAGACGGGATTTAACACCTAATTCATTTGAAAATTCGTTTTTTGCAAAATTTTCACCAATAACAAATGAATATCTGTCATTAGGGTCCAGCATTCTTCCTTCAAGCAGTTTCATATAACCCATTCTTTCAAGATGCTCAGTATATTCAGGGTCAAAACCAATTATCATAACTCCCGAGCTTTCTTTTCTATAAAATGCGTTAGCATTAGAATAATAGAATGGTATCACTACCTCAACACCATCTATTCTTTTCATTATTTCAACATCATTTTCAGAAAGAGTTCTGGAGAGTGCAGTTTCCAGAAAATCTCCTGAGCCAGGTTCAACTGCAATTGTGTTCAATCCGATTGATTCAAATTCATTAAGTACTGCATTTTGAAGCCCCTCACCCACAGAAATAAGTGCAACAATCGCAGCTACACCTATAATTACTCCTGCGAGAGTTAAAAAAGAACGTAAGCGCTGATGCCTTAGATTTCTCAGCGCTACAGTGAAAGTCTCAAGATCCATCATTTAATAGACCTCACTTCTTTTTTATGTACTTTTTATAAGCCCATCTTCCTGCAACAATCAAAACTGCTAACACAACAACAGTAAACCACAGGTCAAAACCGCTGCCGTTTTTTGCCTGCACTTCCATTGCAGAATAAACTTTGAAATCAAGTTCCTTCATGACTTCTTTCGGTTCACCAAACTGGTCTTTGTAATTCAATTTTAGATTTATTGTGTGATTTCCAGGCTGAACATCACTCCTGATGTTCATATTAATTCTGAATGAATCAAAGTCATCTGCTTCCATTGTTCCTATGAAAACTTTTTTGCCTTCAAATTCACCAGCGTTACTTGAAAGTTCTGCAATAATGTATTTTGCTGAACCAATACCTGCGTTGAACAAATCAACTTTAATTTCAGATGTTCCGCCTGGCATTGCAAGCGGTGTTGAACTGTTTACAATTGCATCAAGTTCTGCATCTTGTATTACTCTCAAACCAATGTATTCTATTTCTGTATTTGTGGTGCTGTTTCCATCTTTATATTCAAGAGTAACAGGAACAGTGTGTGCTTTAAGTTCAGCTTCAGGATTTGCAACAACATTTATTTTTACTATTGCAGTTTCTCCTGCGGCTATTATACTTATAAAACTCATAGATGCGCCAACAGGTGTTATATATCTTTCAACAACAACTCCTGTGCTTGTGACAGTCCGGTCTTCACTTACTCCAACAAGAACGTTTGTTGCGTCTTCAGTTCCAACGTTTCTTATTGTAAGCTCAAGCTGTTCACTTTGCCCTGGTGCAATGTTTTCAGGATAAACTCCTACAATTTCAAGATCTGGTTTTCTGTTAACAATCTTGATTGTTAAAGGCTCTCTGTTTGTAGCTTGTCCATCTTCACCATAAAGTAAACCAAAAGTATAGTCTCCGTCAAATGCATTTTTTTCAATCAGTAATCTGAATTTAACAATTGCACTCTGACCTCCGTTTATATTTCCAAGATTTCTTGTTAATGTGTCTCCTGATTCAAGCATGAATGGGGCACCAGTTCCGATTTCAAATGCTCCTTTCAAATCAAGCTGGAAAACAACATCTTTCAAAGTTTGACCTCCGGTGTTTTTCACATGTACCCACAAATCCATATATTTTCCCGGAGTTGCTGGGCTTGGGCTGTAGTTCACAGAATCAATTGCAAGATTTGCTGCGAATACAGTCTGCGCAATCATTAAGACTGCTAAAACTAATATTATATTTCTCTTCATTTTGCACCACCTGTTTTGTTCCTCTTTTTTATAATTTCATTATTAACTAGTTTACCATCTTTCAAGTTAATTATCCGTTCTGCAAGTTCTCCAATTTCTCGTTCGTGTGTTACCATCAGCACAGTTTTCCCGTGTTTTACGTTAAGGTCATCTATTATGTCAAGAACCTGTTCTCCGCTTTTTGAATCCAAATTTCCTGTTGGTTCATCTGCAACAATAATATCAGGATTATTTGCAAGTGCTCTTGCAATTGCAACTCTCTGTTTTTGCCCACCTGACAGTTCATTCGGTCTGTGCATCATTCTGTCTTCTAAACCAACATCTGCCAACACTTTTTTTGCAATAGTTTCTCTTTTTGCAGGTTCAATTCCCTCAAACCATAATGGAAGCATAACATTTTCAATTGCAGTCATTCTTGGAATTAAATTAAATGTCTGGAAAACAAAACCAAGTGTTTTTCCTCTGATACGTGCTAATTGATTATCATCCATTTTTGAAATTGGTTTGCTGCGGATGTAAACTTCACCATGAGTTGGTCTTAACAATGCACTTAAAACATTCAGAAGAGTTGTTTTACCGCTTCCACTTGGACCCATAATTGCAACATATTCTCCCTGCTTAATATCAATAGAAATATCATCCAGTGCTTTTACCTTAACTTTGCCCATGTCAAATATTTTTGACACATTTACTGCTTTTACAATTGAATCTATTTTTTCACCCTATTTTTCACAGCCCATTTGAAGCATATGCTCCATTAATTTTTCTGCCTGTTTAACCTGCTTGTAATAATTCTCTAAATTTTTCAATGCGTCTTTAGATTCTTGAGAGTTTTCTTTTTTATAATGTTCTATTATTTTAGGGATTTTTTCCAGTGATGGTTTGACAACTTTTTCAAGTTTTTTTCTCATTAACTGGATTGTGGTTTTCACCATGTCTTTTTCCATGTAAAAATAAACTTTCCTTGATTTTGGTTTTTTCATTTTTTTTATAAGCCCGATATTTTCCAGAAATTTCATTGAAGTGCTTACTGCTGAAAGACTATAGCCTGTGCGCTCTGCTAATTCTTCCAGCGAAATCTCAGTTGATTCAACATACAAAATACCCATTGCTTTTGAGGGCAAATCATCCAGTCCATTGGCTTTTGAATTCTCTGTTACTAATTTGATAAATTCTTCTTTTGCTGAGCTCATCCATAACACACCTTTCTGAACTTTCAGAATATACTAAAAGTTATGAAAACCCCTTATAAATGTTCTGCTTGTTTCAAATCTAAAAATTCCCTTAAAAACTTACTTATCCTAAAATTATTCAATTGGGCTTGTGGTCTAGTGGCTATGACATCGCCTTCACATGGCGGGAGTCGGGAGTTCGAATCTCCCCAGGCCCACTTAGCCGCACCGGAAAGACCCGGTGGAGATCTGTGCACCTTCGGTAGCACTGGCGCAGTCCAAATGAACTGGCATCGCCAACTGTATTTTATACATTTTCAATCGTATTTTATTGGTGATTTAAATGAAATTAACTTTTTGTCCGAGATGCGCGGGAATTGATCTAAGAAAAGATTCAAATACTGGGATGCAGAAGTGCAACAGATGCGGTTATTTTGGAAAAATGAGTGAAGGCGCAATGGATGAAATTAATTCTTATAAAACAAAATTAAATAAAAGCATGAGTTCTTCTGAAACATTTGCTAATGAACGTGTTGAAATGCCAAATCCGGAAAAATCCCAAAATCAGCTGAAAGAAAGATTAAAATCTCTCAAAGGAAAATCAAATCAAAATTCCGAATTTCTTTAAATCTGATTTTTAATTTAACTTGTCCTTGTCAACCCAGTGGATATGAACAAATTCATTTGAATAAATTTTATCCAAAAACTGGAATTCAATTTCTTCCTTGTAAGTATTATCCCCCACTGGTTTTTCATCTAAATATATTGATCTGTTAATTACATAATCAATACTATATTCTTTCAGAATCTCAGGATCTTTTTCTTTTAAAAATCTGAAACTATCATCTATCATCTGTTCATTTGCATATTCTACTGCCAAATCTGCAGAAGATTTTCTCTGTGCATCATGAATGAAGGGGTGCCCGAGATAAGGTTCATTCAAAAAGTTTGCTTCAGTTGATGAATAGTCTGCAGTATAATTAAATGAATGTGACAAAGAAGGCGGAACAGTGTAAAAATTCAGAATTATGAAAAACATTATGACATAGCTTAATGAAAAAAAAGCAGCTGTTGCGTATTCTGAAAATTTATCTTTCAAAAAATCTTTTGGAAACAGTAATGAAATTAATAATGCAAATGCAACTGTTGCCGCAACATTAATTCTGTATGAAACGAAAAGCTGTATGAATAAATAAACCAGAAGCATGCCCAAAACCCTTAATGAAAAATTATCAAATTTGCTTTTTCCGGAAAGCAAAAACGGAGCAATAAATACTGCAATTAACATTAAAATTGGCAGATAATCCAGGAAGAATCCGTACAAAGGAATGCTCCAGAAATATCCCCATACATCGTATTTTGCCTGACTCGGAATTCCCGAACTCAAAAATGTCGGGATGAAAAATATAAATGCAATTATTGCACCTATCACCAATGCTTTAACTAATTCGAAGACCTGTTCTTTCTTTTGAATCAGCAACGGACTTAATGCAATGAAAATCGCGTACAAAGGTCCCTGAATAAATGTGCAGAACCCCAACACAACTCCACTCATAACTCCTTTATTTCGTCTGAGCAGATACATACTCAAAATTAAAAATGAATAACTTATAACATGCCGTATATTAAAACTGAAATCGCTGAAAACAAAGCCCCCGAATAATACTACGGCAGCTCCTAAAAATGCTTTTTTCTCAAGACCATAACTCCTGAAAAATAAATATAGCGATGCAACAAACGCAATCTGTGAAAGCAGCATAATTATTGCATAACTTTGCTGTCCTTCCAGTCCCGTCAACCACCCAATCCCTGGTTTAATGTAAAAATAAGCTGACATATAACCATAAGGTTTTGTTCCAAGAAAACTGAATTCATCAATCTCTGGAATTTTTTCAATTTCAGTAATTGTTTTTGACTGCCTTTCATAAAAACTTGTCCAGACTCCGTAATAACTGAAAGTGAACATATTGAAAATAAGTGCAGACCCAAGAATAAGTGCAATCAGCAAAATAATCATGGGACTTGCTTTTTTTATCATTTCCGAACATTTAACATTTTCAAGAGAATCTTTTTTCTTAAGGTTTTTTCTGAAAAAAATACTTATTGCAATAATCGCAATTAAAATTCCAACAACATAATTAAATGCATTAAGTGTTCCGGTAACTAAAAGTGCAAAAAACAAGATAACAAAAATTGAAAAAAATGAAACCAGAGTAAATGCAATGCGTTCTGCAAAATCATTTTCTCTGAAAACAAAAGTCCACAAAACAAAAATCAAAACAGAAAGTATTGCAATCCCGAAAATATTATTCATATGAAATTTAGGTTCCTTTGAAATTGTAAGTGTTTTCTCAATTCCCTGGAATTCTGCTTTAATTTCATTTTCCCCTTCCTGCAATTTCACTGTCTCAGCAGAGGAAAATTCATTTCCAGAAAAATAAACTCTGTGGTCTAAGTTACCATTAACATAAATTGAAACAGGGGCATAGGCTTTTCCGTCATAATTATTTATCTCAATTTCAACTTTTTCATTTTCTGCACTTAAAAAAAATTCAGGAACAGTTTTCTCATAGTTCTGTACTACCACATGATAAAACAAGGTATGAGACCCGAAAAACATTGTAACTTTGTTTTCACCAGAATTCAAAAACTCTGAAGAAACACACTCACTAATCCCATGTCTGTTTGAAACATCAACTTTTTTCTGCAGTACAACAGACTCATTTGCAACTATGGTCATATCCTGAAAATTTTCCGTGTAATAATTTGATTCAATTCCCATTATGAAGCAGCTGTCCTCGTCCTCACTAACTTTTTTGTCAAACTCCTCCAGAAATATGTTTACTGATTTGAAATCTCCTGAAAAAGTTCCCCAGTAAAAGCTGCCCTGCCATGCAATAACTAATAATAAAAAAATCCCTGCAAACAGCAGTATCTGATTTTTAGTAATCATCTAAGAAATTTTATACAGAAAGCTTTAAAACTGCCCTTATCTGAGGAATGCGCTGGCAGTAACACCTGCATCCCATGAATATCTCGGCCTGACTCTAATCATCCAGATTTTCTCAGTATTGTCATCTATAATCAGTGCATAACCCTTTTCTTTGGGCATTTCTGCATAATACTTATCCAGATCCTGATGCAGATAACTCGGTCTTAATGCAGAAACTGCATCAATATCAGGTTTTGAAGTCATTCTGTGACTTATGAATAAATCACACTGGGAGATGGCATCGGGATGCAGTTTATTCGGACGTTGTGTTGCCAACAAAAGGCTCAAACCTGGTTGCCGTCCCACACGCACCCATTCAAGCAGAACTCTTAATGCAATATTGTCTTCATCTTTGGGCATGAACATATGCGCTTCATCAATCATCATCCAGATAATTGGCATTGAACTTTCTTTTGTTTTCCCCTGAATTAGTTTCATTTCTTCTTCCTTTCTGTAAAGCATTCTTTCTTCAAAAAGTTTTTTTCCAAGCAGTGCAACAATAATGTCTTTAGTTCCTTCCATTCCAATTGCCTGTCTGTAAGCAGAAACATCAATAATTGTAACTTTTCCCGGCTTTGTAATATCTTTTATTTTAGTTCCTTCCTTTTCAATCAAACCCCAGCTTTTTGCAATGTTTATTCTGTTAATAGTTGCCTGTTTTTCATGTGGGGAAGATTCTGTATCCTGCTTTATTGCAGTTATAATATCGTCAAGCCCAAAGTAGGTTCCCATTTTTTCTTTTATTGTTTCAATAACACGTGTAAGGAGAATTCCTTCGGGATCTCTCCATGTAAGTTTAAATAATGCCATCCATTCAATTGCTTCCAATTCACTTGCTTTTAATGTGAATGCACCATCAACAGGAATGTTTTTTTCTTTGTAAAATTTAAGTTTTCCTTTGGGTACAAAAACTTTTGTGTCTGTTCCCGCTGGTTCCAAATCCCAGCTTTTCAAATATTCTACGTTCGCAGTATCTGGTAATTTCAAACTCCAAAAAATTCCAACAGTATCAATCACAATAACTGACACTCTTGATTTCACACTCGGCGGAAGTCTTGCAAATTCTTCTATAAGAACTGCCATAGTGTAACTGTTGTGAATTATTATGTCATTTGCTACAAAATTGTGCATTTCAGGAACTGAAATATCGTAGACTGTTGTTTTTTCATTTATTTCCTCAATTTTTTTTATCTCATCCCAGTAAACATCTGATTCTGCAATATTTTGAATTAATTCATTTTCATCCGCAAGTGCAATTTGCAATAATTTATTTCTGCTCGGTGAATATCTAACACTTTCCCGTAATGCTTTTGGATGCTTGTAACCAATTTTTCTTCCAACCGCAGCCCAGTTTTCAGGAATATAATAATCCCAGATTTCTTTCGGAATTGTGTCTAAATTAGGATTGAATTTCTTGTCTTTAATGTCTTTTTGAAATTGCGCCTGCAATTCCTCTTTTTTCCCAAAGAACCCAATTTGATTTATAAACTCCTTGCAGAATTGACCCTCAATAGTTAATTCAAATGATGTAAACTGTTTTCCATCCAAAATAATTTTTTTATCTCTTAGAATCGAAACAATCCCAAATTTAAGCAATAAGTGCTGAATCTGTTTTATCATTTTTTCAGAACTTGAACAATAGCTTATCCGATATCTTGTGTCTTCTTTCCAGATGCTACCGTCACAGGAAAACAAACGGTTCAGGAATAGTGCTGTTTTTTGTTTTGTTAGTGAGAAGACTTCTTTTGGAATTGTTTTTTCTGTTGCTTTAAATCCGTATGCGCCAATCGAAATAAGCCAATCTTTCAACGAGTGCTGTTTCTCAAATATAATTCCCTTTGCAAATTTCCCTTCATTTCTTACATTTTTTTCAATTTTTTGTTTAAATTCTTTGCATACTACTCTGAATTGCTCTTCAGTATTTTTCATTTTTTTGACAGTGAGTTTTTCATCAAAAGTTATTACTGCTTTTTTGAAATCATTTTGGATTTTTTTATCAGTGTTCGTGAACCATACTGCTTTTCGCATTGTGTGGCCTTCTGCAATAAGATATGCCAATAGTTTAATCTGTGATTCACTCATGAATTCATTGCCGAAGAAACTTATTTTTCTTGGCGTAGCAATGCGTGAACCTTCTGAAAGTTCACTTACTGGTTTCCACCCGTCAATTGTAAGCAAGGGGTGTTCAGGAGTCAAAGTTATTTCTTTCCCTGCTCGTGTTGTTATTTTCAAAACTTTTTCTACTTCTCTGCTGAAAAAATCACTTTTTTTTGCAGGTTCTAATTTGTAGCTTTCATTTAATGCAATTATTTTTTTTGAATTTTTTTTCAAATTTTCAATTTTTTCAATAGATCCATCTTCAAGAATTATTTCGGTATCTCCTGAAACGCATTTTCCTCCTCCGCGCTTGCCGCATACAAGCATAACATGCGGCATTGCTAAATCAATAAGGATTTTTCTTCCCATTACTGGAGTTTCACCTGAACTCATTACAACTTTTCCCAGATAACCAGTGCCGTCTTCCCCGTATTTCTCAATATCCGAAAGGGAACGCCCCACAATTGAACTCTTTTCACTAAGCTCCATAGCCATGCTATCATTAACACTTTTGAATATTTAAATGTTATATCTGCGTGTTTATAGTTCCTCTACTGAATTAAAACTTCCTTTAATATCAGCGAAAACTTTAAATGTAAGCCCCCACTTATTTATACCATGGCTGATTTAAAAGAACAGGAAGAAACCTACAGACTTCTCATCAGAAAAATTGATACTGAATTAACAAAATTTGAGAAATTAAAAGAAAAAATAAAATCAAAAAGAAGAGAAGTTACTGACGAAGTTAAAAAAGCGGGATTTGATACTGTTCCTGTTAGAATAACTCCGCATTCAAACACTAAAGACGATTTAATTTCTGAAATTGAAACTCACATTATGTCTCTTACGAAAACCAAAAATTTCATAAGTATGAAATTAGAGTCAATAATGCAGGAAGAAGAACTTTTGGCAGAATTAAAAAAGAAATTCAAAGACAGTGTCAAACTAACAAAATTAGAGCATGGTGAATTTGAACTTAATTTCACTGATGCTGAAACAAAAGATGCTTACACTGAACTTTCTCAAAGTACAAAACTCATTGAAAACATAAAGAAAACAATGCAAAACAAAGAATAAGTTTTAAATCGTGAACAAGATGAATAATTGGAATTTTTTTAACCCAGTTGACGTTGCTTTTGGTGAAGGACGATTTGCAGAGTTTGCAGATTTTGCATCAAAATTTGAAAATAAAAGAATACTTCTTGTTACTGGAAAATCATCCATGACAAAATTAGGTTTCACTGGAAAAATAAAAAAATTCTTTTCAGGAAATGAGATCGAGGTTTTCAATAAAGTTGAGCCAAATCCCTCATTAAAAACTATTGATGAATCTGCACAGTTTGCACGTTTATTTCATCCTGATTTAATTATTGGTTTAGGCGGAGGCTCTGCAATTGATGCTGCGAAATTCTGTGCTGCGTTAAACACAAACCCCGGGGATGCAAAAGACTATTTTTATGATAAAAAAGAATTTTCAAAACCCGCTACGACTTTAGTTGCAATTACAACAACTTCAGGAACCGGAAGTGAAGTTACACCCTATGGTGTTTATACTGACCATGAAAAAAATTTAAAGCAGGGATTTTCAACTCCTGTATTTTTTGCTCAAAAAGCAATTGTTGATCCTTCATTGACTGTTTCAATGAGCAAAGACTTAACTTCCTCAACAGGACTTGATGCATTTTCTCATGGTATTGAATCTTTGTGGAGTCCTAAGGCATCTAAGTTTTCACAATTGTTTTCAGTTGAAGCAATAAAATTAGTTTATGAAAATCTGATTAACACAATTCACAAACCACTTAATATTGAACTCAGAACTTCAATGAGCCATGGACAACTTTTAGCAGGTTATTCAATTTCATTAGCAGGTACGAATGCAATGCATGCATTTTCATATCCCTTGACTGTGAAATATAATGTTCCTCATGGAACTGCGTGTGCAATAACAACTGTTGGTTTTATGAATGCAGTAAAAAAAGAAAAAAATAAAGAACTGCAGATGATTACTTGTGCTATCGGAGCAGATAATATTGATGACGCAATTTCCAAAATTGAACAGTTTTTCCATGCTGCGGGTGTTAAGAAACTCAGTGATTATGGTGTAAGTGAGGAGGATTTAGATGATTTATTAGATGGGACAAATGTCCCAAAAGTTAAGGCATCTTTCCCTAATTTTAATGAAGTAAAAATAAGAGAAGTTTTTGAAAACTCGTTATAGTTTCCAAATATTATTTAAACTTACAAGCCCTATTTCTAATATGCCTGTAAGACCTTTACCCCCTGCACTTGTTAAACGCTTGACAAAATCGTCACGTGTTATAAGCGCGTATTTGGGCAATATGGAAAATTTGGACCATAGACCATATATTGAATTAGATGACCTCAGGGATACGCACTCATCAGGTGGGCGCGTAAGAGAAATGAATATTTCAAAAAATTTTCCAGGTGATGACTTAGTAATAAAGCGAGCGCACACTGGGCTTTTTGGTGAAGCAGAAATTAAAGATGACGCACCTGCTCGGATAATAAAACATTTTTCCGAACTTGTTGATAAACATAACTCACTATTCAAACCGGGCGACTATGAGCTTAGAAAACCAATAATTTATGATATTGGTCACGGACTTATAGCAATGGCAAAAACTGATGCACCATCTATCGAAGAAATGATTCATACGGATATTAGCCGAAGAACAAAAAGAGGACGCGCATTTATGCGTAAGTTAATTAAAGATCACAACATAAGTGTTAAAAAATTCGAAGACATTTGTAAAACTCTGCGTACTAGAACAAAGCTCCCTTCTGCGCATCTGCTTGTGTTAGGTGTTGAAAATGGAAAAATTATTTTCATGCCTCTGCCTGACGTAGCATAATTTTAATTTTCTATTAACAAATTTCAGGGGTTGGCAAGGGGATGAAATCCAAAGTTCCATTAAAAAATTTCAGGGTTTGAAAAGGGACAGAGTCCCTATCCGGCGCTCCGGATGTGAGCATATGTGCCCTATCTTCGATAGGGCGGTAATTTACATTAACAAATTTCAGGGTATGAAAAGGGACAGAGTCCCTTTCAGGCGAAGGAGTTGGGTATTTGAGAAAGTTGGCAAAGAGGTGGGGGTTGGGAGTTAAAAAGAAGTAACTCATGACTTTGCCAAATACAGTACTTTTCTGCCAGACTGAACTTTTCTCAAATACCCTTCCTTATATAATTTATTTAAGCGCTGTGATGCTGCATTAGTTCCTTTGTAGCCTAATGCAGACTTTATATCTTTTGCTTCTACTGAGCCATTTTCCTGAACAAGATTAATAATCATCTGATCCTGCTCAGGTAACACTTCAACTAATTCTCTATTCTCTGCCACCCCGTTCTTCTTCTTTTTTACTTCCTCTTTTCTTAGGTGGAAGTTTATTTCATCTAATTTTTCACCAATTTGCTCCATTATTTTATTGGTTTGTTCCCGTTCCTGTGCCAGTTTGTACATCAGAACCGAGAGAAACGCAGGATTCTTGCTAAGTTCCATGATTTCCTGTAAATCAAGGCTTAAACCCTCGATTTTGGGATTTATCTTGTTAATTAGCTCTTCCTGACGCATTGTGTCATGAATATCCAGTGAAGTGTCATGATTTTTCATAGCATATCATGATAGTGTCATGATATATATAAAGCTTTCGTGTTTGGAGGCTTTGCACATAAAGGGATTAGAAATTCGGGATTTGAACACCCCCTTTTTGTGCAAAAAGAAAAAACGAATAGTTAATCTACTTAGGTCTCTTTGGAGGGGGTAATGCTTTATGATGTGGCTTAAATTCATGAACATTTTGTATTCGGTACGTATGAAGTTTGCTTCTTAAAGCATTAAATTCTTCTAACATTTCTTTTGTCTCTTTTGAATTTGGGTCTTTTATCAGCCTGTGACTGAGTTGAACATCAAGCAAACTTAAGGCAGATAAACTGTTTACCCATTTCCTATAACTTGTAATCTCTTGCATGAATAACATCAATCTCTTTTCTTCTAAAAAAAGGTTTCGGAAACCACATTTTATTCTTTTGGAACGCCTTAAATGTGCAGAATATAGTTTATGTGCATATTAAACAAACGTTCCCGCAATCCACATTCCTACGCAATTTGCTATGAAAACAACAACTAATGCAAGAGAAATATGCTCTGCAATAACGTGGAGTGTGCTTGTTTTATGGTCTTTTGAAATATAGTAGCTCAAAACACTAAGAATTAACAAACCCCAAACCACACTAACAATAACTGCAGTTCCCAAGTCAAACAAGAACACAGGCACTGCGAAGGTTAAAGCACAGAAAAATTTGAAAAGAAATGTTGAAATTGTAGAAGTCCAGATTTCCTTTTGCGTATGCTTATTTTCTGATTCTTCAGAAATATGAATTCCAAACGCATCTGAAAATGCATCTGCAATTGCAATCATTATTATTCCGCCAAGAACAATAACTGTTGAATTAGTGCTTGCACTAAGTCCGACTAATAATCCAAGTGTGGTTATAACTCCGGAAGTTAAACCAAAACATAAACCCACTTTAACAGAATGTTCCATCAGATATAAGAAACTCTAACTAATATTTTAAACTTACGCATTTTCATAAGTTTCACTTAAAACTAATTTCTGTTTTCTTTCCGTTAATTTCAGAAATTATTGTCTCAACTGTTTTTTTATCTGCAGGCAATCGATGTTCATCTGCTTTTGGAATAAAAAGTAGAGTCTCTTCCGTCCCTGGTTTGAATACTTTGTTCATTCCCAAAACCCTAACATTACCAAGAACATTCTGCACATTGTCTTTTTCAGAATTAGTATGTTCAACAATTCTTATTTTTTTACCAAAATCTTTTGAAAGCGATTTTACAATTTCCCCGCCTTTGCCAATCAATGCACCAACATTCCCTTTGCAAACAATAAGAATGAATTCCCCAGCTTCATAAGCTTTAACAAATTCAGTGTCTTTAAGCACCAAGGTTTTTTCCATATCCTGAAGTTTCCTCAGAACTTTCAAATCAGTTTCACTGACCAAACCCTGTTTTATTTTTGCATTGCACAATGCACAGAAACTGTTATTTTTCAATTCTTCATTACAGAGCGGACTTTTCATTTTTATCACTAACTGAGTTCAATCCCAATATATTATGATAGAAAAAGATTAACAGGGGGTACTATTGCAATCTGATATCTAAAATCTGCTAAAAATAAAAAGAAAAAAGTGAAATAAAAAATTTCACCTTGCTAATTTAATCTCAATTGCTGAGACTTTTAAAGGACTCCCATCTTCAATAGGGATTTCCTCTGTTGAAATTGAAATATTTGCAATCTTTGCATCTGTTATGAATTTGTTTCTTACGATCTCTGCTACGTCTACTGCTCTGCTGATTGCTTTGCCTCTTGCTTTGATGTAAACTTCATTTGAACCCTTGTTATTCATCTGGGTTACGACTGCAAGGACATAACTCATTGTACCTTTCTTTCCAACGAAAACTGCATTTTCTTCTGCCATTTTGTGCACCTCCAGGGATCACTTAATAATAGTTTCTGCATTATTTTCTGTTTTTACAAGTATTGCATTTTTTGGACAGGCATTGTAACATAGTTTACAATCAATGCATAATGACTGTTTTTCAGGATGAACGCTTACGCGTCCCTGTGTCATAATGAATAATTCCAATGGGCAAGCATGCACACAGATTCCGCAGTGCGTACACTCTCCTAAATCATGGAATATTTCAGTCACAATACCCCCCTATGATTGCTGTAAATATAGCTCTGGAAATGATATTTAATACTTATGGTTAAGCTCAAATAAAAAAGAAAATAAGGAAATAAGCCCTAATTGGCTTATCTCAGATATTCTAAAGTGTTTTCAAATACACCGCGTGTTTTACCAGGGTCGTAATTGAAGTAAATGCTTTTTCCCACAATCTGAGTTCTTTCAACAATTGCAGGGAAGTAACGCGGAGTTGCAACATCCTGAATAGATGCTATGATTTTACCTGTTGGTGTAACATCAAATGTTTCAAGTAATAATGGTGCGTCATTTGGCTGTGCAGGAATTCTGTCAATCCCTTCCATTATTTTATGGTCAAAGTCCTGCTTGTAAATTACACCGTGTACTGAGTATTTTACTGTACAACTTGGAACACTATTTTCAAGTGGTCCGCACTCAACAGGAATTGCATCCCCAAATGTTGCTTTCCATCCCACAACATCTTTTGCAGGATTGCCTAAACCAACTTCTCTGTAAATTCCAGAATCCATTACAGTAATTAATTTTCCGCCCTTATTGACATAGCTTTCAATTGCTTCACCAAGCTGTCTTGAAACTGCTTTATTTGAATTGTATGCCTGATAAAGCATTACTACATCATACTGAGCTAATTGTTCGTCTGGACTTATATTTAATGCAGACGAACTTTTGACATAGTACTTGACAAGATCTCTGTCCTGATCAAGAATTATCTGCAGGTCTGCACTAGGTGAACCAATAATTAACATTTGCATTGGGTCATTCCCATCAAAGCCTGGAAGAAATCCTAAGTCTATGAAATTAAATTTGTGTGCCAAGAAAGCCACAATAATTATTATAAGAATCAAAGGAATGAGGCCTTCGAGATTTGATGTTAGTTTTGATTTTAAGCTACCGCCCATATTCATTGGTTCAGCTGCTCCTCCACCATTATCAGGATACATTTTTTCTTACCTCGCTAATTTTTTATAATATATTTGAATATATTATACTTTGTGCCTGCCCTAATTTAAATACGTTTCGGGCAGTTTTGAGTTTATAAAGCGTTTTCTAGTTTAAAAACCTTTCCGTGAGATTAATTGGATTCAGCCCCAGAGCATTCCATAGTACATATTTTCCAGAATTAACATATACTCATTATTTTTAACATAGTATTCCGGAGGCATTGCATAGTATGCGATTTTCCCGCCAACACCTGACTTAACAATCATTGGCGAACTACTACCGATAAGGTCACCATCAAGTGTGTAAATATTACTCCCATAAGTTACTGAAAGAACTTCCTCAGTCAATGTTCCCGAAAGTGCTTTAACCAGTCCGAAGTCTTCCTCCGGAACAATACTCAAAGTTCTGCTTGATGCAAATCCCTCAATTAATGGGTCACTTCTGCTGGGTTCAGGAATCAAAGTTCCAACATAAATTTTTCCTTCTGCATCCGGCACACAATTTTTCATTTCACAATAATTTCCAACATATTTTACTGAAAGAAGATTATCTAATGAAATAATATCTTCTCCCTGTTTTCTTGCCCATGGCCCTAATGCAGTATGTTCTGCCCCTTCTGTTTTTTCATCAGCATAAAGCATTTCATCTCCTGGTCCTAATTCCGTTCCTGCATCACCTGTCCAGATTAATCTTCCACCTGTAGGGCCCATGGTATAGTCTATAAATGCACGCATTTTCTCAGTTGACATTTCTCTTGCTTCCTCAACAATTACAAGATCATATTTTTTCAGATTTCCAACATTAACATTATCAACATGGCTCAAATAGGGGGTGACTCCAATTATGTTTGGATTTGACATGTATTGCTTTAATAACAGATGATCCCCTAATCCTTCATTCCCGTATACAATAAGCACTTTTGGTTGTCCCATTATGCCCCAGTAAATATTGCACCATCCCGGAATTGTTTTGCATTTTACAACTCCACCCCATGTAAGCATGAAAAGCAGTGCAAATATCAGTACAAGAAGAACTGCAACATGCAGGACATCTTTCATCATATCTTTTGAAACCATTTTGACACCAATAACAATCTTTATATTCCTTCCCCTATTTATTAGATTTATATAAACGAACTATATTAAAGTTCTCTTTTTTGGTGATATAATGGTTAAATTAAGAAAAGGTCCTGGCGTCTCAAGCCCAAGTTCATCTTTGGGGATTATGAGATTCTTTGATGCAGACACAAAAGGACCCAAAATGTCCCCTGAGTTTGTGATTGCATTATCTTTAGGACTCATTTTAGTAGTTCTCGCAGCAAGATACTTTTTGGGATTGAATTAAGATTCACTTCTTAATCTCAATGTAAAAAGACCTTTCAAGAACTTTCTGCAGTTCACCCTGTTTTTCTGAAATTTTTGTGTTTGTTTCTTTTTCAATTAGGGTTTTCCATTTTTTCAAAAACATAGAGTCATCACTCCCTAAAAACAAATCAATTGTGTCATTAGGATTGAGTTTTTCTTCTTTTCTCATTGACTGAATTCTTCTTACGAGTTCTCTGAATTCCCATTCTTGCTTCAATTCAGAATCTGCATCAATATTCAATACAAATTTAATTCCTGAAGCTTCACCTTCTGCATAATTTCCTGAAACACTTTCATGAACTCTGATTTTTTTCACATTAACCATGCTTGCAAGAACATGTTTCAGATTTGGAAATATGTCTTCTTTTGAAAGCACAACTAATTCTTTAAGCGGCCATCTCAGTCTCATTTTATGTTCTTCACGCAATGAAAGTGCACTTTGTGAAATTTCTCTTACTAAATTCATTTCTTTTTCCAGACTTTCATCTTTCAGTGCATCAAATGCTTTTGGAAAGGGAAGCATGTGAACTGATTCTGGAGACTTAGCTTTCTTCAAATACTGATAAATATATTCTGAAATATGCGGAGTAACTGGTGCAAGGATTTTCATAAGTGTCTTAACAACAACACTCATTACTTTGCTTGCTTCTTCTCCGGTTTCAGTTCCAATTCTGCCCCTTACTAATTTAATGTAAGTTCTGCTGAAATCTTCCAGAACAAAATCAGAAACTAATTTTGGAACTTTAAAATAAACATATGTTTCAAATGCATTGTCACATTCTTCAACCAATGAATTTAACCTGCTCAAAATCCACTTATCTTCTGCCTGCAATTTTTTCATATTAACTTTTGCATCTAAATCCAAATTCATGTAAAGTGCTGCAAAATTCATTGAGTTCCAGAAAATATTAAAGAATCTTGAAATGTCTTTGTAAATTTCCCAGTCAAAACCAAAGTCTTCCCCTCTTGAAGCCATTGTTAAATGGAATCGTAAATAATCTCTGTTGTGTTTTTCAAAAACTTCTGAAGGCTGAACATTGTTCCCTAAACTTTTACTCATTTTTTTCTTATCTAAATCAGTAACCATTCCGTGAACCATGATATTTTTGAATGGTTTTTCATCAAATGAAATCACTGAATTTAATAACTCCGCATTCCACCATCCGCGTACCTGCTCAGTTGCTTCAATGTTCAAATCAGCAGGCCAGTATTTTTTGAAAAGCTTGTCCCCTTTAGAATAATCCAATGCACCCCAGCTTGAAATCCCCGCATCAAACCAAACATCTAATGTTTCTTTAACGCGTGTCATAGTCCCTCCGCATTTGCAGGGAATTGTAATTTCATCAATGAAAGGTTTGTGCAATTCTAAATCTTTAGGAACTTTTGTCTTCTCTTTAAGCTCTTTTAGCGAACCAATAACAACCTGTTCTCCGCACTCACAAATCCAGATTGGGCACGGCGCACCCCAATATCTTTCACGCGTAACTGGCCAGTCATTCAAAGTATCTAACCAGTCATGCATTCTGTCTTCCATCCAGCTTGGTACCCAGTTAACTTCCTGATTCAAATCAACTGCTTTTTTCTGGATGCTTTCAACTTTCAAAAACCACTGAGGAATTGAAACCATCAGTAACGGACTTTTACAACGCCAGCAAATTGGGTAATCATGTGTATAAGGATGTTTGTAAATTAAGTTTCCTGATTCTTCTAAATCAGAAACAATTTCTTTATCAACTTCTCTTGCTTTCTTTCCTGCATATTTTCCAGTTTCTTCTGTTAACTCACCGTTAATTTTCACAGGGCAGTACGCTGGCAAACCTGTTTCTCTGCCAACTGTAAAATCTTCTTTACCATGTCCTGGTGCAGTATGAACCAAACCAGTTCCGTCTTCAACATTAACAAATCTTGCACTTAACACAACTCTGTTCGCATTTTCAAATTCAGGACGCTTCATGTGTTTTTCTAATGGGTTTTCATATCTCCAGCCTTCCAATTCTTTTCCTGGAAATTCTCTTTTCACAACATAACCTGCTTCTATTGCTTCCATTAATTTCTGCAGTAATTCTTTTGCCATAATCCATGTTTCACCCATCACTTCAACTTCAACATATGTTTCAGTCGGGTGAACCATCACACCTGTGTTGCCTGGTAGCGTCCACGGAGTAGTAGTCCAAATCAATAAGAAGGTTTTTTCTTTTCCCATAACCGGAAATTTAAAATAAATTGAATTATCTGTTTGTTTTGTATATTCAATCTCATTATATGCAACTGCAGTTGCACATCTCGGACAAACATGAACAGGATATGTCCCTTTGTATAACAAACCTTTTTCCTCTGCTTTTTTAAAAGTCCACCAGATTGATTCTATATATTCATTATTAAGTGTCAAATATGGATTTTCCCAGTCCATCCAGACTCCCAAATCTGCAAACTCATCATTCATTGTGCCAATGAATTTTGTTGCATACTCCCTGCACTTTTCAACAAACTTTCCAACGCCGTAATTTTCAATATCGTGTTTTCCTCTAAATCCTAATTCTTTTTCAACCTGAAATTCAATTGGCATTCCATGGCAATCATAACCTGGTCTGTCAAACACGTCACGACCGTTCATTCTCCAGTATCTGATTGCAACATCCTTCAGAATTTTATTTAATGCAGTTCCCATGTGAATGTGACCTGTTGCATACGGCGGGCCGTCCATGAAATAAAAAGTTTTTTCAGCACTGTCATTCATGTGCCTGACTTTATTTGCAATGTCATGTTTATCCCAGAAGTCTTTCACTTCTTTTTCCTTTTCCTTATTGTATGCTTCTAATGTTTTCATTCTATCACTCTCATATTACCGCAGGGTTGAAAACCCTGCACATATTGCGGACCATCCGTACGCAATTGGATTGGGCATGGGAGGATTTGAACCCCCGACCCTTGGTGTATAAGACCAATGCTCTGCCAGACTAAGCTACATGCCCACAAGGCCACAACCTTGAATTGCAACCCATACTCACTTTGTTCATATGGGTTTTGCTCACTTCGTTTGCACACGCTCCTCGAGTGCGAATACGTGCGATATTTCGCTTTGCTCAATATCGCGGTAATATTCCTATAACCCGAGCTTAAAGCGCAATTAAAATTAGAATTAGAAATATGTTTAAATAGATGATTAATCTGTTTCCGGGTGAATCCGCTGCCCGAGTATTTGATAACACCTTCTGGTAGTCATGAATTATTCCTTCTATGAATGGTTTTTAAAGCTAACCATGTTTACCCAACAGTTTCAAAAATATCAACCAATTTCTCAACATCTCTTTTAAGAGCTTCAAAATCAGAATTATTTTCAATTTCTTCATCTGCAGAGTCAATTACTTTTCCAAGTCCTTTATTTTTAACATCTCTCTCATCACGCGCAAAGAATTCAACTCTGTCTTGTGCATCCTGTGAATTTTTCCTGTCAAATCTTTTATCACTTTCAGCAACAACTCTCACGAGAACACATTTTTCCAGATACTTTTTTAAATATTCAACCTCTTCCAATGAACGTGCACCAACAAAAACTGCTTTTTCTGCGTTCGTATTTTTTGCTTTCTCAAAAACTAACTGTGCAACAACATCCATTCCTCTTTCTGTTCTAAGTTCATCTCCGACTTGGGAAAGATTCATTTTTGTAAGTTCAAGATTTTGTTTTCTTAATTCATCAAACAAACAGTCACTGAAAACAAAAATATCATAACCAAAATCATGCAGCATTTTTGCAACAGTATCTTTTCCGCTTCTGGCTAAACCCGTAATTATAATTCCATTCATTTTCTCACTTTATAAAAAAGCCCACACATCCTTTTATACTTTCTGGACAGGGGACTGCCCCCTTGTTACGCTATTTCACTAAAGTGAAATGCGCCTATTTCAACTTTGTTGAAATCGGGACCCCTGAAATTGTTACTCAATAAAAAGAATAAAAAAGAAAAAGGAATATTACCGAGACATTGAGCAAAACGAAAATGTCTCACATATCTCGGTACGTCCGGTCGAAAACGGACGGTTACATCATTGGAGGCATTCCGCCGCCCATGCCACCTGACATGTCTGGCATTCTGCCTTTTCCAGTTCCTAAGATGATATCATCAATTCGAAGTATCATTTCAGCAACTTCAGTTGCGGAAGTAACTGCCTGTGTTTTAACTCTTAAAGGTTCAACAACATTCAGTTTTCTCATGTCTGCATATCCTGCATTGTAAACATCAATACCGATATACTTTCCTTCCTTACCTTTGTGCTTACTTCTCAAGTTCACAATTGAATCAAGCGGATCCATACCTGCAGTTTCTGCAAGAGTTCTTGGAATTTCTTCCAGTGTATCTGCAAATGCTTCAACTGCTAATTGTTCTTTTCCGCCAACTGTGCTTGCGTATGCTCTAAGTTTCATTGCAACTTCAACTTCAATTGAACCCCCGCCTGAAACTATTTTTCCTTCTCTTAATGCAGTGGTTGTTGAACCGATTGCATCTTTCAAAGCTCTTTCAGCTTCATCTACAACGTGTGCTGTTCCGCCGCGTACTAAAACTGAAACTGCTTTAGGATTTTTGCATCCTTCAACAAAGACCATGTCATCGCCTGAAACTTTATCTTCGTAAACTGATGCTGCGTTTCCCAAATCAGATTTTGTTAAGTCCTTAATTCTTGAAACAACTTTTGCACCTGTTGCTCTTGCTAATGCATCCATGTCAGATTTCTTAACTCTTCTAACAGCTGCAATTCTTTCTTTTGCTAAGAAGTGCTGTGCAACATCATCAATTCCTTTCTGGCACATTACAACATTTGCACCTGATGCTTTAATTGTTGCAACCATGTCTCTGAGCATTCTTTCTTCCTGATCTAAAAATGCCTGTAGCTGTTCAGGTGTTGAAATCTCAACTTTTGTGTCTGTTTCGGGACCCTTGATTTCAAGTGCTGCATCAATTAATGCAATTTTTGCATTGTTTGTTCTTTTCGGCATTCCGCTGTGAACAAATTCTTTGTCAATAACAATTCCTTTGATGAGTTTGCTGTCTTTCAAAGAGCCACCGCTCTTTTTCTCAAGCTTTATGTTGTCTGCATCAATGTACATTTTTCCGTTTTCTTCATCTGCAACCATTAAAACTGCGTTAACAACAAGCTCTGATAATTCAGCTGCTGATTCTGAAGCCTTTCCTGTCATTGAAGTTAATGCAATATTCTTCAGAGTTTTTTTGTCAGTGTATGCAACTTTGTCTGCTGTGTATTCTAAAATTTCAATTGCTTTTTTTGATGCCATTCTGTAACCCTTTATGATAACACTTGGGTGAATTTCATCATCAAGCAAATTTTCTGCTCTCTTCAGAAGTCCGCCTGCAAGTACAACTGCAGTTGTTGTTCCGTCACCGCATTCACTGTCCTGTGTTTTTGCAACTTCAACCATCATCTTCCCTACTGGGTGATCAATTGAAATTTCACTTAAAATTGTTGCACCATCATTTGTGATTATTACATCACCTAAATCATCAACAATCATTTTGTCCATTCCTTTAGGACCTAGTGTACTTTTCACTGCATTAGCTACTGCCTTTGCAATCAAAAGATTGATTCTTTGTGCATCTCTGCCTCTGGTTCTTTTTGTGCCGTCTGACATGAAAACCCCAGATTGCTGTTGTTCTGACATATTATCATTCCTCCACATATAAGCGCTCTATGGGTCTTAAACCCCAAAATAAGCTTCTTAATACATTATTGATGGATATGAATGTTTATAAACCTACACTTCTTGATGGATATACATGTAAGGTCTCAATAGAAGATAGTAAGCAAAATAGGTGAAAAACCTTTATATTATTTACGTTTTGCTTTCAGAAGCCCCAGTATGATTTGCTCGTAGGTTTCGCCCTTTTTTCCCAATTCTTTGAGTTTATCCCTCGTTTGAGGGCTCATCTGTATGGTTGTAACACCTTTTGTGTATGGCATAGTGCTATATAAGGGCTGTAGGTGTATATATTTGTTTCGTTTTTATTGGTTCAAACTTAATCTACGCCTTTTCTTTGTGCCAAGCTTCACCTGCAAAAACTATATATAGCTCTTTTGCGTTTGATTATAGTGGATGACTCACCCTATTTTGGAGAAAAAAATCAAGTTCGCGTTGAATGATTTAGTGAAGAAAAGGCACACGTTTTCTTTGGATGAAGTAAATGAGTATCTTGAACCCGAAAACAGAATGGATTTTAAGGATATTTTTGAAATAGCTCATCCTATTCTGCAGAAAATGAATGTTTCATGGCATGGTGCAGCAACCCCTCCATGCATAATGATTTCTGCTGATGAATCCTTCATTGCCAAGGTCCATGTTGTTCAACAGCATTTCCCTGATTTTATGGGCGAGGGGGAGTGGAGCGCAATTGTTGAATTGTTTAAGGAAAAAGGTGACGTCAAATGGGCTAAGATTTTAGGCGGCTTGCTTGCCGAGTATATGAAAAGAAATCCTGAGTTAAAAAAGGTTGATTTTATTTCCCCAGTTCCTTGCGATAGGGGAACCATAGAGAGTTTAGGCTATGATCCCAACATGCTGCTTGCCGCTGAAATTATTAAAGAAACAAACATTCCTGCAATAAAAGTTTTTTCAAAGACACAAAAAACTAATTTTTGCAAAATGAAGTCGTTGAACGAAAAAGAAGAATTGGTTAAAAATACTTTTATTTTGATTAATGAGGATTTGATTAGAGAAAAACATGTTTTGCTGCTGGATGACATTATGAATTCCGGGGCAACAATAAAACAGTTAACTGGAATGCTTGAAAGAGCCGAAGCAAAAAAAACAGACGTGCTTGTATTAAGCCAAAACCGCTAAATCTTTTAACTAAGTTTTTTTCAAGTATTCTTCCAAAATTTTTACTCTGCTACTTTTTGGTAATTTTTCTTTTTTTGAATAAAGCAGTTCAGCTTTTTTAAAGGGTTTTATTTCTTTTAACTCGTTTTGAATTTGAATTGCTGTTTCTTCCAGGGCATTGATTCTTGAATAAATGTTTTCTTGCTGGTTTTTTAACCCGTTGATTTCTGCCAAAAAATCATTGTTTTGTAAACTGCCTGTTTTTTGGTTTTTTAAAAGAGTTGTTTCAAAACCAGCGTTTGCCTTTTTATTCTTTTTTTCGGCAAACCAGAGCACAGCGTTTGCTGAGCCAAACAAGCCAATTAAAACTAACAAAAAAATGGTTATTGCAGACATAGTACCCCCCCTCCCGCAATATAATTAAAAGAGGCGAATCCTTTAAATAGCTTATTAATTTGTTAAGGTTAATGCATTATTTTTTTACTTTTTGCTCTTTCCATAATAGAATTCGGCAATGTATCTGTCCATTTGCTGCGCAAAAGCCTTAAACTTTTCCTGTAATCCCTTAACTGAACTCAATCCACTCACCTGCGCCTTGCCAAAAACGTGTTAAATCTATCCATAATGGATGTCTTTTCCTCGTATTTTTTCCCAATTAATGTAGCGGCAATTTGTTTAAACGCATAAGCAGCCGGAGAAAAAGGGTAAAGCGTTACAACAGGCTGCCCAAAAGAAACAGAGCTCGCCACCAACGAGTCTTCAGGCACTTTCCCCAAAATTTTAATATTTCCCATGATCAAAACAATTTCCTCATCAGTTAGCTCGTGCTTGAATCTTCCGCTCCTGTTAATTATTACTCCCGCGATTTCTACTCCAAGATCTTGGGCAATCTGAATAGTTTTGCTCGCATCAGCCAACGAGGGCAATTCAGGGTTCAGGACAATAATCGCATTTTCACTTGCCTTAAGAGCATTAATTACTTCAACCCCCAAGCCGGGAGCGCAGTCAATTAAAGTCAAATCGTTGTTTGCTTCAATTTTTTTAATCAGTTTCTTAAATTTTTTTGGTTCAAATCCCTGAAGGCTTTCAACGCCGAATGCAGCCGGAATCACTCTGACGCGTGGTTTCAATAAATAGGTTGCTTTCTCTATTCCGGCTTCTCCTCTAATTACGTCATTCAATGTTTTCACTTCTACCGGAATCTTTAAATGCAGTGCAATATTGGGCGTGGGCAAATTAGCATCAACAATAGTTATATCCTTTCCAAACATCCCTAATGCCACACCTAAATTGATTGTTGTGCAGGTTTTTCCAACACCGCCTTTTCCACTGCAGATTAAAAAACTTTTATTCATTCAAAATCTCCTAAGCTTTTTCAATTTTTCTTCTAATTCCTTAAATCTCTTTGCACTCCAATTAAATTCTTCTTCCTCTTTTGTTTTGGGGATTGAAATTTCAGTGTAATGCCCGATAATAGTAGCTGTTTCAACAGGCTTTTTTTCTTTCTCAACTTTTTCAATTTTTGGTTTTTCTTCCGGCAAAGATTCTTTTAAAATAGCGGCAACTAATTCTTTTTCTTTTTCAACAGGCTTAACAGCTTTCGTCTTAACCTTTGGCTTTAATTTTATTCTCTGGTTTTTAATTTTTTTCTTTTTTTCTCTTTTAACTTCTTTTTTTAATTCTGCTGCGACAGCTTTAACTTTTTCCTCAACAGCTTTAACTGGTTTTTCTATTTTCTCTTCAACCTTTTCAGTAACAGCAGCTATTTCTGGAATTTTTACATCAAATTTGGCTGCTCTTCTGTTCCATTTTGCTGTACGTTTTTCTGCCCAAGTATCCGTCCTTGCCTTTCTTCTGGCATGCCTAAAAGCATGTTTTTCTGCCCAAGTATCCGTCCTTGCCTTTCTTCTGGCATCCCTTGCAGCATCATTTCTCTCAATTTTCGCATGATGCAAATCAATTTTTCTCTCCAAATCCATACATATCACGTGTAAATTTATTCGGCTTCAAGTTTTTTGTCCCTTTCTTCAAGCCACTTGTCCCACTTTCTCTTCCACTTTGCGCTCTTGCCTGTAAAGCCACTTCTCCTTGCCCATTTAGCATTCCATCTGGCTTCCCTTCGAGAGGCTTTTTCCCCCAATTCCATTTTAAATCCACCAAATAAAAATTTTATTTTGTTTCTTCCTCACTTATTTCTGACGGGCCAGTATCGCATTTTCTCCTTACTGAAACCCGACTGTAACCCAAAAGATTATTGCTTGCATCAAAGGTCAACTTGTATTGGCCAATGAGGTTCTGTGTGTCAGGTATTGCTTCCCTTTCAAGCACTTCAACCAATGCAACTGATTTGTTGCCTTCTTTTGTTACGCTGATTACGCTTAACGGCTTTTTATCTATCAGCTCTTTAACGTTTTCCTTAGCCAGCTTAACGATTTCATTGAATTCATTTTTTGCCATTTCTCATACCTCCTAACTTCAGGGGACATAAATGTAATGATCTCCCTTTTCCTTAACAACTTTTACTTTTTTATTTTTCCATTTACGAATGTTATCAACTAAATTGTACTCCTCCGGAGAATCTGTTAATTTGTAGTAAGTTAAAAATTTCGCAAGCTTCTCCCTTCTTAACTTGGCAATGTGATTCGGGGTTTGCAATGAAAAAGTTCCGTCTGCTTTCAGGCAGGTGAAAAAAGTTTCCTTTACATTTTCACCGCCTTTTATTTTTGCTGTAACAACAATTGCATCAGTGTCATTGAATGTAAGGCATTTGGGCTTGCGTTTCCATAAATCAAATACTTTGTAAATCTTTGCATCTTGAATCACTGCATTTTTTTCTTCCAAATTAATTCACCATTTGTGCAAGTTTAATTTATCGATTGCGGTTTTAATTAATGCCCCTTTCTGCTCCAAGTCCACTGAATCCTTTGTCTTTGAAGCAATTGCATCAAAGCATAATTGCTCAAACAAATCCGTGCTCATGCCGTTTGTTACTCTAATTGCATGGGCAAGCATTATCGCTGGTCTTGTTCCTGGGGCTTCGGTTCCCTTCAGAGTTTCCCTCAAGTGCCTGACTACTCCAACTATTTTTTTAGCATCTGCGTCAGCAATTTTGGCGTGGGCCTTAACTATTGCAACTTCAGTTGCCTCGTCATAGTAGTCCATGTAAATTGCGCAAATTCTGTCCAGCAAAGCATCTTGCGGCTGGTGTACGCCGGCATACTCAGTATTGTTTGAGGTTAAAATCAGATTGAAATCAGGGTGCACTTTTATGTAGCGATCTTCACCAAACTTTGTTGGCAGTTCAAGAATTCCTTCTTCTAAAATCGAAAGCAAAATGTTATTTGCCTCCGGCTTTGACCTGCTGAACTCATTATAAATCAGGGTATAGCCTTTCTGGCAGGCTAATGCCAAAGGGTTGTTAACCCACTGCGGCTCAATAATGTCCTCACTTTTGTAAACATTGTGAATGTACTTATCCCTCAGGCTTTTCATTTCAATTCTTGAGTAGCCGCCAATTAACTCATGAGTTGTAAGCTGTTCATCCCCGTTAATCCAAACTGCGGGCTTTCCCAGCTTTTCAGCAATGTGAATTGCCAAAGCAGTTTTTCCACAGCCTGTTGGACCAATAATATGCACGGGATAGCCGGCCTTAATCCACAAAAGAGCCCTGTCCTCATATTTTTTAACTGCATCTGTTAAAACAAAATTTTTCGATTCTGGGGTTAAAAACTTTGCTTCAACAATCTGGGTTTCCTCCAGCTTGTAAGTTTTCTCAATATCTCTTTCCCTTACTGCTGATTTTTTTCTTTCAACAGTCTGCTGTTTTTTTCTTTCCTCCTGCGTATGATGAACTGATTTCCCTCTAGTAGTTCTCGGATGTGTTTCTACATATGTCATTTCTTTAACCCCCATTGTAAATTTTTATCATTAAGTTTTCCCAACTGCTAAATATTATATGTATCGCTAATTTAAACATAACGGAAACAAAAAAAATTATCGGAAAGTTAAGCCAGCAGAAAAACCTAAATATGTGTCCCATATGTCCCAACACCCAAAAATAAAAAAAGAGAAAAGCCAAGCAAAGAGAGACACTAGTTGTTACTCTTTAACATGGCCGTGGTAGAACCGATCAATGAATTTCTCTGTGTCCTTTTCTAAAGCCCTTATGCTGGCATGCATTATGTTAACGCCTTTCTCTATTTCTCTAGTTTTTTCTCTTATGCCAGCTTTTACTGCATCGATACCTTTTTCAATTTCCTTTACGGCTGCTGTGTTTTCTCGCTCCTGTGCTCTAATGCCAGCAACTACTTCCGAAGTGCCTTTCTCCATTGCCTTTACTGCTGCTTCATTTTCTCTTGCTTGCCTTTCAAATGATTCCAGATGTTTTTTTACACAAGTTACTTTCTCTTTTTCCCTATGTTTTACTCTGTGCTTTACCTTATGTCTGGTTTTAAGTTTCTTTCTAGCCATACATGAACTCCTCCTTTTTTAGGTATTGGAAAAGCATTAGGCTTACTTTGCCGGCGCTGCTATCGCTGCTTGCTCTACCTTTGTAATCTCTTCAGCGTAGTGCAGGAACGTATCAACACTTGCTACTACAACACGAGCTTCAATAGTTAAAATTTCAATTCCAACCAATGAAATTCTTGCCCATATGTCTACCACAATTCCTTTGTCTAAAATTCTGTCCAAAACTTCTGCTAAGCTTGAAACATCAGGTCCTTGATTTACCATAGCTTTTACACCTCCATTTTTATTGTAAAAACTTACATTAGAAATATGTAATAGGTTGCTTATATGCTGATTTAACAAATCGCGACATGTGTCGGAATTCGACATTTGGTTAAATGCCTCAAAATATTTTTACTTGCTCGCCAGGTCTTTTCTTTTAACATACGTCAAGACCTTTTCGTCATCTCGCTTGGGGCAACTGGCTCTGAGCCAAAAACACTCTCTGCTGAAAAAAATAAAAACTTTTTCTAATCATATCAATTATTAAATATTTTTGTTGCAAATTTTACATATTGAGATAAATGCGTGAATGAAATGGCAAAAAGTTCAATTGTTAAATTAAAGCGCCGAAATAAAGGCATCGAAGCAGATGAATTTATTAGATTTTCCAAAAAAATTCCCTTCACACAAAAGGAGCGAATTGTTTTTTATGGCTTAGTTAAATTTCCTGACTTAAACGACCAAAAATTGTCCAAAAAATTGAAAATTAAGAGGCCGACTGTTACAGCAATCAGAAATAAGTTGAAGAGGCAAAATTTTTATTTTCCTCGCGTTATCCCAAATTTTAAATTGCTGGACTATGAGTTAATGACATTTATTTGGGGTAATTCAAGCTACTCTGTATCATTGGAAGAAAAAAGAAAAATTTCTGCAATTAAAAACGCTATGCAATCGCCTGAAGTAGTTTTTCAAATTATAACAGATAATGAATTTTTTTCTTTACTAATTTTTAAAAACTTTACAGAATTTAAAAAAATGGAGGATGGATTTGCACACATGTATAAAAAATATTCTTCCAGGGAACGCAATGTTAACATTGCCCATTTTCCACTTGAAACAAGCGAAATACTTTCTTTATTTGATTATTCCTTATGTTTAAAAGATTTGTTAAAATTAAAGCCTGAAGACAAAAAGACTGCAACAAAACCAAAAACATCAAAAGCAGTGCCATTAATGGAACTGAAGGAAAGAGAAAAGGCTGTTTTAGGCGTTCTAATCAAATACCCTGGATTAAATGATGCGGAGATTGCAGAGAAAGTTAGCATCACAAGGCAAACTGCTTCAAAAATTAAAGCAGGGTTAATAAAAGAAGGGGCAATTAAACTAATTAATGAGCCGAATTTTAAAAAAATTGGCTGTGAGTTATTTGTTGCCACGCATACTAGATTTAATCCCCAAGTTGAACCAAATAAAAGAAAGTTGTTGCTGGAAAAGCCAAAAAGCAAATGCCCCACAATAATTGACGTGGAAAGCTGTACAGAAGAAATGTGTGGCGGCTTTTTCGAAGATTACCTAAGCTTTAAAATGACTCAAGACGATTTGGAAAAAGTTTATAGGCAAAAGGATTTGTTGTTAAGAGAACCAGTAACCCAAATAATTCCAATGCAACAAATAAAATTTTACAAAATAGATTTTGTTCCAATTACTGAAAAAGCCTTGAATATAAAAATACCATAAAAAAGGATTATTTTTTCATTTATTTTGATTTCTGCCACTCCTTTAACTCCCACCATTTTATCAAACAGTTTCTGACAGCAAAACCTAATTCTTCATCATCAATTTTGTTAATTATTTGAAGCCTCTTTACCACCTCTTTTGGAATATTCATTTCCAACTTTTGTTTTGCTAGCTTTTTAGTCATTTTGAAAAACCAATCCCACGGCAATTTATTTGAATTGAAAAAGAAACCGACATATCTATAATCTTAACTTTTAGATGTTTTAAAAGCTTAATTAATAACTTTAAGTTTTAAAAAAGAAAAAAAATATAACTTAGTGATATTTTATTTATCAAATGTTGTGGTTAAAAGTATCCGAATATTAACGTAAAGCATTTAAATTCTAACATTATGATAGTATCGGGTTAATTAATATCCGTGTCGGATAATGACATAAATTTCAGAAATATGTCGAAGCCCGACAAAAAAGAATAAGTCTCAAAAATTAGGGGTTGGGATATTTGGCTAAATGCATAACTAATAAAGAAAAAGCAGCGAATTCTTTTTCGGAGAATGGAACATTCAAATCACAGTCTCTTTCGGGGGGGGGCAACGAATGAAAAAACATGAATCCCACACCAAAAAAATCAAAACTATTTTTTCAGGCATTGGTGGGAAGAAACACATATTGCATTTATACGTTCCAACATTGGATAAGTATGCAATTCAGTCCTCTTTTCTGGGAAATAAAAAAGAAAAAGCTGCCTATGTCTCAACCGAGCAACCAGAAACTGTGCATGCACAACTTGATTCATCACACAAAAACTTGTCAATAATTTCTCCAAAGGAAATGGAAACAATTGAAAACTATAATAAAATAATTATTGATGCAGGCTCAATCAGTTCAAAAACAATTGACACCAGCAAAAAACACAAAAGAAAAATTGGAGAAGACTTAATAATAAAGGAATGCACAGACCACATCAAAAGGGAAAAATATTTATCAAAGCTTAAAGGTGATAAATCAATTCTCTGCACTTATGATATAAGCAAATTAACACCAAACAAAATCAGGCAATTAGTTAAGGTCCATGACCAATTGATTTTGACAACAGACGACACAGCTGTGGTTTCATCAAAAACCCTTTCACAAGAGCATTTGAACATCAGCAGTGAATTAATCGACGAATTCCTAAAAAATGAATTAGAAACAGTTGTTTTGGCACTAATTGTAGCAAAACCGAGGTGCGGGACAGAAATCAAAAAAGCAATCCATAAAAAATTTGGAATTCTGCTCAGCTCCGGCACGCTTTATCCCTTACTGCACAAGCTGCAAAAAAACGATTTAGTGAAATGCGAGTACGGGGTAAAAACAAAAACATACAGACCAGCTAACGGAAAAGATATTCAAATAATTTTGGATGAAAGAATGAAGGCAAAAGATTTCTTAACCAGCTTTATTCAAGCAAACATGGGGGGGAATAAAAAATGGCTTTAGGTGAATATGTTTACTGTGTTATATCTAGCAAAGACACGCCAGAAGAATTTAATATTAAAGGGATGGACGGAAATCCCATATATCCCTTAAAATATAAACTTCTTACAGCAATAGCAAGCAAAGCAGTAATGAAAGAATACAAGCCAACAGACGAAAACGTTGAAATACACAAAAATGTTGAACTGGAAGTAATGAAACACTGCTCGGTTCTGCCAGTGGCATATGGAATGGTATTCAAAAGCAGGGGCATTGTATTGGGAACAGTGAAAAAAGTTTATCCATTGCTTTGGAGAAGCCTGAAAAAAGTGGAGAATAAAGTAGAATTGGGAATCAAAGTAATTGTTCCAAAAGAAAAAAAAGAATTAGAAAAATTATTGAACAAAAAAAGTTTGGATGAATTCAGGAAAGAATGCGAAACAGAATTCATTGAAAATTTGAGTGAAATAGCTGTAAGTACAAAAAAAGACCGCTTGTTTTCAGATAAGCTGGTTTGCAACCAGTCATTTTTAGTGGAAAAAGATAAAGTTGATACATTCACTGAAAAAGTGGGGGAATTGAGAAACAAGCACAAGTCATTGAAAATCCAGTACACTGGACCATGGCCGGCGCACAACTTTGTAAACATAAGAATAATGGGTGGAGGCAGATAAAAATGGTGCTTATGGTTGATGATTTACTTACATTGCCATTTGCATTTGTAGGCATGGAGCTCTTGCCTAATTATTTTACTATTATATTTAATGCAATATATAAACACACTCTTGAGGAAATGTATCCCTTGGATAAAATCAATGACGCAATAAAAGAAAACCGTATGCTGTACGAGTTTGACGAACTTACAACAAAAGAATATGAGGCAACAAAAAAACAATTAATGGAAAAATTGGAGATGGCAAAAAAGGTAAGGGATATGGATTTAGGACCAAGGTTAGATATTTTGGGAATTGGTGGTTAAAAATGGAAAGAAAAAGAAAACCTGCGAAAGGATTGTTGGATGGATTGGCAGACTTCATCCGGTTGATTGAGGAAATGGAAAAAAAGGGCTTGACTGAACAGGTGAAAAGGGGAGACTTGGAAGGGCCTTACGGCTCAAAAGTAAAATATGAGTACAGGGTAAGAACCGGTTTGGGAATAAGGCCTGGGAGCATGGAAAGGTTTGCAGGCAAACCAAGCGAACCATTTTATAGGGCAAGCAAAAGAATGCCAACCAAGGTAATAAAGCCGGAGGAAATGAAAGAAAAAGAGGAACTGGCAGAAGTAACAGAAAAAAAAGACACAATAGAAATTACAGTTGAACTGCCCACGGTTGAAGAAAAAGACATTGATTTAAAGATAGTGAAAAACGCTTTGAAAATTACTGTTAAAAGACCTGAGGGAAAAATAGAGAAAATGATTTCAATTCCAAAAGGCAGCAAAGCAGAAAAGATTGAAAAGGCTTCATTCAAAAACGGCATACTTGAAATAACTTTAAAAAAGAAAATAAAGAAGAAAAATAAAAAGGGGGTAAAACCAAATGGTTGACGAAATCGGCAGATGGAAGGTTGGAGCTGACTCAGTGGACAGAAGGGACGTAATAAAAGACAGAATCAGAAGGAGGGCGGAGCAAAACTTGGAAAAAAGCAGGAGAAAAATTCTGGAGCTCAGGAGAAGATACAAAATAAAAGTCAAAAGAAACGAGGAAAAAATGAAGAAGCGCAAAAAATATGGGGAAAAGCTGGGCCCAACATGCGTTTCCCTGATGGATTCAAGGGAAAAGGCAAAACAAAAACGCTCGGCAATAGGGTCTTTGGTTCCTGAAAAACCAAAGTTCTCCCAGGCAAAAGGCCGTCCGGAAAGAATCTATGGAAAAAAATTTGAATTAAGGGAACTGAAACAAGAGCAAAGGAGGTAATCCCAAATGAGAAGAAAGCATGAATGGATTCGCCAAAGAAAAAAGAGGGGGGAGGGATTTTCTGAAGAAGACTCCCCAGAAGAAACTACCGAGTTTGCAGAAGAACAGGCTGAAGAAGCAACGGGAGAACCGATTGAAGAAGCAGCGGAAGAAAAAATAGGAATAGAACCATTACAAGAACAAGAGGTTGTTTTAAGACCATTGAAAATAAGTTCACAGAAAAGAAGTTTCATAACATTCAGAAAAAGAAGAAAAATTGGTGATGGCATGCTTGAAAAAGAAATTAAAGAGCAAAAAGCCAAAGCTAAAAAAGCAATGAAAAAGCTGATAAACGAATTACCTGAAGAGCAGAGAAAAGCATTCCTTGAGGAACTCCTTGAAGAATATGAATGAGTTTGAGTGAAACAAAATGCCTAAATTAAGACCCAAAAGTTATCAATCGCACGGAGTAAAGCAAATTATTGAAAGAATGTTAGACAAGGGAGTAGTAATTAATGCAAAGATTAGAGCTTACCTTGTTGATTTTAAATTAATTGAGCTGGAAAGCATTGTTGTGCTTGCGTCGTTTGAAACTGCGGCAAAAATTGGCGTGTCTTTCCCAAAGGGTATTGATTTTGAAACAAAAGCATGGAAGGAGCTTTTAACAAAAGAAACCTGTCCTCAATGCAGGAAAAAGGTCTATGAAGAAGAACTGCGATTAGGTTGTCCTTGGTGCAGCTATAAATTAGGAGGTTAGATTTAGGGTGAAGGAAAAAGAGAAATTGGAAGTAATTGAATTTGAAGATGAAGAGGCATTGCAGCCGGAAAAAAGCACCCAAACAGATTCAACTCTAGCAGCAGTGATTGACAGAGTATTGGAAAAGGGGCTGGTGATAAATGCAGACATAACTGTAAGCGTTGCTGATACGGAACTGCTTGGGATAAAAATCAGGGCAGCACTGGCAAGTTTTGAGACAGCGGCAAAATACGGCTTGCAGTTTCCTCAGGGCACGAATATGGAAACAGCAGCATGGAAAGAGGCAATAGTTGAAAAGGAAGAATGTCCAAACTGCGGAAAGAAAGTGGAAACAGAACAGCTTTTGAATAAGTCATGCTATTGGTGCGGATGGCAGTCTGCTAAATCAAAAGCTTTGAAAAAAATTGAAGTTCGTTAAAGCTGTAAAGGTTTTTGCAATGATTGACCCAGTTAGCCAAACAATTCTAAGGAGGATTGAAGAAAGGGTAAAAGCAGAACCAAGAGAGGGGAATATTGCCTATAGAAAGCAGTGTCCAAGGTGTATGAAATGGCAAGTAAAAGAAGTTTTAATGAAAGAAGGTTGTTTTAAATGCGGATGGAAACAAAACAAAGCAAGGTAAATTTATTCATGAATGAATTGGATACCGAAAGCAGGTCAATTGTTTCATATCTTTTAATCAAAAAGCATGCGCGAATAAATGAGTTAAGTGATTTAATAAACGAAAATGATACTCTTACTATAATTAAAATAAAGGAAGCCATAAATCCGCTGGCTGAAAAAATTTTTGGAATGCAGATTCTTGTTTTTAAAGAAAGTGCAATTGATATAAGCGAAGGAAGGAAAGTATTGTTTTCCTGGTGGCTGGAAAACGCGGAAGAATTAATTGAAGAGCAGAAAAAGGAATTAATTGATGTTTTTGACGAAAAAGATTATGTAAAAGTTGTAATGGAACTGCCTGACAGCAAAAATATTAATGCAAAAATCAACGGAAACGAACTAATAATAACTGCAGAAAAATCAAATGAAAAAATTTGCAGAAAAATTCCCTTAAGTGCGGATGTGAAAAAAATAATTGGAAAAAGATACAACAACAGCGTGCTGGAAATTAAACTGGAGAAAGGGGCGGAAAATGTCTGAAAGGAAGAAAAGAAAAAGTAGCGATTGGTTTGAAGAATTTTGGAAAAGGTAATAAAAAATGGTTACAAAAATTGATTTGAAAAATGATGACAAAGAGAGCCTGAAAAACGGCGTAATGGGATTGGTGCTTGCAATAGTTGAAGTGATAAGGGATGCCTTGCGCCTGCAGGCAATAAGGCGAATTGAAGGAGGCTCTCTTACAGAAGAAGAAGAGGAAAGATTGGGAAGAGCGTTGGAAGACTTTGATGAAGCAATTGAAAAAATGAAGGAAGAGCAAGGCCTGAATGAAGCAACGCAAAGTGTTAGAAATGGTCTTGACGATTTGGCAAACGATTTAGTGAATAACTTTCTCAATGAGGAGCAAATAAAAGCTGCAGATAAGGGTGGAAAGCTTGGAAAATAAAGAGCAGGGAAGGTATATTTACTGCGTAGCAAAAGGCAGTGAACAAACAGATTTGGGGAAAATAGGGATAGAAAACAGCGAAGTTTACACTATTCCAAGCAATGGATTAATTGCAGTAGTGCATGACTGTGGAGCAAAAGCATACGATTCAAAAAATGAGGAAAAAGTGAAGGAATGGATTAAACAGCATGAAAATGTGATAGAGAAAACGCAGAAAAAATTTGAAACAATTGTTCCATTAAGTTTTAATGTAATAATAAAAGGGGAAAACGCAAGCAAGGAAGTGACTAATTGGCTGCAAACTGAAAAAGAGAGACTTGAAAGAAACCTGGAAAAAGTAAAGGGAAAAGAGGAATTCGGAGTGCAAATAACTTGGGACCCTATAAACATTGGAGAAAAATTAAGCAAAGAAAAAGAGGGAATCAAAAGTTTATTAGAAGAGATGGAAAAAGCCTCAAAGGGACAGGCCTACTTTATCAAACAAAAGATAAAGAAAGCATTGAAACAGGAAATGGAAAAACTGGCTGACGAGAAATTCAAGCAATTTTATTCAGAAATCAAAAAGCACTGCTACCGGGTAAATATTGATAAAAACAAAAAAACCGAGGTAGAAAAAGAAATGCTAATGAACCTGAGCTGCCTTGTGGCAAAGGAAGAGGTTAAAGCCCTTGGAAAGGCGCTGGATAAAATAAACAAATTAGATGGATTTAGTGTAAGGTTCACAGGTCCCTGGCCGCCTTACTCATTTGTAACTTAAAGGAGCGATGAAAATGGAACCAACGAGAGAAAAAAATGCAACGCTTGTTGATGTGCTGGACAGGGCATTGAATAAAGGATTGTTAATTAATGCTGACTTAATTATTTCAGTTGCAGATATCCCGCTTATTGGGGTTAATTTGAAAGCAGCAATTGCAGGAATGGAGACAATGCTCGAATATGGCATGATGAAAGATTGGGATGAGGCATTGAGAGCAATTGCAAGGGAAGAAAGAGCTAGAATTGCAAAAAAAGAAAAAATTATTACGTCTTTAAGTGAGAAAAATGAACACAGCACTATATCTTTACTGCGCAGTAAATGAAAGAAGTGAAAAAAGCTTTGGCCACATTGGCTTTCAGGAACAGGAGGTTTACGCTGTTCCGTATAAAACTATTAGTGTTGTTGTGCAGTCTTGCTCTGCTAAGGAATTAAGGAACAAGCGCCAAACAGAGTTAGCTATAAATCACCAATATATAATAGATTTGGTAATGAGAGAATTTAATGAGGTAATTCCATTTAATGCTGCTATAGCGGTTAAAAACAAAAAAAATTTGAATAAAGTGCTTTCACTCAAATACAAAAAAATTAAATCAGAGTTGGCGGAAAAAAAAGACAAAAGGGAATACGGCATTCAAATATTTTATTCTCCTCTCTATTTAAAGGAAAAAGCAGGGGTTTTAACCAGTGTAAAGTCATTTGTTTTGCAGCAGGAGCAAAAAAGAAACCTGTCAATGCATAAAGAAGCCAAATACAAAACCTTCCTGTTAAACGAGTTAAGGGAGTTAATTGATGAAATAAAAGTTAACTCCGCTTTCAGGGCATCAATTGAAGACTTAAGGGATAAAAGAATTTTATTAAACTTAAGCTGTTTGGTGCATAAGGACAATGCAAAAAAACTTGAGGAAAAACTTGCTGAAATCAATAATAAAAAGGAATTCACCGTCAAATTTAACGGCCCGTGGGCGCCATATTCTTTTACAGAAATACTTGAGGAATGAAAAATGAGGAAATTGTTGTATGTGCCTATTCTGCATTCCGCTGCAGACCTTGGCAGTATTGGGAAAGATGTTACAAGCAAGGGAGTTGAATTAGTTGGCCCAGAAAAATGGAAAAAGCATTTGCACACAATTGACTTGTTTTGGGATTCAATTGAAAACTATTTTCATGAACTGAACGTAGAGAAATTTAAAATATTTCAAGACGGCTTTGTTGTCAGCGGAGAAACCAGTGAAAAAATTGTTAACGAAGTAGCAGCAAAGGGAAGCAGAAACTATGAAGTAATTAGAGACCTCATTAGCAGGGGCGCAAAAATTATGAAAACAGAGGAGCTTTCTTTAGTTAAAAGAGAGGTAGTTTACGTAAGCAAACTTGCAAAGGCAAAAAAGTTAACAGAAAAACTGACTGCTTATTTGCAATATAAATTAAACAAAGGAAACCTGTTAAATAAAAGGGATGAATTTATTGCAAAAACAATTAATGAATCCTTAAAAGAGGGGGAAACTGGCGTATTGTTCTTGGGGGCATTCCATAATGTAGTGCCTAAACTTGAGGGAGATATAAAAGTAATTGAACTGAAGGAAAAAGAAAAAGTTGTCAAATACCAGAAAATTTATTACTTCAAAACAAAAGAAAAGGAAACAGATGAGTTAAGCAAATACCTTGTGGCGCCAATAAAGGAAGTGTTTTAAAATGAAAAACTTCAGGGAACTGCATGGAAAAAAGAGGAGAGGCAAAGTTTCAGCAAAGAGAAAAATGGAGCTAAGCGAAAAAAGATTGCTGGCAAATGCAAGAAAAGTGTTTCAAAAAATCAGGAGAAGAAAGAAAACAAAAGAACTGGCTTCACTGCTCCCTGATACTGCAATAAGAATTGATTTGGTTGGCTCGCCGGAAGTAAGCTTTATGCTGTTAATAAAAAATGGGAAAATTGGTTTTTCTACAAAGAGAACAGCTGCGAGGCTTGCAATAGGAATCCATAAAGAGCTGTTCTTAAAACTAATTAAAAATCCCCCTAAAACAGGGAACCTGAAAATTGCATTATTTGACAACATTTTCCTAAGAAAGGGCCCGATAAGGGAATTTCGATGGCTAAAGGCAATCTTGGTGCACTTTTTGTTAGGGTAGAAAATAGACTTATATAAGTACCCCCTGAACTAAAAGAAAAATAAAAATTGAGGGTTTAATTGAATCTTATTTATTCTCCGCCCTCTATTTCAGCACACTCGCCTTCAACGCACTCTTGCCCTTCAGCACATTCCACTTCTGCACAAAGATCAACTGCAATACATTCTCCTTCAAGGCATTCCTCTCCTTCAAGGCATTCAACGCTTTCACAGGGATCCACAATCACTGTCTGGCATTCAACAGCACAGCACGCTTCGGTATCACTTGCTTCAATTAACTGCTCGCAGGTTTGCTCTTCTGCGCAAATGCTTCCGTCCTGCTCTTCACAGGTTTTCAGTACACACTCGCCTTCAGCGCACTTTTGGTTTGCTTCGCAGGTAACGTCAGCGCAAGGGTCTGCTGGAGGAGTTTCCTCTTCTTTCACTGGTGGTATAGTCAACACAATTGCTGCCAATATTACAATGACTACAACGCCAATAATTATGTACAAAGTATTATTTTTCAAATTAATAACCTCCCTAAAGTTTGTTAATTAAAAAGTTTATTGTTTAATTAAAAGTGTTGGAGAAATCGGAGTTCGACTCAGAAAGCTAAAAGAAGGGATGGCAGGGGCAAGCCACTCACATATGATAGCCCCTGCTAATAAAATGGCAACTTAGAAGAAAACCACTTTAAGCATTTCACTTTGCTCTTTCGGATGTCTTAGCTAAGGCGTAAACTGCTTTCAGTCCAACTACAATGACTGCTGGTGCAATGAATACTACAATATTTGCCAAGATTGCCTGCAAAATTGTTCCCACGCCAGCAACAACTGTGTCAATTACCAGCAAGTTAGCTGAACCTGCAACAATTAAGCCAACTGAAGCCACCATGAATGTTAAAACTTCCTTGTCTGAAATGTTCAGGTAGCCGACAATTAAACCCAGAATCACTAAAACCAAAGCAATTCCGCCAGCATACCCGGCAACTAACCCGCCAACAATCCCTGCAAGTAAAGCTATAACTACACCAACAATGAAAGCATAGCCACCAATTTTTTGAGTAGATAACGGCAATTTCATGTACAATACCTCCATTCTAAAGAATAACAAAACTAATATTTAAACGAATCCCGCAAATCGAAAGCCGACACTGTTTTTAAAAGGAGGCGGCTTTTCAACAGGCTTTTAAGTACCAGATATTACCTGTAAACCGCTAAATTATACTCTTTCTTCGGTTTTAATCATCTATTCTCTTGTTACCACATTTTATAAATTTTTTACATAATATTTATTTTGTGGTAACAAATGGTTTTTGTGCTTAAGCGCGTAATCAGTCTAATTTAATAGTAATTATCAGCCGATTTTTATTTTCAGCAGATGTTTGCTTTCAGGAATTAGCTGCACTTTTTCGCCTTTTTTCAGTTTGTAAAATTTTGCTAAATCTGTAGGAATGGTTATTGCCAAGCTCCTGCCTGTAGAAACTATTGGTCTTGTAACCGAAAATACGTTTAACTGCTTTTCAGTTTCTTTCATTTGTTCAGAAGTAACGAATTCCTTTTTGCATTTTTTGCATTTGTAGTAAGGTTGCTGTTTCAGAATAACTTTTCCTTCAAGAAGTTCAATTGTTTCATACTTTAATTCAGCTTCAGCTTCACAAAAAACACATTTTATTTTTTCTTTTTCCATAATTCAACCTCGTTTACATTTGATTCCCAGATGCTTACAACATTAATAATTTTTTTTGTTTCTTCTTTTATTACAGTAAAATAATAATCCATTATCTTGAATATTGTTTTAATTGTTCCTTCCTTCTGTTTTTGTTTCACCTTCTGTTTCACTATTTCCTGTTCCACTTCACTATGAGTAATCCCATATTTAAGTGAACGCTCAAAAAATCTTTCTCTAGCATGCCTTGTCCATACTACATCCATAAGAAACTAACTCACCAAAAAATATTTAAATGTATTCATTACCATTTCATTATCTTTTCATTAATTGATTTGTGTTATAAAAAGTATGTGATTACAAGTTTGTGAATATGCAATAGATGTAGTCACACAATACTTAGACGCAGGATTCCAAGTGCAGGTACTTGCTGTTTTATAATTCTTTCATTTTTGATGGATGTGCGTGTAATAGCAGTCTAGACGACCACCTCCAGAAATGATTATTAATAACTTAGCGCTTTTTCTTAGTATGAATTCTTTTGAGGTTCTTGCAATTGTATTGCTTGCCTGCATGTTTTTCACAGTATGGGCGTTTCTTGAGATTTCCAGAAAACGTGCAATGAAAAAGAACTAATCGCAAAGTTTAAGTTTGCCTTGTTCTTTGTTTTATTATGCTGTCTTTAGAAGAACGTTTGGAAAAATTTCTTGATGAGAACTCCCTGAAAAAAATTGAAAAAATTTCCAAGGGGTGGAGTTCGGAAATCTATTTAGTTGAAAATTTAAAAAGTGAAAATTCAAAAGAAGAAAATTCAAAAAAAGAAAATTCCGAAAAAGAAAAATTCGCACTAAAAATTGAGCGTGAAAAATCCCCGCGTGAAAATATGGCAAAGAAAGAAGTTGAAAATTTAAAACTTGCAAACTCAGTAAACATCGGACCAAAATTAATTTCGTGGGATTTTGAAAAGCGTGTCATTCTTATGCAATACATTCCCGGCAAAACTTTTCAGGACTGGATTCACGAAAACCCATCCCGCGAAGACTTACAAAAAGTAATGCAGGATTTATTTTTCCAGGCAAGAGAATTAGATAAACTTGGATTGGATCATGGGCAATTAGCAGGGCCGGGAAAAAATATTTTAGTATGGGACACATGTCCCATAATTATAGATTTTGAAAAAGCTTCCATTGGAAGAAAAACCCACAACGCAAATGTCCTCCAGGCCTTATTCCACCACAACCCCAGCTCTGCAATAACAAAAAAGATTCAAGAGATTCTAACCAAAAAGTGATTTTTCAACCAAAACAAAACTTTAAATATACTTTACTATAGTATATTATAGGTGATTATAATGTCTGAAACAACAACAATCCAAATCCCAATTAAACTCAAAAAAGAACTTACGTCTCTTAAAGATTATAATAGAGAAACCTATGCAGATGTTATTGAAAAATTAATTTCAATTGCAAAACAAGATGAAGAAGACAAATTTGAACTGAGTGAAGAAACATTAAAAAATATTGCTGAAGCCAGAGACGACATAAAAAAAGGCAGAGTTTATTCATCTAAACAAATAAAGAAAGACCTGGGTTTGTGAATGAAACTATTCGTTGTCTGGACTAACAGAGCAAAGAAAGATCTTAAAAATCTGGAAAAATCAATCGCAAAAAGAATTTATCTTAAAACAGATGACTTAAGCGAAGGAAAAATTCAGTTGCAAAAAGTCCAAGGTCATGATTTTTACAAATTCAGAGTGGGACATTATCGGATTTTTGTAACTAAGCTGGCATCCCACGACACATTATTAATTTTGACAATTAAACATCGGAAAAATGCCTATAAAAATTTGAAGAAGTGATTACATGAATGAATTAATTGATTTCATTTTACAAGTTGAAAATTTAAAAGAAGAAAAAAGAAAAGGATGGAAACTGCGTAAAGTGAAATCACCTGAATCAGTTGCAGACCACTCTTTTGCAGTCACATTTCTCACACTAATCCTTGCAGAAAACTCAAAGCAAAAATTAAATAAACAAAAACTCCTTGAACTTGCAATAATTCACGACATTGCAGAATCAATCTGCGGTGATATTACCCCTTGGGACAAAAATGCGAAATACAAATCAGAAATTGAAGACTCTGCAATGCAGGAATTAACACAACATCTTCCACCAAAATTAAAAAAGAAAATTCTCACTTTATGGAATGAATACGAAGAAGAAAAAACAAAAGAAGCAAAATTCGTAAAAGAAATTGACAGATTAGAAGTATTCTTTCAGGCATACAAATACGAAAAACAAAACAAAGGCGAAAAAAACTTATTTGAAAAATTCCCAATCTGGAAATCACAAATCAAAACTAAAGAACTAAAAGAAATTTACAATGAATTAAAGAAAAAAAGAAAAAGAAATTAAAGCTGGAATTTTCTGTCAACTTCTCTTGCTAATGAATCACAGTCTGCTTTAATTTTCTCAAGATATTTGATAATTCTTTCTTTTTCTAATTCAATATCCTGAACTTTTTCATATGTTTCAACTGCTTCTTTGAACATTGAATAATCAACATATGTGTAAGGATAGCTGTCCATTTTCTTTGAGATTCTTTCAACCATTTTCCCAAGCCAGATATTCATTTCATCTTTAACCTGTCCTTTGATTTGCTTTCCAGGACTAAGATGTTTTCTCATCATATTAACAATTGTTGCTCTTGGAAATGGTAATTTACTCTCATCAACTAATCCTTCTTCTTCCTCTCCAGAGGCTTCTTCTTTGATTTCGGCTTCAACTGCCCCTTCTGAAACCTCTTCTGCCAGCTTTTCTTTTTCTTTATGTGTTTTTTTACTCATTTATATCACCAAAAATCGCCTTATAGCGTACAAAAAAGATAATATTATTTGTGAAACATTGAGATTTTAAATGCTTCCATGCACAAAAAAGCCCCCTTCAAAAATGAAAAACCCATCAAAAAACATGAAATTTTGCAAACAATTTTAATATAGTTAATACTTTTATTAATGAGAATTATAAATCATATTATTATAAGGGATTAAAATGTTAGAAGGGTTTTTTACTATTGCAAATGGCTGGCTGTTTGCAAATGATTTAACATCAATAGCAATTCGCGTAATTCTAATTTTGGCAATTACTTTTATTTTAGGCAGATTAGTACACATGTTTCTTTCAAAACACTTCAAAAGAACTGCCCGCAAACTAAAAATTGATGAAACTCAGTTCATAATGGTAAAGAGAGTTGCATCCTTGCTGATTTATATTTTCGGTGTTATGATTGCACTTTCCCAATTACCTGATTTCCAATCAATCTGGGTTTCAATTTTTGCTTCTGCAGGTATTATTGCAATTGTTGTTGGTTTAGCAGCCCAGCCTACACTTTCAAATGTTGTTGCAGGAATCTTCATGACAACTTTCAGGCCTTTCCGCGTAGGAGATAAAGTAAGAATTCAGGGTGAATATGGTGCAATTGAAGACATCACTTTGCGACACACTGTTCTCAAAACATGGGACAATAGAAGAATAATAATTCCAAATTCAAAAATGAATGATGAATACATTATGAATTATACAATTTCCGATCCGAGGATTTTAGGTTATCTTGATATTATGATAAGTTATGATTCGGATGTTTCATTAGCAAAAAAAATAATGGTTGAAGAAGCGTTAGCGCATTCCGATATTTTAGACGCAACAAAAGATGCAGATTTACTTGCAGGAAAAGATTCTGCATTTGCAAGAATCCGAGAATTCCAGGATAATGGATTGCAATTAAGACTTTATTTTTGGGTTGCAGACCAACCAAAATTCAGAAGAATGAGAGCTGAGCTTTTTGAAACAATAAAGAAAAGATTCCAGAAAGAAGGAGTTGAAATACCCTACCCATACAGAACAATTGTTTACAAAACAGATTTACCTAAAACAACACAGTTACGCAATGGCATAGATGAAAAACAAAAGAGATTAGAATTGGGTGACAACCCAACCGAACCCCCTGACAGGGAACTGTTGTAAACTCCTTTCTCCACGAAATCTTTTATATTCTCCTGTAGTTATATATGTTTATGAAAAAAACACAGCGGGGCTCGAAAAAATCCGGGCTTCCCCCCGGCACACTTGTTCACATAGGGCATAAAAAAGAAGAACAAGTGGAAATACAAATAATTGATTACAGCGAATTCGGCGTAACAGAAAAAATTGCAAAAAACATTGAAGAAATCATGCCCTTTAAAGAAACACCAAGTGTCACATGGGTAAACATTAATGGTCTGCACGATATTTCACTCCTTGAAAAAATTGGGGAAATGTTTGAAATCCATCCTCTTGTTCTTGAAGACATTCTCAACACAGAACAAAGGCCAAAAATAGAAGAATTTGAAAATCATCTTTTCACTGTTTTGAAAATGCTTTTCTTCGAAGATAAAAATCTGCATACTGAACAGGTAAGTATGATTGTAGGAAAAAATTTTTTAATTTCTTTTCAGGAACAAAAGGGCGATGTTTTTGATCAGATACGTGAAAGAATAAAAGATCCCAAAAGAAAATTCAGAAAATACGGTCCTGATTATCTGGCTTACACAATTATTGATGCAATTGTTGACAATTATTTTGTTGTTCTTGAGAAAATAGGTGACCGAATAGAAGAACTTGAAGAAGCAGTAATAAAAAATCCCTCTCCTGACACTCTACAGAAAATTCACTTTCTTAAACGAGAAATGATTTTCATACGAAAATCTGTCTGGCCTTTGCGGGAAGTAATAAGCGCACTTCTCAGATCTGAATCCCCGCTAATAAAAAAATCAACTGCAGTTTATTTTAGAGATGTTTACGATCACACAATTCAGGTAATTGACGCAGTAGAAACCTTCAAAGATATGCTTTCCGGAATGCATGACACATATCTTTCAGGAATAAGCAACAGAATGAACGAAGTAATGAAAGTCCTTACAGTTTTTGCATCTATTTTCATACCCCTTACATTCATTGTAGGGGTTTACGGAATGAATTTCAAATATATGCCTGAATTAGAATGGGAATTTGCATATCCTCTTCTTTGGGCAATAATGATTACAATTGGAGTTTCGATGTTCCTTTATTTTAAAAAAAAGAATTGGGTTTGAATTTCTAATGCGCATGCCCACTAACTTAAAACTAGGTGAAAACCCAACAGAACCCCTTGACAGAGAACCGCTTTAATACGCACCTTTTTATTCTTTATTAATAAGTGAATATTATAATTCACGGGGGGTTTAGGAGTGAATTTTAGGCATTTATATTTAGCAGTTTTTTTGGTTTTGGCAGTTGGTATTTTCATTTCTCTTTCTGATAACGAATCAATAAACGTTTCTAAGTTCTCAGGAAACATTGTTGTGCCTCTTTTGGAAACTCCTGCTTCTGAAAAAGAAACTGAAGTTGCTAATTTTAATATTGAAGAGAAAGAACAACCTTTAGTTGGAACAGCTAACCCTGCAACTGTTTATTGTGGTGAGTTAGGATATCAGTGGAAAATAAATGAAAATCCAATGGGGCAACAAGGTATTTGCATTTTTTCAGATGAAAGCGAATGTGATGAATGGGATTTTTTAAGGGGCACTTGTGGGCAGCAATGGTCGTATTGTGCTGTAAATGGTTATGATATAATTACCAAAGATGATGGTCGAAATCCTTTTACTCCTGAGTACGCGGTTTGCGTTGATGAAGAAGGTAATGAAATTGGTTCTGTAACAGAGCTGATGAATTTGCTTGAAGAGCCTTTGGGTTGTGCAGTTAAGTCAGATAAGCAAGAAACAAATACGAAAACTGCTGAAAATTTCTCGTTTAATAATTTGGAAAACTGAATGTGATAAAATGAAATCTACAAAACTTTTTGTAATTATTTTTTTGTTGGCATTTGGTTACTTTATACCTTTTGTTGCTGCTCTTCCAAGCAACTTTGACTGGAGAAATCACGATGGCTATAATTGGATGACTTCTGTAAAAAATCAGGGTGATTGCGGTTCCTGTTGGGCTTTTTCTACTGTTGGTTCAGTAGAAGCAGTTTACAATATCCGCAAAAATAATTACAATCTTGATTTAGATCTAGCCGAAGAAGAAATAGTTTCGGATTGCCTTCTAGATAGCGACTGTTGTGTTGGTTGGATTAGTTCAGCTTTGAATTATATTAAAAATAATGGAATTACTGATGAAACGCATTTTTCGTATGTTGATAACTCTTGTTCATGTTCCGGTGGTAATTGTACTTGCACATATAGTGGTCCAGACAGATGCAGTAATAGGACTTGTGGTGACAAAATTGGGGGTGGACTGAATTATAAAATAAGTAACACGAGTAGTGTTCCCGCATATACCGAAACTATTAAGCAATATCTTATTGAAAAAGGTCCTCTTTCAGTTTGTATGGGCTGGGGTAACCACGGTGGTTATTGGGATGGAGATATTTATAGATGCACAAATGATGAAGGTACTGACCATTGTGTAGTTCTGGTTGGTTATAATGCTGATGAGTATTATTGGATTGCTAAAAATAGTTATGGTAGTTCTTGGCAGGATAATGGTTACTTTAAAGTTGGTTATGGTGAATGTGATATTGAAAGTTATGCGCGTTATGCGGATGTAATAGGTTGTGGAACCACCATAACCAAAAACACAATTTTAACTGGAGATCTTATAAATTGTCCAGGTAATGGGATAAATATTGGCGCTAACAATATAACTCTTAATTGTAATAATCTTTTGATTGATGGAGATAACCTCGGATATGATTATGGAATTTTTCTTGAAGAAAGAGAGGGAGTTACAATTAAGAATTGTAGGATAGAGGAATTTTATAACGGAATCGGACTGTGGTGGGAAAATACTAACCATACTTTGATTGATAACACTATCAAAAATAACAAATATGGAGTTATTTTTAATGATTGGACAAATAATCATAATAATATTAGAAACAACGAGTTTAATGGAAATACTCAATACGGGGCGTGGCTTCAGGGCGGTGCAGCAGATAACACTTTTTGGAACAACACTTTCACAAACAACGGCGAAAATGCTTATGAATACTCAAACAATAATGATTGGGATTATAGCGGAGTAGGAAACTACTGGGATGATTTTTCAAGTAATAGTGGTTATCCCACAGAATATATAATTCCGGGTCCTGGTGATGGTGTTGACCATTTTCCTGAAGGTGCGTTACTTCCTCCCGGGGAAATATGCAATTCAGATTCAGAATGTGGCAGCAATTACTGCGAAGGTTCAGTGAGCAATCCTGCAAGATGTTGCATTTCAGAACCGGCAGGAGATAGCTGGGAAGGCGGAGGAAACAGTCTGGGTTGCGGCACCGACCCAAATGCAAACTATAACGATTATTACTGTAATGCTAGTGGTAATATACAATCTGAAATAACTGATACCAAAAATTGCGATTCCCAGGATAATTGTAGTGACTATTGCCTTTGGGACTATCAAGACGGAACAGATTATTATTTTGATACAAGTTTGGGTGAATGTGTTTCAAAAGCTTATGAATCAGATGATGACGAAGAAAATTGCACTAATTGTATTGGTGAAAGCCTTTGGAATCTAGGCGGAGAAATAGAGTTGTGTTGCGGAGATGATTCAAGCGAATTCAAAACCACACGCAACTGCGAAGTAGATGCATGCACTTCTGATGCAACAGATGATGCATGCTGCATTGCAAATACTAGTTGCGTTTACAATTCAGGTTGTTATAATAATGGTTATATTGGTGATGTTGATAGTGATACTGAAAATGAAGAATGTGAAAATGGAATTTGGAAATTACAACCACCACAATGCGGAGACACAATAACGGAAGACACAACATTAACTGCAGATCTCTTAAACTGCTCTAATGGGGGATTAGGTATTGGTGCAGATAATATAACTTTAGATTGTGATAACCATTTGATTGACGGAACTGGTGAGTTTTCAGGAATTTATTTATATGACATAGATACAGTCACTATTAAGAATTGCAACATACAGGAATTTCAAAATGGAATTTTATTATTGTACAAAAGCTCTAGCAATATTTTGCTCGATAATGTTGTTGAAAATAATGAGTATGGGCTTATAATAAATAATCAAGGTTCCAACAACACAGTAACTGGCAATGATTTTATTGAAAATTCCACTCATGGAATATCTATTGGTAGCGATTCACAGAATAATACTATTTGGAACAATGATTTCATAGATAACAGTGTTAATGCCTACGAAGACTCATTTTCAAACAACAACAATTGGGATTATAGTGAAACAGGAAATTACTGGTCTGATTTTGAAAGCAATGAAGGTTATCCTTATGAGTATGTAATTGCTGGTTCTGGAAATGGAATTGATAATTTCCCAAACACAAATGAATATGCACATCTTTTATTTCCCGAAAATAACACAACTTTAGGAATGGGTTCGCAGTTCTTTGACTGGACTGATGTTCCCAACGTGACACAATATGAATTACATGCAACAAAACCCGATTTAACAGAAGAATCATTAGTTGTTCCAACAAACAGTGAAGTTACTTTTGGTGCAAAATTCTGGAACACAAAATTGGAAGATGGTTTATACACTTGGAAGGTAAGGCCAATCTTTGATGGCATTCCTGGAAAATGGTCTGGAGAAAGAAATATTACACGAAAAACAATTCCTGAACTTTATCTCCCTGAAAATGGTGCAGAACTTGGTTTGGGAGGCCAATATGTAGATTGGGAAGCAATTATTGGCGCAGATGGCTACTACCTTTATGTAGTCAGGCCTGAAGGTTTAAAATATAATTTGTACGTGAAAAAAGATGAATTCACGGTTCCAGCATGGTTTTGGGATCCTCTGCCTTTAGGAGAATACACTTGGAAAGTGCGGACAGTGAACTCAGGTGATTTTGCGCCATATTCTGAAGCTTGGACTTTTACAAAAACAGAATAATTAATGCACATGTTCTTAGTTATCAGATTACAAATTAGCAAGAATAAGAAAAAATACTCTCGGACCAACAGTAATTTTTATTAGGGAATAGCTATTCACTTTGATTTAATTTTTTGAAGTAGCTCCTGCTTTTTCTTTTTCAGTTCTCTTAAATTTAAATCCAAATACTCATGTTCTCTAAAACTGTTCACAATTAAAATTAATCTTTTACGAAAATCCCCTAACTCAAATTTTTCAGTTAACTCAGAATATTTTCCAAAATTTATTTTGGTTTTCAGCAGTAACTGCATTATATCTACTCTGTCCTTCATCCCCTTTTCACTGTGCCCTCTTGCCTTTTCCGCGCCCTGCTTTAGTAGAAGTAAAATCTCCGCATCCACTACTTTAAAACCTTCTATTTTTGAAACATAATTTTCTAATTCCTCAATTGGAATTGAGAGTTTTGAATAGAAAGGAACATAAATATCCACATCCACTTCATCAACAATTATTTCATACTTTCTCAGTCTGTCATTTTTCTTTAAATCATACTCTGTTTTAATTTTTTCCAACTCTTCAAAACCAATCACAATATCTATATCCTTGGATTTTTGTGCATGTGTCCACAAATAAGCTGCCCAGCCACCAATTAAAATAAAATCAATCTCTTTATTCAGTTTCTGGAGAAGCTTCCAGCTCTTTTCCGTAATTAAATCATTCCAGTACTGCATTTAATCTCACTTCAAATTCTTTCAAAAAATCTTTTGCATACCATTGCGGTAGATTCCACAAATCAGCAAAGATATTAGCATCAGTTGCAATTTTACCATCTTTTCCCATCACTGAATCCTTACTCAAAACAAACAAATTTGCTGTTTTTTTATTTTCTGGGAACCTTTTTTTAACTTCCTTCAATTCTTCATCAGAAGTATAAATATATACTTCGGAATAATCTGCAGGAACTGAGTTAAACTTAAATTTATAGCCAGAATATGCAGTAAAAATAACTCCTGCCGGCATTCTTTTTTCAATCTGCAAAACACTTTCATCTACACGTGTTTTATAAATCAAATCCTTTTCCAAATTTCTCACTGATGACCAGTAAAGCAAAATCTTTTTCGCATTCACTACAACAAAATTTCTAGGATTCACTTTAATAGCATTCATTCTCTTCAAGGGTTTCAGCGCGTGATTCACCATTGAAAGCGAGAGCCCAAGCTCATTAGAAAGCTCTTTCTGTGTGAAAGACTCCGCTTTCTTCTCCAAAACTCTGAAAAGAATTTCCCTGTACACAAATTCAATCTTTTTCATACTTAAATATATGCACAAAATAGTATTTAAATGTTTCTATATTTGTAGAAATATTTAAAAATAATTAAAATAGCTCATTAAATCCCCGATTTTTTTACCTCTAAAGTGTAATCAGCGAAAACCGCCAATACAAATCCGCAAGAATAAGAAAAACCACTTTCGGACCAACAGTAATTTTTATTAGGGGCTAATTTTTTACTTTTAGTTGCGCTGTCGCTCTGCCTTAATTTTTTGAATAATTTTTTCTCTTAATTGTTCTGCTATTTTTTCTAATTCTGAAGCCTGTTGTTTATCCCCCATGAGTTCGCTCATTTTAGCAGCTCTGATGTAAAAATTTTCAGCTAGTGCAAGTTTCCCTTGTGATTCATAACTTTTTGCGTTTTTTAAATATGTGTTGTGTTTTGCCATAATTTCTTTTTTGTGAGTGTCGTCCATTGTAATTATTTTTGTGCCACGTCTTTCTATTTCATTTTCAAGTGCTTTTGTTTTTTCAATATTTTGTATTCTGCTTTTAGGTTCATGTTCAGATACAAGTTCATCTGTTGCAATTGTCTGAAATCCGCGCAGTTCATTACTTGTCCATGCTTCTTTGTTTGTTTTGGATCTATGAACAGTTTTTCCTGTTGTTGCGAAATATTTTGCCTTTTCCATATCGTGCCTGGCTTTTGCCCGTCTTCTTTTTTCCTCCGCGGATACAAATAAATTCCCAAAACCTTCCCTAACTCTTTGAAAAAAATTAATTCTTTTAGGCATTTGATTAACTCCATTAAAATGTTATGTCTGCATAGTTCAATATCTATTATAGCGGTTTAGGGTTTTATATCTTCCCCCATAATCCCTCCGTATTCATGCTTTTTCGCAAAAATTAAATCGATTTTTAAGAGTAGATTGCGATATTATATTGTATGAAAAAAAGCGATCACTTGGACATATATTGTCATAAGTCAAAACAGAATAATTAATGCGCATGCCCTGAAGTTCCAATTGCAAAATAAATTATTGCAATTCCCAAAAGCATTGCAATTGACTGCAGAATCATTTTTTTCATTTCTCTTTCTTTGTGCAGTTCAGGAATTAAATCTGCAGCTGCAATATAAATGAATCCGCCTGCTGCGAATGCAATCAGCATTGGAATTGAACCTTCAATTAATGGTGCGAAGAAAAATGTAAGCAATGCACCAAGCACAGCAGTCAGTGCTGAAATAAAATTGTACAGCAATGCTTTTCCTCTGCTCAAACCTGCATGCAATAAAACTGCAAAATCACCAATTTCCTGAGGAATTTCGTGCAGTGCAATTGCAAATGCGGATGTAATCCCCAGAGGAATTGAAACCATAAATGAAGCTGCAATTATAACACCATCAATGAAATTATGCAAACCATCTGCAATCAAATTAATATACGCATAACTGTGAATATGACACTCGTGTGTTAAACAATGGTGCCAATGTATGAATTTCTCTGCAAGCATGAAAAAAACAATCCCTGCAAGAACCAACATAAATGCATTATCTACTTCATGAACTGCTTCAGGGAGCATATGCAAAAATGCAGTTCCCAATAAAGTTCCCGCAGCAAACGCAATCAAAATAAGCAGAAATCTGTTCAGAATATCTTTCTTAATTGAAATTGTAAAAAGCCCGACCAATGAAATCAGACTAATTATGAAAACACTCGCAAGAATATAAAACAAAACCATAGTATCAACTGTAAATAGATGAGTTTAAATAATTTGCCTCAGACAGCAGCCGTCACGTCCGGCGAGTGCGGATTTATTAACAAACATATTATCGCAGGATTGAGCATAGCGAAAATCCTGCACGTATCTCGGAGCAACCGTACGAAATCGGTTGGTGCCTCAGACAGCCCATCGCCGAACGCCCGGCGAGTGCGAGTGCACCTTCGGTAGCACATGCTCACTTCGTTCGCATTAATTAGTTGCCTCAGACAGCCCATCACTCGTCATTGGTTGAAACCTCGGTGTCATCGTCAGTTCATCACTGGCATTAATATTGCTGAAAGAAAGTTTTTAATGCTGAGTTTTTTCTTTATTTTGTTTAACGACCAAAAGTATTTAAATATTGATGAACATCAATATGTTTTATGCCAAATAAAAAATCCCTTAAGATATTTAAAGCACTTGCAGACGAAACAAGGCTGAATATTTTAGAACTGCTTTTGGATGGTGAAAGATGTGTCTGTGAAATATTTCCTAAGGTAAAACGAACCCAGTCAACAGTATCACTCCAGTTATCCAAACTTGAAAAAGCAGGCTTAATTGAGTCGCGAAGGGAAGGAAAAAAGATTTTTTATAAAATTAAAGATTACCGCGTTTGCGATGTTTTCAAATCGCTTGGTTATGGCAAAGGAAAAGTTCTGAAAAAAACGTGTTGTATAATCAAAAAGAGGGTGCAGTAAATGAAGCTGGCGATTATTTCATCATTAAAAGAATTTACAAAATCTAAATTCAATCTTAGTTTAATTATTGTTATGCTTGTACTGGGAAGTTTTTTAATTTTTTCAGAACCAGTTAAGCCAGCTTATGAATATGACGGCTTTGTTGTAACTTATTTTTATTTGCCATCCTGTTCACACTGTGCAGAACAGAAACCCATTATTTTAGAATTACAGCAGGAACTAAAAGACATAACCTTTGTTTTTCATGACGCTTCTTCACAAGAGGGATCTGTGCTTTTTTATCAGATGGCTACAGAAGCAGGAATGGATACTTCGCAACTCGGAACTCCGACAACTTTTGTTGAAAACCATCCGCTAGTTGGAGTGCACAGCAAACAAGAAATACTAAATGAAATCGATGACTGCATTAAAGAATGCACTACTGGAGAAGTAAAGTCTGAAGTTCAAGATATTGAAACTGGGTTTGCGGATTTTGAACTTCCATTTTTGGGAAGAACAGACCTGACTTCTTTTTCAATTCCTGTGCTTGCAATAGTGCTTGGCGCAATAGATGGATTTAATCCGTGTGCAATGTGGGTTCTTGTTTATTTGATAGCACTTTTAGTAAATGTTCGGGACAGAAAAAAAGTCTGGCTTATAGTCGGAAGTTTTGTTCTAGCTTCGGGAATACTTTACTTTTTGTTCATGACTGCATGGTTGAATGTTTTCCTGCTTTTGGGTTATATAAAAACAATAACCGTCATTATAGGATTAGTTGCATTAGGTGGGGGGATACTAAGTGTTAAGGACTTTTTAACAACCAAAGATGCAATGACTTGCAAAGTAGGAGATGAAGCATCACACAAAAAAACAATAAGCAAAATGGAAGAAATAATTGCTAAGCCGATTTCGCTAGCATTAATTTTAGGAATAGTTGCACTTGCATTTGTAGTAAACTCTGTAGAATTTGTCTGTTCTGCAGCAATCCCTGCAGTATTTACGCAGATACTTGCATTAAGTAATCTTTCAACAATTGAACACTACATGTACATTTTACTTTACGACATTTTCTTTATGCTTGATGATTTATTAATATTTGGGCTTGCAGCACTTGCAATTAACAGTAGTTTTGGAGAAAAATATGCAAAATACTGCAAAATAATTGGCGGGATAATATTAGTGGTTTTAGGACTGATACTTTTGTTCGCACCGCATTTATTAAGGTGAATTTAAAATGAAGGAAAAAAATATTTTGATAATAATTGTTGCACTTTTTCTGGCATTTTATTTTATGCCTGCGGGAAGTGAATGGTTTAATACTGCAATCTTAAGCGGAGTTTTACTTTTGCATGAATATGCAACTCAACATGTTTTAACCTGCCTTGTTCCAGCATTCTTCATTGCAGGTGCCATCGCAGTATTTATAAAAAAACAGGCTGTGCTGAAATATCTTGGCGGAAACACAAAAAAATATATTTCATATCCCGTTGCTTCCGTTTCAGGTGCAGTGCTTGCTGTTTGCAGTTGCACTATTCTCCCCTTGTTTGCTGGAATTTACAAAAGAGGCGCAGGGATTGGTCCGGCAACCGCATTTCTTTATTCCGGTCCGGCAATAAACATAGCTGCTATTTTCCTTACTGCAAGCGTTCTAGGTTTTAAGATTGGGTTGGCAAGAGCAGTTGCAGCAGTTTTTTTGGCAGGGTTAGTTGGGCTGACAATGGCCTTTCTTTTCAGAGAAAAGAGTGCAAACCAGGAAATAACAATTGACAAAGAACCAGAACAAAAAATTTCAAAAACCGTATTGGGATTATTTTTTGCTTCAATGGTTTCAGTACTTATCGTGAATAGTCTGCAGATTGATTTTATAATAAAATGGTCTGTGATGGGTCTATTAACTTTGATTGCTTTAGCAGTTGTTTTACTGAAATTTAAAACAGAAACAAGAAACAAATGGCTTTCAGAAACGTGGAGTATAAGTAAGTTGTTGATTCCATATTTGTTCATTGGAGTGTTCCTGGTTGGATTTATTGAACCACTGCTACCTGAACAGCTCATTGTGCAGTGGGTTGGTTCAAACACAATACAGGCAAATTTATTAGCTTCAATATTCGGAGCATTCATGTATTTTTCAACTTTAACAGAAGTGCCGATAATGCAGGCATTAATCACAAAAGGAATGAGTCCGGGTCCCGCACTTTCACTTCTGTTAGCAGGTCCGTCATTAAGTCTGCCTGCAATGCTCGTAATAAGACAAATTTTAGGAAATAAAAAAACAATTGCATATGTTACAATAGTTGTGATTTATTCTTCAGTTGCAGGATTAATATTTGGAATGATTTAAGGGGGGGGTTAAAATGAGTAACAAAGAATGTTTTAGAAAATATAGTATATTGGTTTTTTTAGTAATCCTTGCACTTCTTTCTGGTTGCATCCAAAGCAATGATACTACAAATGCAGAACAAGACCAAAGTAATATTGAATTGGAACAATACAGCGAACTAGATAATACGCCTGAGTCTTCAGACAAATTAACTTTATCTGATAATATTGAAAAAATTGAGATTATTCATTTCCACGGAACCAATCAGTGTTATTCATGCATTACTGTTGGCAATTATGCTGAGGAAACAGTCAACACCTACTTTGCAGAAGAGTTGAAGTCAGGAAAGATAAGCTTTGCGCACATAAATGCAGAACAACCGGAAAATTTTGATATTGTAAAAAAGTATGGTGTGACAGGCTCTTCTTTATGGATTGGCGTCTACAAAAATGATGGCAGTTTTTCAAAGGAACAGAATACATCTGTTTGGTCTAAAATCAACAACAAATCTGATTACATGACTTATCTACAAGGGATAATAAAAAACAAACTGGAAGAGAATTAAGATGGATGTAATGGCATTTATGGGCACTTTGGGAGAAAGTAATTTGCCATTAGTTGCAGCTTTTTTTATTGGCTTAATGACTGCAATAAGTCCCTGTCCTCTTGCAACCAATATAACTGCAATCGCATACATGTCAAAAAAAATAGAAAAACGAACAACAATAATTGTAGGTTTGTTATATACATTGGGGCGAATGTTAACCTATGTTGTTTTAGCATCATTAATTGTGTATGTTGGAATAAATACTCAGGCAATTTCATTTTTTCTTCAAAAATACGGGGAACAATTCATAGGTCCATTTTTGATTCTAATTGGTGTTTTGATGCTTAGCGCGCACAAATTTAATTTTTTTAAAGGAAGTTCGAGAATGGAAAAATTAAAACAAACACTTTCCGAAAAAGGATATTTAGGTTGTTTTTTACTTGGTGTTGTTTTTGCACTTGCTTTCTGCCCATTCAGCGCAGTTTTATTCTTCGGAATGTTAATCCCACTAGCCTTACAAACAGGAGACGCGATTGCAGTCCCCGCAGTTTTTGCAATAGCCACTGGTTTGCCAGTAATAATTTTCTCATTTATCCTGGTTTACAGTGTTTCAAAAATAGGAACAATGCTAAACAAGCTTCAATTATTTGAAAAGTATATGCGCATAGCAGTTTCAATAATATTTATCTTAATCGGACTATATTACACATATAATATTTGGATTTGATTTAGTATTTCACTCTTAAATGACAAATGAGGAGGAATTAAAATGAACATAAAGGTTTTAGGAACTGGATGCTCGAAATGCAAACAGCTAGAAGAAAACACAAGAAAGGCATTGGAAGAAACAGGAAAAAAAGCAGAAATTGAAAAAGTAACAGATATGAATAAAATAATTGAAGCAGGAGTTATGACTACACCAGCACTGTCTGTTGATGGAAAAATTGTTTGCAGCGGTACAATTCCGTCTTCTGAAGAAATAAAAAAGTGGCTTTAATGAATCCGCAGGCGATGTCAGGATATTTGTTTTTATTTCGTTTATATGCCTTAGATTTGTAGAGCAAAATATTCCTTTAAAAATGCGATATATTATATAGAGTACTTCTATGTAATTGTCAGTTCATCAAATCATTTTTTTGGGAATTTCCTCGATTACCCCGTCACTTAATTTTAGAATTCGCTGTGCAATTTTTTCAATGAAATATCTGTCGTGTGATATTGCCAGAATTGCACCATTATAGTTCAAGAATGCGTTTTCAATGATTTCGCAAGCGTCGATATCCAAGTGGTTAGTTGGCTCGTCAAGCAAAAGCAAGTTTGGTTTTTTGATGAGTATTTTAAGCAAGTTAAGCCTAGATTTTTCACCCATGGACAGTTCGGAAATTGGCTTGAACACGTCTTCATCCACAACAAATCCCAGCATGGACAATTGCTGGCGCGTTTTAGCGAGGTCTTTAAAGAAGGGATATATTTCATCATACAAAGTAACATTGGTTGACAGGTCTTTGAGTTCCTGGTCTACATAGCCAAGTTTTGTCTGCGGATCCAAAATCACTTTGCCAGAAATTGCAGGAACCCTTCCCTCAATTGTTTTGAAAAGAGTGCTTTTGCCCATTCCATTTTCTCCGATTAGAATAGTCCGTTGGCCAATGCCCACATTAAAATTGATGTTGGAAATGAGCGGTTTTTCATATCCAACACTCAAGTCAGCCAGTTCTAAAACCACAACAGAGCTGATTGGTGATGCTTCAAAAGAGGTTTTGAAATTTGACTGATCCATGTCTGGTTTTTCAATAATTTTGCGCTTTTCCAAAAGTTTTTCACGGTATTGCCCTTGTTTGACTTTCAGAGGGCTTTTGCCAATGCGAGCTATTTTGTCTTTTTGAATAGCAAGGTATTTTTTTTCTTGCACGTAGGCTGTTTGTTGAGCTTTAAATGTTGATTCGCGCGTTTTCACGTACGCAGAATAATTGCCGTTGTACTTAATCCATTTTCCGTTCTCTATTTTCAGAATAGTGTTGCACACGCGATCCAAAAAATACCTGTCATGCGTGACCATGAGCACTGTTCCTTTAAAATCACGCAAGTAGTTTTCTAAAATATTCAAGCGTTTGAAATCAAGGTGATTGGTTGGTTCATCGAGCAGCAAAAAATCAGCGTCAGATGATAAAATTTGGACCAATGCAATAATCGCCCGCTGTCCTGTGGAAAGCGAGCCAATGCTTTGATCAAGCCATGATCCTTTAACTCCGAGCGTTTGTAAAACAGATTTGATTTTGTTAATACCGGGCGGAGTTTGATGTTTTGCAATTTCGGCCTGCAATTTCACGTAGTGCTCCATTAGCTTGTTTACTCTATTGTTGTCTTGATAAATGTCCGGGCGTGAAAGAAGCTGCTCAATCTCGTGCAATTTTTTCTCAGACTTGTTTTGGTGATGAATTGTGGCGCTTTTTCCAATTGTTTGCCACCCTGTTTTATGCAAGTCTAAGTCAATGTGTTGGGAAAAATAAGCGGCTTTGCCATTGAATTCAATCTTGCCGTTGTAGTCCACTTGGCCTAAAATTGCTTTGAGAAACGTTGTTTTCCCAGCCCCATTTCTACCAAGAAGCCCTACTTTGGAGCCATCTTCGATTCCTACGCTTTCGTTAATCAGTATGTCTTTGGGTCCAAAGGAAATTGAAATGTTTTTGACAGAAAGAGCCATGTATAATTACCATTCGAATGAATTCTTTAAAGTATGCTAAAATTATTATTTTTTCCAGATTCATAAATGTAATAAAAGAGTAAAAACCTGTTTTGAAAAAGTTATATTACCCTGACAACATAGAGGTAATTGTCATCTAATCATTGACATTAATAATTTGGATAAGAAGGTTTTTTATTACTCCTTTTTGTTCAAAAAAAAATAAATTTAAATACTAGTTTTGTTGTATTAAATGCAAGGCGTGACAGTTTTGTTGTGGCGGCTTCCGATTCTGACAAAACTGATTCTGACCTATAACCAAGGGGGGATACTCTAATGGCAACAAAAAGAAAGAAAACTACTGCTAGTAGAAGCACTGCTAGTAGAAGCACTGCAAGTAGAAGCAGCACTAGTAGAACTAGACCTAGTCGAACTAGTACATCTAGATAAAATTAAAGATTATTTATTTTACTGACGGGGCATTTTTTTTGCCCCACCAATTTCTCACTCAAATTTTTCAAATTTACACTTTCATAAAGAAATTCTGCTTTCCGATATTCAGTAAAGAAATGGCATTTTGCAAGCCGTAATAAAAAGGCAAAGGCAAATATTAAATAAGAGCAAAGCCAATGTAATATACATTCAAATGCATTTGTTTGCGTTGTGCGGATGGTGGTTAATAAAATGAAGAAAATTTTTTTACTGACAATTTTTTTGATTTTTTTTGGCTTAGCTGTTTTTGCTGTTGAAGATTCACGTGCGGAAGAGGATTGCATTAAATTTGCGTATATTTGCGCGGGTCCGCCTTTAAATCTTATAGTTGGTGAAAATTGCTGGTCAAGCGGATTGAGTGCGGAAGCAAAGGTTTCAATAGCACAATGGGAAAAAACTGAAGTAGGGGATGATTGTGAACCTTTGGATGCAGACAATGACAATGTTCCCGACTCTGAAGTTGTGCCCTGTGACACATGTGATGAAAGCGAAAAAATGGGCTGCTGTTACGGATTTTTTGATGACGGAACGCCACGCTTTTTAGGGTTCACAACACAGGATGATTGCACTGGAGTCAGTATCTGGGATCCGAAGTGCGCAAATGGAACTGGGTCGCAGACAAGTACAGGCTGTTGTGTATGCGAAGTTGAAAACTCAGATTGCATTGACAAAGGTGGTTCTCAGAATTTTTATTATTATACTATGAGTCAAGCAAGCTATGAGGCATGCGTTGCTTCCTGCACAAGCGCGTACAATGGGCAAGTATTTGCTTTTGACACTGATGATCCGACTTGTGTGAAATCAAGGCAGACATACGATATATGCGGCGATTGCAAACTTGATAAGGGTGAGGACTGTGATCCGCCAACATCACTGTGTGACTTTAATGTTCCCTGCAATGCTGCCTGTAAATGTGCATTCACAGATCCTGTCTGCAAAAAGTATTCTGTCTGCAAGGACAATGGGCAGATATGCAATTTTGATTCAGTAAAATGCGAAATTATTGAAGACAGCTGTCATGTATGTGAAAGAGGGACAGTTTGCAAAGAGAGTACGGATGCAACAACTGGATGGGTCAGTGCGCAATGCATTGCACCTGACATAAAAGCCGCAACAGGCCCGAGCGCAAAGCCATTGGGCTGGGCTTCCGCGCCATTAGGCATAATAAACACTGCGGGGATTGAAACCTTAGTTGTGGGTACGATTTTTGTGGTTGCCGTAATAGCGGGAATAATTTTGCTTAAAAAAAGGCGAACAGCGTAAGCTGTTCATACTTTTCTATTTTTTATTTGTTTTTTATTATACAAAAAAAATATATCTAACTTTGTGCTTAGTTCTACTACGCAATTAAAAATGCGCTATTTTTCATAGCGATTATATTTAAAAATAGGTTTTCAATTATCAATACAACCTTTGGAGGTAATTTGGATGAGCAATAGTGAAGACAATAGTAAAACAGTTGCAATCCTCGCATACTTTTTGATAGGCATTATCTGGTATTTTGCTGATGAGAAAGTAAAGAAAAGCGAGTTTGCAAAAGGACATGTTAAGCAGGCACTAAATCTTTTAATAATTGAAATAGTTGTTATGACTGCGTTAGGTTTAATCCCTATTCTCGGATGGGTAATGATGCCTTTGGCAAGTTTAGCATTCATCATATTGTGGATTATCGGACTGATAGCAGCTCTTAACAATCAGACAAAAGAGCTACCAGTTATTGGCCAGTTCGCAAGCAAATATTTACAATTCTAAATGCAAAGGGCGAGTGCCCTTTCTATTTTTATTTTTTCAAAACTTAACACTATGTAAAGCTTTAAATACTCTTATGAATATATATTCACTATGGATTATGAATAATAATCCATAAGGAGGTAATATTATGCCAAATAGAGACGGAACAGGTCCCGAAGGAAAAGGTCCCAAAACCGGCAGAGGTTTAGGGAAATGCACAGGAAAAAATTCTGAAGCTAAAAGTGGTCCAGGAATGGGCATGAGACGAAGAGCAAACAATCCTTAGTTTTTTTAATTAATATTAATTAATACATAAGTGACATATATAGTGATTAAACTAGAGTGATTTAAATGCCCAGACCCCGCAGAAGAAGAAACATCGGATTTGAGCCAGACGTAGTTCTGTTTAAACCTGCGGGGACACCTGCATTTGAATTAGAAACTGTGATTCTGAAAATGGAAGAATTAGAAGCAATACGTCTGAAAGATTTTCAGGAAAAAGATCAGGCTGAATCTGCAGAAAAAATGGGGATTTCCCAGCCGACATTTCACAGACTACTTTTAAGTGCTAGAAAAAAAATCGCAGATGCATTAGTAAACGGAAAAGCAATAAAAATTGAAGGCGGACATTATGAATTTATAGGTTCCCCTTCTCAAAGAAGAAGGCGTACACCCCTTTCAGATTAAACAAAAACCTCCATAACCCCCAAAATCTGCCTTAAAACCACCTTTCTAAGCACGTTTAAGCCTATTCATTTATAAATATATATTCCACAATTTCATTAGAAACAGCCTATGGAGGTCTTTATTATGGCAGAAACATATATTGTAAAATCAAAAATAGCAGACTACATCAGATCACAGAACATGATGATGTCAAAGGATGCATATGAGTCTTTGAGCGCAGAGGTTGAATCAATGCTCTCAAGTTCAATCAAAAGATGCAAAGAAAACGGCAGAAAAACCGTTAAATCATACGACTTTTAAATTTTTAACAATGGGGCTAAATGCCCCTAATCTCTTATTTTTAATGAATGTTTTATATACTTTAATGGATTCTAATTAATAATGACTTTCAATTTTCGCTATTTGCTGACGTTCACTCTGTTGCTTATTCTAGTTTCTGTTAACGCTGCCAGTACGGAAATTGAAATTTTGGAAATCCCAACTGCCAGTGAAATAACAGTAGAACTAGCTGTTTCTGAAATTGTGAACGAGGGAGAAATGATTTCATTTAGCTATGAACTTTCTTCAAACAAAGAAACTACTGTAAGTTTCATCCCGCATATAAAATGTAACAGCGGCCCCGGAGATTTTTTAAACGAGGAAACAGCAACAATAACTCCGAGTGAACCCTATTCAGGAGCGCATACTTTTGTAAAAGTTAATTACAAGGAATTTGAAAATGGAATGTGCGTTGCGTATATTTACATTCTGGAACCTGAAGAAGAAACTTTTTCGGAAACATTTGAGATAAAAGTTGCAGATTATCTGCATGCAGAAACAGACACTTATGCACCTGATGAAACAGGAAATAAAAGGGTTTTCCTTGTTGGGGAAACAGCTGAAGTAAGAAGTGAAGCAACAACAAACACATACGCAGAAGCTGCAATAACCTACACAACAACTGTTTCAAATAACGGAAGCATAGTTGGTACATTCACAGGAAAAACATTTACGCTTCTTTTGTCAGAAACCGGATATTATGAAGTAAGAGTAATTGCAAGTGCAAATAGTTTCATGCTAGATGAAGCAGTTACTAGATTTACTGTTGTAAAAGAGCATGCGATTCCCACAAGTGTCAACACAATTTGCAATTACAATATGACTTGCGAACCAAATTCAGGCGAAAACTCCGGGAACTGCGTAATGGACTGCCCGCTGGCGCAACCTGTAATTTCTGAAGACCCTTTTACAAAAGACCTTACCCCTGAACCTAAACCCGCGCCAGTTATTCCAACAACCCGGAAAACTACTTCTATTGGTGCTGTTCTTGGAAGTGCAATGTGCATTTTTGATGATGCATGCACAAGTGTTTTAAATTTTGGAATAATTGCAGCTGCAATTGCAATTATAATCGGAATTATGTTTTTGAAAATCAGAAAAAATAAAGGTGCATTAAAATGATTCTGAATTTTAGGCATGGAATTTTGCTCCTGTTTTTCCTTATTCTCTCAACATCTGCACTTGCCCTTAACGAAAAAAACATGAGCATGTACCAAGACGGCCAGGTTTTCATGATTTCCGACTCCGACTGGAGAAACGTTCTTTCCCTTGTGCCGTTAACGACATGGACTGACTTAAGCACTGGTGAAATCCACAAATATCCGACGCTCGCTTACAAAGACCAAAAAGAAGCACCAACTTTGAGTTTAGAGACAAAAATTACCTGGGAGAGTGGAGATGGGCGTTTTTCAAAGAAACCCGTAATCACATTGCAAGCAAAGAAAGATCAAGATGATTGGTTTTCATATTTTTATACTTCATTCCTAATAGAAGAAGATTCAAAATATTGTGATGGAACCCCAGTTTGCGGATTGAAAATAGGCTTAATAGATTACTATTTTGAAAAAAATATTATAAAGTATGGAGAAACGGTAAACGCGGTTTTAGTTTTTAAAAGCTGCGATGGTGAAGAGCACACTCTTTCAGAAATAGAGTTGGATGAATTTCCACACAGTGATTTTTTACAAGCACTCGAAGTTCCACAAGAACTTCATATACCCGCGGCTGGATCTGCCGTACTCAAAATCCCACTTACTTATCCTGTTTTTCAAGAATCCTTTGACGCCGATTCCGCATTGCATTTCTTAGGTCAATACAAGCAGGTTAAGCCAAACATTAAGGTTACTGCAATTTTAGAGCAGCCACAGGAATTACTTGACTTGGCTTCAGCTCAAGGCATTCCAGTCGAGAAATTAGACGCGCCGTGGAAGTATTTATCTTACTGGGGCAATATTGATTCGGTTTTTGTGGTAGATTACGATGATTACTCTTCAGGTTTAGTTGCTTCAGTTGCTGCGTCGTACTTGAATGCGCCATTGTTCTTCGTGAACAAGGATAATGTTGACGTTTTCAAGTACGTGGTAAAGAACCGCGTTGTTTTAGCTGTAGGTGATCTTGACAGTGAAACGAAAACCAAACTTTCCATTGCTGCTTCTAAGTATTACGCGATTCCTCTTATTGATTTGCAGAAGATTTCCGCTCAAGTCTCGGGTTCGGATAAATTGTTGATGGTTAACCCAACGGATTTGCAAGAAGTTGGAGTCATTGTGAAACCGGAGAAATCTAGCGGATTTGTTTCAGGCTATACTTCTGCTTCTTTAGCCGCTCCTTTCTTAGCAGCCGCCAAGCACGAGGTGCTTATTCCGGTTTATTCAAGTGATTACGCAGACGTGGATGCCGAGCTTGACTGGCGCATTAATTATCTCGGCGGCGTAGACAAGTTCAAGTATCTAACGATTTTTGCTACGCCTGACGCAATCACTACCAATGCTCCACCATGGATAACCGCGGACATAGCCATATATGCCGACATCAACAAAAACTACCTACCAGATTTAGCAACTGGTCGCGTATACGGAATTACTGACACTGACGTATTTTCTTATGTTTCAAGAGATCTATTTTATAATGAGCTAGGTATTTCTAACCAAGCGTTGATAATACACGGCTACGATCCCAGCCTTGGAATGAAGGGCGAGGCAGCGTCTGTTAGCAAAATCCTGAGCGCAATGGGCTTGAAAACCACGTCGGTTTATCTTGATGACGACAAGGATGGCTATCCATACGAGGAACTGCCCCCAGTTTCTTTTTTGGAGGAAGTGTCTTTTGCTAGTTTTCATGATCATGGCAATGCAGCTGGCTGGTCTGAAGCCTATTATTCGAACGACTTGCAACAAGAAGACGCATGGTTTAAATCATCAATTTTCCTGAGTGACGCTTGTTCAACCTGTGATTATTCCACGAGTTTTATTATAGGCACAGTAGATAACCTCTTTTGTACCCAGTTAATCCGTCGCGGAGCTTTAGCCCACTTCGGCGCAATAGGAGTTGCCCGTTCAGGCTGGCTTTTACCGACGCTTTTGGTAAGCGACTTGTACTCAGGCCTTTCCTTAGGCACAGCTTTGAAAAACAATTTTGAAAACGTTCTTGGTAACTCAGGTGACTCCTTTGCGAGTCCTTATACGACTGTCTTGACTTCCAATTTCCTGCTTTTAGGAGATCCTACTCTGGTTTGGAGTGACGACTTGGCGTTATCCTCATTGGACAAAAGAGAGCTTGCACAGAAAATAACAGATAACGGAAACATTGAATTGAAGCTGCATCTGCCAAGCTCGTTTTTAATAGCACAAGGAAGCTTTGATCACGACTCAATAGCAACACCCGGATTTTACACTCATCACATAATAAGTTCTGCCTATACCCCACCTAAAGCCCCCTACCAGGCTGAAGAGCTAGAAGTTCAGCAAATCTTTAAATACAATGATTCAGACCCCGAACATGATGTTCTATTCCATGAAACGGTACACGGTTTACAGTTTTGTGACCGTTTAGTGTTTTCTCTCCCGCAAGGCAAAAAGCTTGGAGCGCCGACTTTGCTTTCAATTAAAACAGGCTCGCAGATACTTACACTAGGATTTGACCCCTTTATCCCTCCCATTTCACCCGAGTGGCTGCCTGTCCGACAGAAAGTTTGTTCCGACACAGAGCTTTTTCCAGATTCTCCCGAGTGTTATGCTTACGCGTATCAAGTTTTAATTAAGAACCCTTGCTTTAAAGAAGAAAATGGGCCAGTAAAAGGCTGTGCTGATAAAGAACACGGATTCGTAGGCGTTTACCCTAACACGATGGATGGGAAATACGTTGTCAATTTTTGCATGCCTAGTTACTTGTTTCCGAATCCTGACGTGAACATGGATGATGACAGCTTTCCAGATTACGCACCAGCACGTGACATCATAATAGAAATAGAATTAGTTGATGAATAAGTTCAGGGAGTATCCCATCGTCGAACGCCCGCAAGGTTCAATCCTTGAGCTCGCCGAACGCCCGGCGGGTGCGGATACTTTAGAAAAGTTTTATATTAATCTTTCTAATTAAATATCTAAAAATTCTTTAATTTCATTTATTTTTCTCGGGTTGATTGAAACATGTACTTCATTAGTTGATGGTTTTGAAAGCAAGAAGTAATCATTTGTTAATTCTTTAACTGCCTGCTTAATTGCTTTTTGCCCTTTTTTGTTAGAGCGTATATGGGCAGGTAACCCTTTGCTCAAATTAAATACTGATGTGTGCGACCCGCCAATCTTTCCAAGATTAATAAGCTTTCTCAAAATAAAAAGTTTAATAAAAATAGCCTCTTTTTGCATATCTTTTATTTCTGTTTCAAGTGTTTATATACGCTTTCGGGAGTAGATTTCCACTAAACCTAAAAACGCTTTCAAATAATCTTACTTCCATTATGGTATATTAATATACCAAAAAGAAAGGTTTAAATATTTGTATGTATTATATTTTACTGATAATTATGACTAATTTATTTTTAGATTTTTTGGGCGATAATCCAAACACACGATTATTGGAGTTTCTGATTACAGGACGAGAATTTGACTACTCCCTGACTGATTTGGCTGACAATGCAGGTGTTTCCTGGACTACTTTGCACAGGATTTTCCCAAAATTTGAGAAACAAAAAATAGTGGTTAAAACCCGTGAAATTGGCAGGGCAAAACTTTACAAGTTAAATATGGAAAATGACGGCGTAAAGATACTGATTAAGTTATACGATAAATTATTGAAACTGCAATTAGAATCTGCCGAAGACAAAATAACCAAAACTGCAAAAGCAGTTGCTGTGTCTTAATATAGTCAAATAGAGTCAGCTGTGTTACAGACTATCTTTTATAAATGTCATCGTGATGTTGCAAATCTTCAAATTTTATTTTACCTGTTTTTTTATCAAATTTGAAAATTAAAACAAAATGAGAAAGTATATGCACTCTCTTGAATTCTTTCATATCGTAAGAGAGATTTTTGTAATGTTCAATATCTTTACCGGAACTGATTTCATCAATTTTCTTAAGAGTTGCCTCGTATCTGACTTTGTCCTTCTTAATCAGCTTCTTTAGAATTCTTTTAAGCTTAACACTTATTTCAAATTCATGCATCTTCAAGCGCCTTCCTTAATTCCTTTACGCTTGAAAATTTCTCAAATTTACCATTATCTATCTTTTTTATTTTTTCTTTATACTCTGGTCTTAATTCAGGCTCTAAAAAAGCTTCTTCAAATTTTGTAATAATCAAATTAGCTGCTTCGGATTTATTGTCTAATCCATATTTTCCTTTGACAATAGTCAAGACTCTATTTTGACGCTCATTAAAATCAATTAATGCTCTAACCATTAAATCACCATTATCTTTTATAACAAAACATAATAAAAAGTTATGTTTCGTTGATTACATTGAGTTTAACCTTTTTTATGTAAAATCAGACTTCAGTAGCACTGTTAATTCATTTACAAAATCAGTTCTAAGGCGTAACCCTGTCAATTTCATAATAATTTATGTCATCTTCAGAATCAACTATTGCCAAAAGAATCTTTGCACGAATGTTTCCGCTTAATCTTACCATTCTGCTGACTTCAGGCATTGTAAATTTATCATCCTGTGTAACTGCAGCAACAACCCATTGAGTGTGTGCTTCACCCACTTTCTTTCCGCGCGGGTAAACCCTGAAATCAAAACCAAACTTAAAACCAGTTTTAACAACAAAACCGCGTGTCCTTAAATCAGAATAAACCAAATACTTAGTGTAAAAATTCTTTTCTTTTGCGGATGCGTATTTCAGTAACTCATCAAAATCAAACGCATTTCCTTTGGCATCTTCAATCTCAAGTTTGTCCTTATCAATCAAAAGAAGAGCTTCTTTCAAATCCAGAATTAATTCTTTCTCATTCTTTTCACCGAATCCTTTCTGGATTAGTGAATCCTTCAGACTCTTCACTCTTACAATCACTTTATTTCCCGTAAGCAATGATTTTATGGATTTTTTCTTAGCCATTTTGTGCACCTTTTATATATACAGATTTATATAGTAAATATCAGTATATAATAAGTATATTAAATCTTGCATGTTAGTGGTTTTATGGCTATGATTGACCCTTGGGAAGCGGAACTAATTGATGATTACTCCAAACTGATTAAGGAGTTTGGACTCCAGTCTCTTGATGAGAATTTACTTAAAAAATTCCCAAAGCCAAACAGATTAATGAGACGCCAAATCTCATTTGGTGGCACAGACCTTGACAAAGTCTCAGTTGCAATAAAATCAAAAACACAGTTTTATGTTCTCACGGGAATTATGCCAACCGCAGACAGAATTCACTTCGGAACAAAAAGCGTAATTGAAAACGTGAAATACTTCCAAGACCAAGGTGCAAAAACCTATGTTTTAGTTGCAGATTTAGAAGCAAATGCAACTCGTGAAATTTCTCTGGAAGAAGGAAGAAAACGCGCACTGAATTTTTATATCCCTGCGTACATCGCACTTGGCTTAGACCCAAAGAAAACAACTTTCTATTTCCAGTCTGAAAATAACTGGGTAAGAAATTCAGCTTATGAATTTGCACCGCGCGCAACTCTGAATGAATACCGCGCAATTTACGGAACACCGCATCCTTCACGAATATTAGTTTCACTTTTACAAGCAGCAGACATTCTATACCCGCAGGAAAAAAAAGAAATGCTCGGAGTAATTCCAGTTGGCGCAGATCAGGCACCGCACATAAGACTCACGCGTGACATAGTGAAGAGAGTAAAGAAAAGAAACTTCATTCCTCCTGCTGCAATGTATCACAAATTTGTCCCCTCACTCGACGGCGCCTCAAAAATGAGCAAATCAAATCCTAATGCAATGATTTCAATTCCTGAAGATTTGAAAACTGCAAAAAAGAAAATCATGAGTGCATTCACTGGCGGAAGAGAAACATTAGAAATCCAAAAGAAAGAAGGCGGCAAACCAGAAATCTGCATGGTGTTTGAATTAGAAAAACAGCACTTAATTGAAGACGACAAAGAACTCCAAAGAATTTACAACGACTGCAAAGCAGGAAAACTCCTCTGCGGAGAGCACAAACAAAAAACATGTGAACATTTAGAAAAATTCATGAAAGAATTTGAAAAGAAATTCGCAAAAGCAAAAAAAGTGAAAGTGAAATTCGTTGAATAGCTATTTTTTGAAAAAGTGAAATTCGCAAAATAATTATTTCTTCATCTTTCTCTTAGCAGGAATTATTTTTCCCAAACCCGCATCTGTAAATCCCGCAACATCTTCCCCAAATCTGTCAACTTCTTTTCTGAATGCTAACATTTCTCTGTGAATATCATACGCACGCTCAAAATCAATTTTTTCAACCGCATTCCAGTAAACTTTCAATAAATGGTCTGCTCTTGCTTCAAGCTCTCTTTTTATTTCAGGAGGAATCTTAACTTCTCCGCCTTTAACTACTGCAAATCCCTTAGTGTTTTTTTCGATGCTTGTTTTTTCTACTTTAATATGCTTCGTTAATTCACTTTCCGGTACAAAAAATTTTTTCATATCCCCGTAAAGAAAATGGTCTTTCCTAAGTTCAAGTGTTTTATTCAATCCAGAATGAAGTCTGTATGCATCATTTAAAATTTCAAGAAACGCTGGAACTTCTGGTGACGGTGCAATATTTTTTCTTGCATCCCCTACTTCTTTAACAACAATTGCCCTGCTTTTTTTCGGAAGTGTATCTAAAAACTGGACAACTTTTCTTTCATCTGAAAATCCGGATTTCTGCAAAATTAGGTGTGCACTTCCCTGATTAAGTCCATGCACTAATTCATTTACAAATTCTTTTCTCTGTTCTTGTACATCTAAAGGATCCATTTCACTAACGTGTCTGTCAAATCCTCTAACTTTTCTTCCAATAGCTATTGTTACGCGCTTCATATTATTTCACTTATATCTTATCTCTAATATATGTCACTTATCTTATTGTGAATTAAATAAGCACATAAGTAGTTTTTATTCCTTCTTCTTTTTGCTTTTTTATCAATGGTCTGTTAATTCCTTTTCTTTGCAAACTTCCACATTGTGTTCTGCATTGTAAAACTGAAAGCTGTTTTCCAATTGAATAAACACTTGAACCTGTTTTGTTGCTAATTTCAGAAAGAGTTAATGGTTTTTCAGAAAGTTCAAAAACAATTTTCTGCTGAAGAGGGGAAAGTATTACAAATGTATCTTCTTCAATTCGTTCTTTCAGTCCTTTTCTGAAGTGATAGCCATTATATTTCACAAAAATCCCTCTGCCCCTATACCATTTTTAGTGCTTGTAATCCTTATAAAAGTAATGCAATCACTCCAAATGGTTATTTTACAGCAATTTCACTAATTCTCAAAAATCATTTTTTTCTACATTTAGCTTAAACATAATTTGACTAAAACTCAACCTATATAAAAAGAATCTACTTATTTCTTAACAAATAATTTATTCAAAATAACTAACTCGGGGGGGTTGAATAAATATGAACGTAAATAGA
>JAZDFD010000013.1:0-42657 GCA_043808155.1 Candidatus Iainarchaeum sp.
GACTCAGGTTTTGTAGGGAAAAATCTATTTGCACTTGATTTGATTCTTATACGTGCAATTTCAGCAATTTTCACTTATAATGAAAACAAACTCTCAAAAGCAGAGTACTTACCTAACTTTTTTTCATTTCCAGAACCGCACCTAAGCAACAACTCTTTAGAAAATCATGAATTCGAAACTTCAAAATCACTGAAAAGATTAATTGAAGAAGTCACACTCTCAAAAAGAACAATATTGGAAAAAAACCCAGATTATTTGTTTATTGACGGTTCAATAATCCCCCAGCATCAGGACAAACCAAGAAAAGATTCAAAAATAAAATCCCAATATCATGAACTTTTAGAAACCTTTCAGGATTTTTATGACACTGCAGAAAAAAACCAATGTGAATTAATTGCATGCGTTGAAGATTCACGGGGGAGCAGATTCAGAACAATGCTTCAGGAAGAAATTCTCCCAGAAGAAATCTCTCAGCTCCCTGAATTAGATAATTGTTTTGATTCTGTTTTGTTGGATTATCTTTTAAGAAAAGGCGAACGATGTTCTGCATTCACTTACACAAAAAGCATTAAGGATCACCCAATTCTAATGGATTATGAAAAGAAATGGGCGGAAAAAGTCCATGCATTTTATTTAAAACCCGCAGAATTTGACAGGCCTTTACGTGTTGAATTTCTCTCAAATGGAAACATTCCAAAGCAAGCTTCAAAAATTGCAGAAGTTGCATATGCCCAAAGTTCAATGCACCGCGAATATGCTTACCCCGCAGTTCTAATCGAAGCAGATATGCATGCAAGATTAAAACCTGACGAAATAAGTATTGTATATGATAAAATCCTTGACAAACTCTCAAAAGGATTCAAAATTAAATTAAGAAGAGACAACAGACCTTTCAAGTGATAAAATGAAAAAGCAAAACACAGGAAATTCGAAAAGGGAAATGCAAAAAATAGAAAAACAAAAAGCAGAAAACACAAAAGAACTTCGATTTTGTCCCGTATGCGGTTCAACAAAATTAGAATGGCTTATTGGCGGAACAACTGGAGACCAATACAAATGCGAATGCGGATATCAGGGGATTGCATTAATCGGAACACCCAAATTCATAAAAAAATTCAGGGAACAGGCAACAGGTGTTAAATGTGACTGACGTAAAAATCAGAAAAGCAACTTTGAATGATTTAGATGAAGTTGCTATACTTGCAAAAGAGATGTGGGATTTTCATGAACCATTTCCGCCCCAGTTCATAAAATTAAAGAAAAATGCTTCAAAAATATTCAGGGGATTTTGCAGAAAAATTATAAAAGGCAACAAAGGTTTTATCCTGGTTGCAGAACATAAAAAAGAATTAGTTGGTTATTTGCTCGAGTATGAAAAAGAATGGCCTCCAATTTACGAGAATAACATCACTGCAAATGTTTTTGATTTATATGTTAGAGACTGTCTCAGAAATAAAGGAATTGGGACAAAACTTTTGAAAGATGCAGAAAAAAGAATAAAAAAGAAATATAAGTTTTACACGCTTGACGTTGCTTTTGAAAATAAAAGAACTTACAAATTCTACAAGAAGATGAACTTTATTGAGGAGCGCATAAGGCTGATAAAAAAATTATAGGTGAAAATATGACTGACTTAGGAACTGTAATTTCAACCCCGGAAGGACCAAGTCCATCCTCAATTACATTTGTAGTAACTAAAGGCACTGTGCACAGAGGGCAGTTTGTAGAATTAGATTATTCGCAAGGAACAATGATTGCTTTAGTTTCCAATGTTTACAAAACAAACAGATATTTTGAGCGTGCAGAGTCAGTAAAAGAGTTTGAAAGTAATGGCACAAAATTAATGGAACAGTTCCCTGCTGCTGAGTGGGAATATTTAGTTGGTGAAACATATCCTTTAGGTGTTTTCAAAGACAACATAGTAAAACGTCCTACCTATCCCCCCTCACCCGGAACAAAAGTAAGATTAGCAGATTCAAAAAACTTAGAAAAATTCCTGAACATTGACAAAGAACACGGAATTGAATTAGGTGAAATTGAACACCATAAGGTTCCTGTAAAATTAAATCTTTCAAAATTTTTACAAAAGCACTGTGCAATTTTAGCACAGTCTGGTTTTGGAAAATCTTATTCTGTTTCAGTACTGCTCGAAGAACTTCTTGATAGAAAAAAAGAATCTGGAAGAATTGCGACTATTGTTTTAGACCCGCACGGAGAATACAGCTGTTTTGCAGAGCCAACAACCAATCCAAAATACAAAGACTACAGCAGCCAGACAACATTAGTGAAAGCAAGAAACATAACAATCGGCGTACCAAAATTAAGTATTGGAATTCTCAGTAACATAATCCCTTCAATGTCTGGCCCTCAAAAAAGAGATCTCCAAAAAATAATTTCCGATTTGCAAAAACAAATGAAAGAAGGCCTCGGACCTTTTGATTTGAAAACAGTAAAATCTGCTTTAATAAATGACAAAGAAATAAATGACAAAACAAAAAAACTACTTTTGTCATACCTTGACAATTTGGAAGAACTGCGTTTGTTTGGAAAATTTGACAGTCCCTCAATTTCAGATGTTGTAAAACCCGGACATTTAACAATAATTGATTTGTCAGACATTACTGACATGAAAAAGAAGCAAATAATTGTGAGTTATTTTGCACAAAAATTATTTTATGAAAGAAGAAAAAAATCAATACCGCCTTTCCTTTTAGTTGTTGAGGAAGCGCACCAGTTTATTCCTGAAACAGTTGCTGCAGAAAGTGCAATTGCAAAAAGTATAATGAAAACAATAGCAAGAGAAGGAAGAAAGTTCGGCGCATCTTTATGTTTGGTTTCTCAAAGACCAATTCAGCTTGACACCACAGTTTTATCGCAATGTAATAACAAACTCATACTCAGAATCACAAATCCTTATGATTTAGATCACATTGGAAAAAGTGCAGAAGGCATTGACAAAAATTCACAGCAGATGCTTACGTCACTCCGTGTTGGTGAAGCACTAATTGTTGGTGAAGCAACAGGCCACCCTGTGTTTTTCAAAGTCCGAAAACGAAAATCACAGCCATCCAAACACGAAATTCCAATGGAACAGGCTGCACGTGACTTCGAAACCAACTCAGAACAAAATAATTCCGACACTGAGCAGTTTTTGTAATTAGTTTTAAAAGAACCTCGGAATCTATTTGAAGTATGCGTAGATTTACAACAAATAAAAGACGGAATCCTGCAACCCGGGCAGATCATAAGCCCCCAAAAAATCCACTTAAAAAGAATGCTGTTACCACAAAAAAGGCTCATACAAAACTAACACCTGCTTTTGGGAAACTTGCCGAAGCCGCCCCTAAACATGGTTTAACAATAAAAAACCCAGGACAAGTAATGGCCCGCGAAGGAATTGAGCGAGACGCTGCAAAACAGATGTTTGTTGATTTTATTTTGTACAATAAAAAACTCAATGGTGTAACAATCACTGAAAGCGTGCGTACAGAAGCTCGAAAAACTGCGGACTCAAAAATAAGGAACCAGTATAATGTTGAGCGCAAAGTAATGCAAGAAGAAGCAAAACAAAACAAATAGTTCACCGGAAATGTACTCTTACTAAGTTCTTTTTAAAGCGCAAAAATCTCTTTCTTACATGAACCCCAACACAAGCACAGTGCTAACTGCAGTAAAATATCTGCCCGAGAAAAAAGTAATTTATGCTGAATTTTCATGTGAGGGGATTAAGAGTACGGAAAAATTTGGTTTCTTTCCCTCACTCTTTCTTCCCATTACCCCTTTTACCGAAGCCCAGATTAAAGAAATAATAACTGAAAATGGAATAAAATGCAAAATTTTCATGCATGAAAACTCTGTTGAAATAATGGCTCCGAATTTTGATGATCTGAAAAAAATTACAAATATTTTAAGTTCTCTGATAAACGCAACCCCTCTGCTAATAGAGCCTGAGCGTCAGTTTCTCATAAAAAAAGACTGGAGCTATTTTGACAGTTTCAATTTCTCAGAAACTGAAATTGAAAAAACACATCTCACGCTCCCTAAAACCGAAGTTGAATTCTTATCTTACTCACTTCATGAAACATTAGAAGACGCACTTTTAAAGGATTCTAAAAGTGCAGAAGAACTCGCAAAAAAAATTGCAATTTCAAATATTCTTAAAGTCCCTCCTCTCAAAGTGCCGCTTGACAGATTTTCCCAGCTTGAAACTTTACTGGAAAATCTGTTTTTCAGGCACAAATATGTTTTCACAAAATCCACGTCCCAGAGAAAAGCAGTTGCTGTTAAAGCACCTTATGGGAATTTCTCTAAAATAACTGAATTTGATTTTTCACCCGTTTTAAATAATCTCATAACTAGGCCATTTTTCAATTTCGGAACTGATAGCTTTATGTGCGGTTGCTGTAAACCCGGTCCGATTGAAAAAGAAAATACCCTTCCTGATTCTCTGGTTGAACTTGAGTTTAAGGAGGATGGCATCTATTTTGAGTCATTCTCCTCTCATTTCTCCCAGCAGTTTCATCTGTTAAATCCAAATAAGGAAAAGAGATTGGCAAGAAAAGCAGAATATTATCTGCGTGAATCGCCAGTAGGACCTTTTTTTAAAAATCAAAAAGCATACTTACCCATTCCAGATGCCTCAAATTTAATTAAAGAAAAAAAAGCAGTTCCCACTGGAAATAAACACTTAAAGTGGTTCTGTACAAAAAAAGAATCTTTCATTTCAAAAGAAATTTCCAATATGCAAAACTTAATTTCATTAACCTCAATTGAAATCGAAAAAAAAGAAATTGAAAGTTTCAAAAATCACGGAATTAATGCAGTCACTTTTTTGGAATACAACCCCGAGCATTTTTATCTCTCAACTCATAGACGTGAAATGTCTGCACTTTTAAATTCACTAATCCCCCACCTGACAAACAGCAACAGCAGATTCTATTCCTCAGAAATTGCAGATTCAATAAATGCAATAATCGATTATGCAATAACGAAATTCTCTGCGTTCACCTCTGAAAATGGAGGCAGATTCATACACTCAAATAATTGCAGAGTTTTCATAGAATCAGAATCCCCCTTAGCACTTGCAATGACCTTCTCTGAGAAGGAGAACTTCCCAACACCTATTATTATGAAAAACCACTCAATTATTGCTTTCCACTGATTTTATTGGCATATATGCTCCGATCTCCGCGCAAGGGTTTTTAAATCATACGCAGGGAACATTCTATACTATTATTCCAAAGAGACGATCATTTATGGCTGATTTAACAAGATTTGAACGAACAAGATTAATTTCTGCAAGAGCATTACAGCTCTCATTAGGTGCACCTGCACTGCATAAAATTAAAAATGCAGTTTCTATGATTGATGTTGCAAGAACCGAATATGAAAATAAAGTACTGCCGTTATCTGTTCTTAGAAAATATCCTAATGGTAGAATTGAAAAAATAGACCTTAGTTAGTGATTTTTTATGGGTAAAGCGGTTCCTAAATCATTGAAAAGACGAGCTGAAATTCTGATGACAGAATTTCCAAAAGAAGTATCTTCTGATTTTGATAAAAACAAAGCCTTTCTAAATACAATGGAATTATCACTTTCAAAATCCCAAAGAAATCTTGTTGCAGGGTTTATTTCAAGAAAAACTGAAAAACCCGCAGCAACAGAACACAAATTTGCAAAGCCAAAAGAAACTGAACACAAAGCTGAAAAACCCGCAGCAACAGAACACAAATTTGCAAAACCTATTACAAATTAATTAGGTTCTAATTTCTATAAATTCGGGTTTTGTTACTCCATCATTATTTTTGTCTCTGTGTAAAACATAAATATTAGACGAGGCCGCATTTTCCATTTCTTTATCATGGGTTATAACAAAAATCTGGCCCACAACTTCTGGAAGATGTTCTCTCAGCATAACACTAAGTTCACGTATTGCTTCAGAATCCAGATTATGTGTAGGTTCGTCCAATATAAGCCAGCTTAAATTCTGGGTTAAAACCAATGAAAATGCAATTCTTATGCACAAAGCAGCCGAACTCCGTTCACCACCGCTTAAAATACCCTCAACACGGACCCATGCCCCTTCTCTCTGAAGTACTTTGAGTTCATAATTTCCGTCTTCAATTTCCATTTTGGCATTTGTATAATCTCCGTAAGGATAAATTCTCGGCCAGATATCACTCATTGCATTATTTATATTTTCAATCAGCAAATCCCTCATTTCTGCCTGAACTGCTTTCAGAGAATTAGTGAATATTGAAAGTTTATCAATATTTTTATCAATTCCCAAAATACTTTTCTCAAGTTCCTCCATACGCTGCGTTTCTTTTTCAATTCGTTCAATACTTTTCTCAAGTTCTGAAATCATTTCTATGTTTCCGGAAATTTCCTTTTCCGCAGATAATTTATTTGATTTAATTTCAGAGAACGTCTCCTTTTCAGAACTTAAAAGTTTTTCATCAAACCCAAGATGTTTTATTTTCACTTTAACTTTTTCCAATTCATTTTCAAGAACAGAGATTTCATTTTTGTTTTTTTCCACATCTGTTGCAAACAAAACTAAATCATTAATTTTAATTTCTTCTTTAACAAGCGAATCAGTTATTTCCTTAAGTGATTTAATCTCATGTTTGTGCTGTTCAAATTCTTTTTTCAAATCTGTGTGTTTCTTATCTAATTTTGAAATTTCCTTCAAATTCCCTGCGATTTCCTTTTCAGCATCTTTAATCAATTTCTCTTTTTTTTCATTACTCAGTGCGGTTTTACACAGTGGGCAATCTGCATCAAGTTCTTTGAATTGTTTAAGCTGTTTCCCTAGTTTTTCATTGCCAGATTTGTAAACTGCATCCTTTTCAGAAATTTCAGAAATGTGTTTCTGCAATCCATCAAGTGTTTTCTCATTTGTTTCAATTGCCTTATTGCTTTTTTCTTTTTTTCCAGAAATTTCCTTAACCTCTTTTTCAAGCATTTCTTTTGTTTTGTTGCCAATTTTTTTCATATTTTCTTCAAGTGTTTTTTTCATCTGCTCTGTTTTCGCAGAAAGTCTAACTCTCAGTTCTTCAGATTCTTTAAATTCTAATGCTTTCTTTTCAAGATTAGAAATTTTTTCAGAAATTTCTTTCTCGTCTTTCCCGAATAAATCAATTTTCTTTTCAAGTTCTAAATTATGTTTTTTCTTTTCACTAAGCCTTTTTTCAATTTCATTAACATTTTCATCTTTCAGTTCCTGTCTGGATTGTTCAAGCATCTTCTTTCTTTCTTTTGAAATATCTTTAAGTCTGTTTGAAACAGTCACAGAATTACTTCTGACTTTTTCATATCTGTTCAGATTAAGAAGATCATCGAATTTGTCTTTTCTCTGTGCAGGACTAAGTCTCAAAAAGAAATCCAGCTGATTCTGTTCAGAGTAAACTGCTCTGCTGAACAAATCATAATTTATCTCAAGCAGTGATTCAATGCTATTTGTGACTTCTTTTGTTTTGGGTCCTGCAATTAATATACCTTCTCGGTACAGTTTCCCGCTGTTTGTTCCGCCCTTGATTATACTTCGTTCAACTGAATATGATTTGCCATCATAATCAAACTCAAGCACAATTTTTGCATTGTCCATTGCAACTGGTTTTGCCATTATGGTTTCATCAAGACTTACACGTTTTGCATTTGCTGCAGGAAAGGTTCCAAACAAAGCAAAAGAAATAGCATCCATCACTGCGCTTTTACCCGCCCCCATTGGACCCACAAGAACATTAGTGCCTGAACCAAATTCGAACTCACTATTTTTGTGGGTTTTCCAGTTTTCAAGCACAATTTTCTTTATCATAAAAACTCTAAATCCGATTCTTGTTATAAGTTTAATTAGATGTGATTAATTAGGATAAGATGTTATGTATAAGACACCAAATACTTTTGAAAAATTTAAATTAAAAATTCAAAATAAGAATTAAAAAAACAGAATTAAAGGAGTGTTACTCCCTCAACTTCAACGTCCCTAACACCAGGAAGTGCTTTGATTTCATCTTCCAGTTTCGACATTGCGCCGTCTTCCTTATCTGGAATAACAACTGCAATCTTAACCAATTCCAAACCAAATGCAATAGGCTCTAGTCTTACTTCTTTAACTTCGCCATTCTTGATTTTCTTGACAGATTTTTCGATTTTCACAGAATCTTCAAGTTCCTCAGGATATATTTTCATGATTATTAGTGCGTTACCCATCTGATTCACCTTATGGGCCTATAAATCCGCATTCTTTGCATGTGTATGGTTTTGAGGTTGATCTGCAGTGTAAGCATCTCACAATCCTTTCCTTGCTGCATTTTGGACATTTGAATTCCACGTAATTGTCTGTAACTTCCTTGTTACATGTGCTGCAAACTTTCATAGTATTCACCTACTTTACCAAAGTTTAAACCCGATTGCGTACGGGTGTTCCGCGTCCCACCCGAAGTGGGGCTGCCTAACGTTTAAAAACTTCAGCCTTTAATAATCTCTTAGGACTAACATTTAAAAACCGCATGGGCGATTGAGTTCACGGGAAATCTACTCTTTCAAATTCATTATAAATCATAAAAACCAATTTATTTTATGCTTAGAGAGTTGCTTATAGATGAATCTATTTTGCCGGATTTAGCCGAAATTTGTGGAATACATGCAGGTGATGGTTATCTCAGGAATGATGGCAGAAGAAGAGACTTAGACATCAGTGGAGGTTTCGAAGAAAAAGAATACTATGACTCACACGTAATTCCTTTATGTGAAAAAGTATTTTCAACAAGCATTACTGGACGCTATTTCAACTCAAGGAACACTTACGGATTTGTTATTCGCGATGAAGAAATTGTTAATTTCATGCTTTCATTAGGGTTCCCAAATGGCAAGAAAACACTAACCGTCAAAGCACCTGACTTTGTAATACACTCACGAAATTTGGATATAATTTATAGATTTATTCGCGGAGTGTTTGATACTGACGGTTGTTTGAACTTCCGTAAAAGAGAAGGTAGCAACTACGCGAAGTGCGATAAATTGAAACATAGCTATCCCCGCATTCAAATTTCATCATGTTCAACATATTTAATTGACGATTTAGCAGATCTACTAAAACGAACGGGGTTTCAATTTCGACAGTGTTATGATAAAACAAAACTTGAAAATTATAATGACAAATTCAAAATTTATTTGAGAGGTTACCAAAATCTTGAAAATTGGATGTTTAATATTGGTAGCAAGAACACATCTAAACTTTCAAGGTTCAATGTCTGGCAAAAATTTGGTTTTTGTCCACCAAACACTACTTTTGAACAGCGAACCCAAATCTTAAATAATGAATTAGATCCTAATGTATTTTACAATGGGCCTATAATCTAATGGACAGGATATCTCGCTTCGGCTTGTTTAAGTTAGTTCTTTTGCAAGAAGATACGAGACAATGGGGGTCCGAATCCCTCTAGGCCCGTTTATTCAATAAGCACAGAACTATTTTTTTCATATTCCGGAATTGTTAGTTCATCAACTTTTTCAGAAAAAGAATTAATCTGCTCGTAATAGGAAGAACCATCTTCTGATTCAATCCTTGCAAATACAATAAAATTATTTTTAGAATCTAAACACAAATTTCCTGAAAATGAATCTGCAGTAATTTTGTAAAGCTTGCAATCGCGTTCATAGCTGTCACTCTCGCTTTTTTTTTCAACTACAATCAAATCACGTGCATTACTGACACTAAGTCCTCTAAGAAATGAAAAAATTCTTTCATTGTCAAAAAACCTATTGAAGTGAACAGGACTCAGAGAACTTTCAACACATCCACTTTTACATTCAACAACAATGTCCTCCAAATACCACTTAGTGTCTTCTTCCTCAATTTTAATCAAATTTCCTTTTTTTTCAATGATTTGTTTTTTATTATATTTTTCTTCGTTTCCTAATTTTAATTTAACAGTTCTTTCAAGTGAAAATTCTTTTATGTTTTTCAAATTTCCGATTTTTTCAAAGAATTTATCACCCTCACTTTCAAAATCCTCCGCTGCAGTTTCATCAGTTTCAAGAATAACATTTACAAGAGAATCTGAATTGGAATTTGTTACATTTTCAGAAATCACAGCCCCATCATTCCCCCCATTAACAAAAATATCCTCTTCACTAATGCACCCACTAATCAGCAAAGAAAAAATAATTAATCCAAATACTAATCCACTTAATTTCATGAACACCCACCAGTGAATGCATGCATTTTCGGATCACCAATTTTAATTTCAATCCCTGCAAGATATTTACTCCCTAAATAATAACTGTCTGCTAAAACACAACCATCAGCATATGCTTTAACAAAGTGATATGGGTCTGAATATTGATTATCAAATCCTGATGTCACAACCCCGCTACTGCCTGAAGCACCATCATTAATCAAATCAATTCCCAGTGTTTGCGTAGGACTTGCATGCCCGCCATTATGAGAATATGCAGTGTTTGGTGCAATTAATTCTGAAATTGAACCTTTGAGCCAATTAACATTTGGGGTATGGTCGCAAGTCCATTCACTGTCAAAGTCCTTTCCACCGGAAATTAAAACCGCAACATTAGTTTCTGATAAATCACAGACACTGTTGTCCTTGTCAACAATAACACTATTTGCAGGCAAAACTTCTGATGCTCTGTGTATCAAAGTATTAAGTCTGCATTTTGCATTGTTAGTTCCCTGGTCTAAATAATCAAACACCAATGTTTTTGATGCACCTGTATTCACTTCAAACACATCATCAATAAGCTGTTTTGAATCATCAGGCAGTAAATCCCCATCTGTATCATCAGGAAATGAATCAATACGCGTAACTAAATACAAATTTGAAATATTGAACTGCCCGCTCTCTGAATAAGTTGGTAAATTGGGAACGGGATTAAAGCCACACTCTTCTAACTCATAATCTTTGGTTTCAGTTCCGGCAGTTCCTGCATAGGGGTTTGGAGTATTATATCCGAACCCATATTTCACTAATGTAAGTGCAGAATCAACAGACGCAAGTACATCCCCCGAAGAATTAGTAATTTTCAGTGGCAGTCCTTTCATAAGCGCAATATATTTTATACCGCTAATTGAATCCAAACAAGTATCTACACCAGTCATTATCAAATTTTGGAAATCATTTTCTGAAATTGTTTCACTAGTACCAAGTCCCGCAATTCCACATTTTTGATTTTCTATTTTATGAATTCCCGCATAATATTCTGCAAGTTTGCTTGAAGTTACATTATTTGCATTAAAAACAACAAGCACATCATCATAATCATAATATGCACCTGGATTGTAAACTGGTACAATTCTTTGGAATGAACTTCCGCTTACATTTTCTGCATCTGTATTTCCTGCACTTGAATGTGCAATGCATCCAACATAATAATCTGTTTCGCGCAGCCCATTAACAAGTGGACATTTATATGTGAAATTATTCAGTCCTGCAACAAAATTATGCATTTCCTCTCTTCCGCAATATTTATTGTTTGGATTACTTACATCAATTGGAAGTGAAGGGTCAGTCACCATGTAACATTTAACAGAAACATTATTTTCCGCATTATCTTTATCAACAGTTACATCTACATCCAAAAGCGTATTCCTATAATCAATATTTCCGCTTGGAAGTATGTCATTAATTATTAAAGTAAAATTTTCAATAGGATAAGGAATTTTTTCTATTGTTCCTGCACTTACACCTGTGCTGTTTACCCAATCATTAGCACCATGCTGGTCATCCCTAACTCTGCACCAAATAGGATACGAGACATTCTCTGCAAAGTTTGTTAGGTTACAGCTGTAATTCACGTTTCCATTATGCTGATTTTCCAAAGTATTATTGCAAGAAATTGAAGTGTCACCTAAATTTCCTGCAAAGCATTGCACAGTCATGTTATCATTTTCAGTATCATTAATCGTGAGCGTGATTGCATAATTGGATTCCCATGTTTGAACTGGAGTTGTTGGTTCACCCATTACAGGTGCATCTGGTATATTGTTTGGTGCTTCGCATGTATCATGAATAGTGCACCTGTCTGATGCATTTGCAAATTTATCATAACACCACCACTCACCTGTTATTCCTGTTCCATATTTCGCTTCACAATCTGCAGGGAATGACGGATCATTTGGATCGCAATCTTCGGTATAACCTGGTTCATCATCTACAATTCCATTTCCACACAAACCACAAACCTGCTCAGAATCACAATCATCATCATAACAATCACTTAATGAATCACAATCATTGTCTGCATTATCTGTACATTGCGTTTCTGCACTGCAAGATGAATCTACTGAACAGTCGCTATCACAACAGTCAGTCAATCCATCATCATCTTCATCTTCGCCTGTGTTGCAATAACCAACTTCATTTTCTTTCTTACAATCTAAATCGTCATCTTCATAATCTGTTTTGCCGTCACAGTCATTATCTATATTGTCATTGCATGTTCCCTGTGCTTCAGATTCTTCCCATGCGCCCTTACATTGTGAATCCGCACAATCCTTGTAACTATCACAATCATCATCTAATCCATTGCTGCATAAAATAAAATTACTTCCATCACTCTCTGGTTTTTCAGTATCTCCTCCCAAATAATCAGGTGGACTCTGTGCTTCACAACAATCAATGTCATACCATTGGGCGTCATTTTTGCATGCGTTTTCAGTACACCTTTTATACGCTTGATTGCCACTCACATGTGCAATACAGTCCCCATAATAACAATCAGAATAATAACACGGATTTCCTGATTCAGAAGTTGTTTTACAATCATTATCAGTTTTTGGGACAAGATAAGGATCAAACTCGCAAATTTCCACCCCACAGGTTCCATTGTAACATTTTTCAACAACCCCCGGAACAAAACACGTAGTCCATTGAGTGTTAACACATTTTTTTATTCCCTCAATTTCACCTCCGCCAATTTTTACAATACAGGGAACTTCTTCGCCTTCTTCAACACAGGGATAACTAATACCTCCGCCAGTCTCAAGCGCCATATTTGAAACACCCTTTCCCATGCCCGCAAGAACTACAAGTACAACAGCAACAATAAGCAATGCCCCTGCAATAAGTAAAAGATATTCAATCGCACCCTGAGCACGGGATTTGGATAGAGCCTCCATGTTCTAAAATAACGTGAAACTAATATATATGCCTTATAGTCGACACAGCCAATAACCTAAAATCAGTAATCCAAAAATTTCTCTTTGCTTTTTAAATAATCAGTTAAGAATTCTGCAAATCCTGAATCTTTTTTGTACATGTTAATAATTTCGGGTTCATGAATTATTTTTGCTTTAGCAATTGCTTTTTTCAAAGGAAGCCGTTGTATGCTTTTTTCCTTATTCAAAAATTCCTTAATGAGTATATTTGCATCAGAATATTTTCTAAGTTTTTCAACAACCCATCTGCCATTCTGAATCCAGGGACCTGCAGTAATTTTTTTATTTTCAGAAAGAAACTTTTCACTGTGTTCCTTCTGCGTAACCTCAGGCCCAAAGTGTTTCGTAACTTGTTGTATCTTCAGATTCTCAAGTTCTAAAATAATAACAATCTCATTTTTCTCATCAGTCCATTCTTTTCCATGGTATGCACGAAATTCATAATATTCCAAAACATTCAGCATCTTTCTTCTGAACTTTTTTATCTGCCCATAAATAACATCTAAGTTTGCATTTTTCGGATACTGCATTTTAATTGCAATCAATTCTTTCTTCTTCAGCAAATCTTTAACTTTTTTAACTTCCCATTTTTTAAATTTCTTCCCGAAAAAGAAATTATTTGAGGGTTTTTTCAAAAAAGCACGTGTAGCAGCAACCAATCGTGAATATTGATCATAACTCAGTGCTGCAGCAACATTTCTGTTTTTATCAGTGGGGTCCACAACAATAAAGTGCGAATCAAATTTCTTACACGCGTCAGATTCATGTTTGTAATAGTTTTCAATATCAATAACTTCTCCGTTTTTCCAGTTAACTGCATTCTTAATAAAATTTTCAAAGTTTCCGTATTTCAAAATCAAAAGTTCAGTAACATAACCAGGAACAGAACTCATTTTCAAATCTGCACCATAACACCCAATTCCTTTCAGAAACTGACGCACTAAACGCACTTCATCTTTCTGAGTTTTAGATAATTTTCCTAATAAATAATTATTGTGAATAGGACTTCTGTCAACTGCACTTAACTTTTCAGTTGCATCATCAATTTTATAACTCGGCACAATCTCAATATCAAAACCATCAATATTTCCTCTGATGTATGGGTGTTCAGAATATGATTCCTCCCAAAAATGCCCTCTGAAAACTTCTTTTCCAATTCTTAATCCTTCTTTTTCAAATACATCTCTTGAAAGGTTCCTTGGAAACAAAACAAAAATATCCAAATCTCTGTCGCCTCTCAAATTAGTGTCTCTTGCAAGAGAACCTGCTAACTGAACATCAATATGTGCCCCCTCAATTGCTTTAATTTTGGCAATTATTTTATTTGCCATGTCAATGTCTTGTTTAATTTCGTTTTCAGAAGGTTTTACTTTTTTCAGAACATCTCTAATCAGTGTTTTCATCTGTTCACGCTCAAGTCACTATATTGTATTTTCACTTTAATATATCTTATCCCCGTATTATTGGAAGTATGCTTTGTATCCTAAATCAGTGCGATTATTTATATATCACTTCTTTTATTATATAATCATGGACCCGCGATTAAGAGGCAAAGATCCTTTAGCAGAGAAAAAGGAGGAAAAAGAAGATCCAAAAGAAAAAACTTATGCACCACCAAAAAAAAATGAAAATGACCCAAACTCAGCACGCCCGCGAATAAGAGAGGCAAAAGGTCCAAGAATTGATTCTTATCAGAATGTTGAAATTTTTGACGGATTCCCCCATAAATTTTATGAAATAAAAAAGAAGGAATTCACGCCAACTGAAGAAAAAATGATTGAATTAATTGTTGATATTATACGAAAAAGAATTTCGATTGATGAATTATCGAAAAATATAAAAGAAAAAGAAGTGAAAAACTTTGTTTTAGAACTCCGGGATTATATTGTGAAAAATTTAGAATTCAAAGGCGTACTAGTCAAACTCTCAGATCAAAAAACATATCTTGAATTAAAGGAAAAACTTTTGGAAATTGTAGACCCATTGAAATTCGTAAAAGATAAAACCTTATTTTGTAATGAAATTCTTGCAAGAAGTATTGGTTATGGAAAAATAGACGTCCTAATGGATGACGGAGGTCTTGAAGAAGTTATGGTAAATGGTTTTAACAGACCGATTTTTGTTTTTCACAGACAACACGGAATGTGTAAAACCAATCTTGTAAGTGGTGGTAAAGAAGAACTTGAAGAATTAATTCTTAAAATTGCAAGAACAATCGGAAGGCAGTTCAATGAAAAACATCCGTTGTTAGATGCAAGACTTCCTGATGGGAGCAGGGCAAATGCAACTTATGATTATGCAACTCCGTTTGGCCACTCCCTGACAATAAGAAAATTCACACGCATTCCTGTTTCAATAATAAATCTTATTGAGAATAATACACTCACAAGTCATGCTGCAGCATTTCTTTGGGTAATGGTTGAAGGAATGCATGTAGAACCAATGAATATAATTATTACAGGCGGTGCATCCTCTGGGAAAACAACATTATTAGACGCGCTTAGTGTATTTATCCGCTACTCTGAAAGAATAATTACAATTGAAGACACTTTAGAATTAGATTTAGGTTCAAGACAGAATTGGATTCAGATGGAAAGCAAACCAAAAATAAAAGACACTGAAGAAGTAAGCATGGATGATTTGCTAAAGAATGCATTACGTATGCGTCCTGACCGTGTAATTGTTGGTGAAGTGCGTGGGCCAGAAGCGCAAACACTTTTTGCTGCAATGGATATTGGTCACAGAGGTATTCTTGGTACGTTACACAGTAACACTGCAAAAGAAATGCTTGTGAGATTAAAATCTGCTCCAATGAATGTTCCTGAAATGATGCTTCCGCTTTTAGATTTAATAATTGTAACAAAGCGTGTACATCATGAAGAAGGAATTAACAGAAGAATTGCACAAATCGCAGAAATAACTCATATGGAAAACCAAGTTCTTCTGGGAAATGTTTTTGAATTAGATCCGAAAACAGAAAGAGTAAAATTAACAGACGTTCCAAGTCACACATTAGAAACTCTTGCAGACAAAACAGGACTATCTAAAAAAGACATTAAACGAGAAATAATTGTAAGAAAAAAAATCCTTGAGTGGATGATTAAAAAAGGAATGCGCAGAAATCACGAAGTTGAAGAAACTGTACAGCTCTACTACCGAAACCCAAGCAAAATATTAACTGAAGTGTCAGATGAAATTAGTGCAGACAACATTGATTTAATTAACTGAAAACCCGCTTTCGAGCGGGTGTGCCTAGTTATGTGTGAGACACGATTTCGACGTTTGGTCGAAATGTGCACATTTCTGTTCTGCAGAAATATTGTTTTCAATGCCACGATAATAATTTTTTATAATCTGAACCTTTTTCACTTAACACAGATTCCATCAAATCCAGAGTTTCAGCTTCAAATTCTGCAGTGAAATTATTTTGTTTCAATTTTTCAATCAATTCATTGATCGTATTTCGCCCGAGAAATTTATTTCTTGCAATTGTTGCATGCGTACTGAATTTGTTGTCAGAAATTTGCAGAAGTTTTATCAATTCAGAATTAAGTTTTTGCATTTCATCTCCGCCTTCCTCCACATCCAACCAGATAATTTTTCCATTAAACTGCCCGACTCCTGAAATTTTGATTTTAAATTTCTTAAACTCAAATTGCTGCAGTTTCACTTTTAATTCTTCAATACTCTCTTCTGAAAAATAACCCAAAAAAAGAATAGTAAAATGAATATTTTCTGCTTTAACAAGGTTCATTTTATTTTCAGGAATCTCAGAACTTATTTTAGAAAAAATTTCATTTTTAATTTCAGAAGGAATGTTAATCGCAAAAAAAATTCTTTTCTGCATTATTTCAACTCGTCTCTCGCAACTTTTTCAAATCTCTTTAACGCAGTATCATTTTTATCAAATTTTTCATTTGCAATATCAACTAATTGTTTCAAATATTCATCACTAACTAAAATTTCATTTTCAATTTTAACTGGCACTGCTAAACCTTGTGTTCCCTGAAGTTCAACAATAAATTTTCCTGGCTTTGCAACAATAATTCCGCCGCGTTTAATTCCTGATTTTGTCATCACAGAAAGAATTTTTTTTGCGTGTTTCAAATCCCCTGCACCAATATGAAGAATGAATGCTTCCTGCTTAAGCCATACTGAATAAGGGGTTTTCTCATCCAAGGCTTCACGAACTTCCTTAAATTTCACTTTTCTGTGCCATTTTCTGTGAAAAGCTGAAACTTTCTTTTTTTCATCCCTGTCCAATGCCAAAAGTAGAATTCTGCCTGAGCAGCTGCTTGAAGTAAAGTAATTTTTGGTTTTTGAAACAAATTTACACAGAGAAATCATCTTTTTATCTGCCTTTCCGTCAGAAACTGCCTGCTGAAAGGTTGTGAGATGTCTTTTTTTGATCATTTCAAACCTAATTTCAGTCTTTGAATCTCTTTTTTCAGTTCCCATGTGAAAAACCTTTTTAATCTGTTTCAAACGTTATTTTAGTGATGAGAATGTTAAAAAAAGTATTAGTATTGTTTTTAGTCCTTATTTGCACTAATTCAGCATATGCTGCAGTCCACATATTAAACCCCGTGGATGTTGTAGTTCCCGATGACGGGGAAGTTTCATTAGGGTCTGTTGCAGTAGGGGAAATAGCTGAACTGATAATTGATAAAAAATTAGAAAGTATTACTTATTTTGACAGAGCAGAAATAACACAAACTCTTCCAAAAGGCTGGGCACACATTCCTCTGCTGGAAGACAGAACAATAATTCTGCAACTCAATATCCCAAAAAATGCTTCTGAAAATACATACTCATTTCCGTTAAAAGTGTGGAACTCCAAAGAACCAGAAAATGCAGAAACAATAAACCTTGTGTTATATGTAAAAAAGAATCTTCTTACTGCAGATGTAATTGAACTCATAAAAGAAACAGACATTGAAAATTCTGCAAATTATAATTTCATCCTCATAAATGATTCAATTGCAGAACACAAAGTAAGAATCTCAACAAGCCTTCCGTCATATTGGTTCCCTACTAAAGAACTCACTCTAAAACCAAAGCAAACACTTGAACTCCCGCTCCAATTAACTCCAAAAACATACGGCGTAAGAGATTTCAAAATAAATGTTGAAAGCCTTCAGAATAACACAGAATATGAATTTGATGCAAGAATAATCGCAAAGTCCACAATCTCAAGCAAACTCAAAACCCCATTGTATGGCTTAGCATTCTTCACACCATCATTAGTTCCCCAGCTTCTTCTCAATGCTTTCATAACTTTAGTTTCTGCTTAGTTTCAGTTTCTTAAAGTTTTCGCACTAATTCTCTGTAATGTCTAATTTCAAAAAAGCAGATGCAAAAAAAGATTCTAAAGATTTCGAAAAAGCCTGCAGATATTTACTTTCACAAATAAAAACAGGAAAAATAACAAACTACTCCAAATTGACTAATTACAAAAATAAAGCTGCAAAAAAATTCGGAATTGAAAGCACTCCGCGAAATTCAGACATTATAAAATACGCAACAAAATCTGATTTAAAAAATTTCAAACATCTACTGACAAAAAAACCATCAAAGGGCTTATCGGGTGTGACAGTTGTTGCAGTAATGACATCCCCTCACAAATGCCCTGGAAATTGTATTTACTGCCCAACGGGTTTTGATGTTGAAGCACCAAAAAGCTATACTGGGTTTGAACCAGCAGCAAGACGTGCAAGGCAATTCAATTTTGACCCATATTTACAGGTAACAAACAGACTTTCCCAATACATTGAAACAAACAAACCTGCAGATAAAATTGAACTAATTATAATGGGCGGAACATTTCTTTCTCAGCCTCAAAAATTTCAGGACAATTTTATGCTTCAATGCATAAATGCAATAACTCAGAAAAATGCAAAAAATCTTTCAACTGCAAAAAAATATGCTGAGACATCTCAAAACAGGATTTCAGGAATCACTTTTGAAACACGTCCTGATTTTTGCTATAAAACACACATTAACAATATGCTGAATTTCGGAGGAACACGTGTTGAACTCGGAGTTCAAAACCCAGATGATGAAATATATAAAAGAATTAAACGCGCTCACACTGTAAAACATGTAACAAACGCAACTCAATACCTGAAAGATTCTGCATTTAAAGTTGCATATCACATAATGCCTGGCTTACCATTCTCTGACAGAACAACAGACTTGAAAAATTTTAAAATGCTTTTCAATGATGAACGTTTCCAACCAGATATGCTGAAACTTTATCCCTGTTTAATAATGGAAGGAACAGAACTGTGTGAAATGTACAAGAAAAAAGAATTCAAACCATTAACAAATTCACAATCCGCATCATTAATTGCAGAATTCAAAAAACATATTCCAAAATATGTGCGTATTATGCGAATCCAGCGCGACATTCCTGCAAATTTAATTGCAGCAGGAACAAAAGCAAGTAACTTGCGTCAATTAGTATCTGCGAAAATGAAAGAAAAAAATGTGAAATGTAATTGTATCCGTTGCAGAGAAGCAGGTTTGAAATCACACCTGGACAAAATAAATCCTGAAAATATTGAAATCACAACAATGAAATATAATGCAAGCAAAGGAAAAGAAATTTTCATTGCAGCTGAGGATTTGAAGAAAGATATTTTAGTTGGTTTCTGCAGATTACGAATCCCTTACAAACCATTCAGAAAAGAAATTACATCCAAAACTGCACTGATACGTGAGCTTCATGTTTACTCCGGAGTTGTCCCAGTGGGAAATAAACCCGCACTTTCTGAATTCCAGCATCGTGGATTTGGAAAAGAATTACTTGCAAAAGCTGAAGAAATCTCTGTGGATGAATTTGACATGAAAAAAATGGTTGTAATCTCAGGATTGGGCGTAAAGAAGTATTATCACGCACTTGGCTTCAAAAACACAGGGGTCTACGTGTCCAAAACCTTAAAATAGATAAAGATCATATTCTAACATGGATCCACAAGAAAAGTTCGTAATGTACTTGCAGAACAATCCTCAGTTCAACTCAATTTCTCAAAGCGAACTCTTCATGAAAATAATTTCCGAGCTGAATAAAAAAGCGCATCCATTCATTGAATTAAGAGAGCTTTTCCCTGCAATTGAGGAAAAAGACATGCAAACCATATTGGATGCCTTGGAGTCTGTTCAAATCATCAAAAAAACCAAAGTAAACTGGAATACCTATGTTTATTATACTACTCAGGAGGCTAAAAACCTCTTAGAACATTATAAAAACGCAAAAAAACACTTCGATCTGGACTAATTCTGGCTCAAAATCCTACTAATATATAAATATATAATATATAGAAAATGATTATAGGACTTTAAAGGAGAGGTCAAAAATGGCAAAAGCTTTCATAGCAACACTCGGAATCGGAAAAGGCACATGGGGTCATGTGGCAAGACTGATTTCAGAGGGCGAATGGGATAAAGTAGTATTAATTTCCAATGAGTGGGGTAAAGAAAACTTCAAAATCTCTAAAGATGAAGAAGAAAACGCAAAAAAATTAAAAAATTCCGACTGGGCAATTGTGAACACGAATGCTGGCTTCGACACAATCAAAGACGTAATAAAGGACAAACTTCCTTCAGGCGATGTTCACGTAAGTTTGATTTCCGGCTCAGGTAAAGAACACATGGCTGTTCTTGCTGCATTAAAAGAATCAGGCACTAACTTCAAATTAATAACACTTACTGGTGACGGAACAAAAACATACTAACTTTCACAAATCACTTTATGTGAATTCTGTTTTAGTTAATCTCGACTCAGTGATTTATGTTCTAGTTAATCTGGAATCTCAAAATAGCAGCAATCCCTGTAATTGATTCCAGTTTTTTTCCTGCTTCATTTCCAGAACTGATTATATTCACATTAGCTTTGCCTAATTCTGCATTTTTCATTATTTCTTCTAATTCATCACGTTTACTAATGAGCATTTTATCAAGAATCAGCAATTCAGAAACTGCGTGCATCGCAACCGCAGATTTCACTTCTTCAAGTCCATAAGAAACCAATCCCGAACTCTTGCCAAGTTCTTCAAAAACTTTCTCAACCAACTTTGCTTCTTTACTTATTTGTGTTTCTTCAACAATCTTATCCAGAATTCCGGTTTTTAACAATTCATTTAATCCTGTAACTCCAACTGAATTGCAACTTTCATAAAAGATTTTGCCATTAAATTTTTTACCCTGAACATATTTGCCAAATTTATTTCGCGTAAACCCCGGGCCTGCAATAACAACTTCCTCTGGTTCATACTCCAGAATTTTATCAAAAACCTGTTTGAAATAATTTTCCTCAGTTCCCAAATCTTCCTCAAACATCTTTCCTTTTTTTCCTGAATTAATAACAGCTCTTGGTTCCATTTTGAATTCTTTCATAATTGCAAAACTCGCACTTTCATCATCCATCACAATTAGAAGCACAGGACTCTTATGCGTTGCTTTCTTAGCTTTCTCTAATCTGTCAACATGATGTTTGCCCCAAATATGTTTCACTATTTCAATATCCTTCCCAGTTTGCACATCAATTGACTGATGTGATTTCATTTCAATAAATTCTTCAGGTTTCCCGCCTAAAATAATTCCGTTAATTCTCAGATTGCCTGTTGTTTCATGAAACTCAACACTTTCTACTTCTAATATAACGAAAAGTTTCACTCTTTTAGCATCTCTTCCTTCTTCACTTTTAATTTTCCTGTCAGTGCTGCCGCTAACTAAATCTCCTTTCTCAATAACTCTTTCCAGATGCCATAAATCATCTTTTGTTTCCGGCACTAGTTTCAGAGTTTTACTCTTTGCATCCACTTTCAGAATTTTCATTTTGTCACCAAAATACTTTCAGAATTTTCATTCTGTTAATTCTCTTTCACCAAAAATTCCGCGCCCAATTCTTACAATATTTGCGCCTTCCTGAATTGCAACTTCAAAATCATTTGTCATTCCCATTGAAAGAAATTGCATTTCATATTTATTGCTGTTCCCCAGCTTATTAAAAATCATCCCCATTGCAGAATAAATCCCTCTCAGCTGATCCCATTCACAAATTGGAGGGACAGTCATAAGCCCCTTTACTTTAATTCCCTTAAACTCTGAAATATCATCCAAAAACTTCCCAATTTCCTTAATCTCAACACCATAATCTTTTCCCAAATCAGTTCTCACTTGCACAAGCACAGGCATTACTTTCTTCATCTCAATACATGCATCACTTAATTTCTCTGCAGTTTTCACAGAATCAATACTCTCAACAAAATCAAACAGCTCAGCAGCTTTCTTTGCTTTATTACTCTGAAGATGCCCAACCATGTGCCTTTCACACTTCTTCAGTTTAGGAAACTTCTCTTCTGCTTCCTGGATCCTGTTTTCACCAACAGCCTTAATCCCTGCGTCAATTGCCTCATTAACCACTTCAGCACTGAAGCCCTTCCCAACAGCCACTACCTTAACCTCACGCGAATCCTTCGCAGCTTCCTTAACACTTTTCAGTACTTCGGCAATATTTTCCTTAATCATGACATAATTCAATGGAAGCACTATTAAAAAGTTTTTCCAATCCATGTCATACATGGCTTCAGATGAAAGTAAAAAATTGAGGATTGCGGTAATAGATTACGACAAGTGCCAGCCTGATAAATGCAATTACTTATGCATAAGGGTTTGCCCAGTCAACAGAACAGACAAGGAATGCATTGTGGAATCGCCAGAAACCAAAAAACCCACAATTGCAGAAACGCTCTGTACTGGCTGCGGAATATGTGTTCACAAATGCCCTTTTAGTGCAATCTCAATCGTAAACTTAAGCTCTGAACTTGACATTCCGCTTCACCAATATGGGCAAAACACTTTCAGATTATACCACTCACCAACACCAAAAGAAAATTCAGTTGTTGGTTTGATTGGAAAAAACGGAATTGGAAAAAGTACTGCACTGAAAATTCTCGCAGGTCATATTGTGCCAAACCTTGGTAATTTTGAAAATGAAAAACCCTCTTACCATGAAATTGTAAAATATTTCAGAGGAAATGAACTGCAAAACTTCTTTGAGAAATTAGAAAAAGGAGATATAACTTTAGCCTACAAACTTCAGAATGTTGATGAAATTAATGAAAAATTCAAAGGCACTGTTCTGAAATTATTGGAAACATTTGATGAAAAAAATCAGCTGAATGAATTTGCTGAAAAATTAGAAATCTCAAAAATCCTAAATCACGAAATTGCAAAAATTTCCGGTGGTGAATTACAACGCGTTGCAATTGCAGCAACAATGCTAAGAAAAGCAAATATTTACTTTTTTGATGAACCCTCAAGCTACTTAGACGTAAGGCAAAGATTAAGAGTGGCAAAACTCATACGTGAAATTTCTGAAAACGCCTCTGTAATTGTTGTTGAGCACGATCTCGCAGTTCTTGACTATCTGTCAGATTACATAAACATTCTTTACGGAATTCCAGGAGTGTATGGTGTCTGCTCAGCTTCCAAAAGTGTAAAAAACGGAATTAATGAATTTTTAGAAGGCTACTTGAAAGATGAAAATGTAAAATTCCGCTCAAAGGAATTAAAATTTGCAATAAACCCGCCTTCACACTCCGAGAACAGAATTGCATTTTTAGAATATCCTTCAATTGAAAAAAAATACAAATCCTTTTCTCTCAAAACTGAACCAGGAACATTAATGAAAGGTGAAGTTTTAGGAATTTTAGGTCCGAACGCAATTGGAAAAACAACTTTTGTAAAAATTCTCGCAGGAGTTGAAAAACCAGATAATACTGAATTAAATTTCAAATTCAAAATTGCATACAAACCACAATATCTCAAACCCGAAGAAGACACTGTTGTTTCAGATTTATTCACAAATGAAATTGATATGGAACTTTTCAAGTCCGAAATTGAAAGACGATTAGATGTGAAGAAATTATTTGACAGCCAGCTTACAGAATTAAGCGGCGGTGAATTGCAGCGAGTTTCAGTTGCATTAACTCTCTGCAGAAAATCAGATTTGATTCTTTTAGATGAACCTTCTGCTTTCATTGATGTTGAAGACAGACTGAATATTGCGGATGCAATTAAAGCAGTTGCAAATCTCAAAAATAAAGTAATAATGGTTGTAGACCACGACATCCTCTTTCAGGACTATGTTTCTGACAGATTAATCATTTTTGAAGGAACTCCTTCTCAAAATGGAAAGGCCAATGCCCCAGTTGAAATGCATGAAGGAATGAATTCATTCCTAAAAGACATGGATTTAACTTTCAGAAGAGACCCTGAAACAGGACGTCCGCGTGCAAATAAGAAGGATTCGGTAAAGGACCGGGAACAGAAGCAGCGCGGAGAATACTATTATACTGCGTAATCTCTTTTTCATTTTCCGTAAGTATATTCGCAACTCCTGCCTCTGCAATCGCATCAGCAACTCCCACAACCTCAATATCCGCCTTACTTTTATCTTCCCCTTTATTAGAAATCACAGGCCACAGCACAATAACAATTGCAAATGCAATCACAAGAACTGAAAAAACTCTCAAAACAGATTTCATAAATCAATTATCTATGCGCTTTATTAAAGCACTTTTCATTTTATTAGAGAAAAAGCTAAACATCATCATTTAGCATATACATTTGTATTATTTGCATGGTAATCTTTGATTCCGAATGTGCATGGCGTTCCTGGGATCAAGTTTTCAAGTCTTTTATCAATTTCAATATCTTTTTGATAATATGTAACTGAACCGCCGTTACACCTTAAAGTTATTGTATCCGCGGTAGGCGTTGGATTATAAGTGTCCACAGTACAAGTAATCCCACCTGCATAAGTATCATTTAATTCTTCCACTGCATCTTGTAAATCTAAACGAATTGTTGTATTTGTTGAATTGTTTATGCATGCTGGTGAGGGCCCAATGCCTTCATATAATGAATGTTCAAAAGCACCATCTAAAATCAATTCAGCTCTTGCAGACGCTTTCTTAACTTTGAGAATGTCCCCATTTGCACTACTCCCCAAATTGCTTTTTTCAGAACCTAAAAAAACAAATATATTTGCAGCAATAAGTAAAATTATTAAAATTCCAATAGCGGATGTGTATAAGCCCTTATTATTCATCATGCATCGCCCTTACAAAAATTATCAAAAGTTATATTTCCCATACCCATATCATATTCAAAACCATAACTGCAATAATAATTATTACTTGTAGGTGTATTTGGGGTTATGCCGTAAATATTAAATTCGTTTTCAATTTCTAGTGGAGTATTTACACCTTTATAATGTGCAACAAAAGTTGCATCTTCAGTTTGCGTTTTATAATTTTCAAACACTTTTGAGTTATCAGTTGCAGGATGGTTAATAACCATAAATGCAGAAAATATGATGATTAAAATAATTGCAATCACTGCATCAACTGTGAAAAAATAACCTTTTTTCATTATGGCACCTTCCAGACTTTTACTGTTAAAGCCCTATTTTGTAACTCGCCACAGCCCACGCCAGTCATGCATTGCAAATAAAGCTTTTGTTTTTTAATCCCTGGTTGATTTGCAGGACTCCAAAATACGATTAGTCTATCTGCTGAATAGTAACTTTCAGATGGATTACTTACATTAACTTGATTTCCCTGGAAATTACTTCCTTGGTCTAAATCAATACGTAAATCATAATCAGAAGGTACCCCCAACAATATTTTAATTTCAGAATGTGTTTTACCATTAAAAACGCTTTTAACAATGCAATTTTGCAATTCTCCAATTTTCACACTTGAATTATCTAATAAGTCGCAAGTAACATCAGGATGCGAAACCAAAATATCCGCTGCAGTTTCACCAATTCTTGCAAGTTCATTATGAACTTCCATCTCTTTCATTGTGTACTGATTTGTTTCAATAGTCTGCATTGTCAGTCCCAGAGCAACAACTACTAAAACAACTGAAAGTATAAAATCCAGTGATGCAATCTGCGCTTTTGAATTCATCCTGTTATCACCATTGTTTGTCCGCATTGTAAACTATCTGGTGAAATTGCAGGTTTTGCAAAAGGAATTGTTGAACTTACGTCACCCACATCCGGAACATTGACTGAAATTAATATACTGTCTGCATTAAGAGTTATTGAACATGGTAAAATACCCTCCGCAGTCCTAATCTTCGGAACATCATAAGTAACAGAAAAAGAATCCCCGCCTGCAAGAACAGTCGCAGAATTCAAAACAGAAGCCAGCTCATTCCCAATCTGGCGTTCCTGACTTCTGATGCTGTCAATTTTAGCGTTATCTGCCATCACACCTACAACTAATGCAATTGAACCAACAAAGATAACTGCTACAATTGCTATCAGTATTAAATCAAAACTAATTTGCCCTTTTCTCATTTCAGTAATAATAGAATTAACGTATATATAAGAATTCGCCTAAATCAATGAATAAGACTTTTACCAGTCATTTCTGCGGGTTTTTTCAAATTCATAATTTTAAGAATAGTTGGCGCAATATCCCTCAATGCACCTGATTTAACCCTACATTTTCTCAATTTTTTATCATCCGAAATAATCACAAAAGGAACATCATTTTTTGTATGTGCAGTTTCACTTTCCCCGTGAACATACTCTGCATTTCCATGATCTGCAGTTAAAATCAGAGTGCCATCACATTCTTCAACCCCCCTCCAAATAATTCCAATTGCTTTATCAACTGCTTCAACTCCCTTCAAAATTGCACTCATTTTTCCAGTATGCCCAACCATATCGCAATTTACTAAATTACAAACAACAAAACCATATTTCTCAGTTTTCAATTCCGTTACAAGAGTGTTCGCAATATCCAAAGCACGCATTTCAGGTTCCAAATCATATGTTGCAACTTTCGGAGAGGGAATCAAAATTCTTGTTTCACCTGTAAATGGTTTTTCAATTTCTGCATTAAAAAAGTAAGTAACATGTGCGTATTTTTCCGTTTCTGAAATCCTCAATTGTTTAATCTTCTTCTTTGAAAGAAACTCACCTAAACAATTCTTAATAACTCTTTCAGGATAAGCAATTTCTGCATTAACGTCTTTGTAATACTGGGTCATGCACACATAAGTGATTTTCAGTTTCTTTCTTTTAAATTCTTTGAAATTATTTTCAACAAACGCTTTTGTAATCTGCCTTGCTCTGTCAGCTCTGTAATTAAAAAAAATCACGGAATCATCATCGCAAACACCTGTGTAATTCCCAATTACACTTGGTAGGACAAACTCATCAGTTTCTTTTCTTTTGTAAGCATTTTTTATTGCAAGTTCAGCTGTCTTAGATTTAATTCCCTCCCCTTTGGCAATTGCATCATACGCTTTTTCTATCCTTTTCCATCTGTTATCTCTGTCCATTGCATAGTATCTTCCCGAAACAGTTGCAATTTCTCCAATTCCAGTTTTTTTCATTTTCTTTTCAAGAGATTTCAAAAACTTTAATGCACTTTTCGGAGGAGTGTCTCTCCCGTCTGCAAAAAAATGAATTTTCACATCTTTAAATTTCTCTTTCCTGCACAATTCCAACAAAGAAAACAAATGTTCCTGATGTGAATGAACTCCCTCATCCTGCACCAACCCCGTCAGATGCAATTTACTCTTCTTCTTTTTACAATTTCTAATTGCTTTCAAAAACGCTTTATTTTTGAAGAATTTCTTTTTTCTAATTTCCTCATTAATTCTCGCAAGTGATTGTAAAACAACTCTTCCTGCACCAATATTCAGATGCCCCACTTCGGAACTTCCCTGATAACCTTTTGGTAAACCAACAAATTCACCATGCGCTTTCAATTTAGAATGAGGGTAATTTTTCCAGAAATAATCAAAGTTTTTAGTATCTGCGTTTTCAATTGCATTATACTTTCCTTTCTTCCCAATACCAAAACCATCCATCACAACTAAAACAACTGGTTTCATTAATCAACAACCTCAAATTCCAATTCATTTCCTCTTACATTAAACACTCTTAAACTTTCTAAATTATATGGATAAGAAATTATAAAGTGAATATTCCCGAACTTTGCAAAAGCTCTCAAATCACCCTGTGAAGGTGAATTTCTGATGCCCGGGTGTGAATGTATACTCCCCATAATACTCCTGTCAAAAGGCACTAACCAGGTTTTAATTGAAGAATAATTTCTGCCATAAGTTGCAGGAACCATAACAAGTTCATCAATCACTTTGTCAGTTCCAGAAGCACCAAGCAATGCAATAAACTCATTTGGATAAACATTTCTCGCAGAATTTATTATTGTTTCAACTGTTGCTGATTTTATTTTGATCATTTTATCACTTTTAAGATTTTGAATTTCATGTTTTGAGAAATCACTTCTGTGCAATCATGCGCTTCAAGTTCAATTTCCAAATTTTTCATAAATTCAAATTTATTTTCCCCAAAAGGCCAGGTTTTATTTTGCCAATTATCAAATTCCACTAAAACAACATAATCAATTTGATTATTATTAATAAATCTGCATGCATTTGAATCATAATATGAATATGACATGCTGTCTACTAATTCTGATTTTTCAAAACCCAGATGTACTGCATTTGATATTGGATAAAATATTTTTGTGTTTTTTTCATTTGGGAGCACATTCCAAACAGGTCCTGCTTGCCAATCGTTATCGTCACTTTTTAAAATCTCGATTAGATTATATGTTGTCATCAAAAGACTAATTGTTATAAGTAAAATTGCCAAATAAAAAAGAAATTTTTTCATCCTGCCTGCCTGTTGTTCTAAATACAATCCTGCCGAAGTGCATAGTAATGCATACGCCGGGTAAAAATAACGTGGAAATCCCCACTTGTTTGGGAGATGTTCCGATAGTGCGAAAATCGTGATAAAGCCAATTGTGAAAATCAAAGTAATTTTATTGAGGGTTTTTAAATTACCGTCTAAATCTTTTCTATAATTTGAAGCTATGAAAAATAAGAAAACTATTGGTAATAACCATAACCCAATGTTAAAGTCAATCAGTATTTTAACAATTTCAGCAATATTTCTCAATATAACTAACAATATGTTATTAGTTGCAATTTGACCGTATGTGCCTATGCCTATTTGGATATCCCATCCGAAATTAACTATCTGGTTCACAATATAACACAAAGAAATAAGTGTAGTTACTGCTGAAATTTTAAGAAATGAGTTTATGCCTTTTTTCATTAAAACAAATGTTGCTAATAAAACAAAAAAAATTATGCCTGTGAATTTTGTTAAAATTCCTAGAGCCGAACACGTCCCTGCCAGAATCAAATATCTTTCATCATTTGTTTTAAAATAACGGATTGTAAAATAAACTGCAGTGAGTAAACACAGACTCAGGTAAATGTCAACATAATATGTTGTCGATAACATTATTGTTTTTTGAGAAACAACAAAAAAAACAGACCCCGCTAATGATGGAAATCCGCATTCTTTAGAAATTAAATAGATTAAATACGCGCTAAATATCAGAATACATAATGGCATTAATTTCCAATAATCTGAATCTGAATTCATTTTCTCCAGAGCAACTGTAGCTTCAAATAACAAAGGATATCTGTTGGATCTTAATTCCAAGTCATTTTTTGGAGGAAAATTTTTGCCAAAAGCACCATCTTCCGAAAATTGATTAATCAAAGGTGCGTGTTGAACTACATCGTCCCAGTTTGCTATTGGAACAAAAATTAAGTTCATCGCAACAATAATAAAAACAAAACAAAGTATTGCTAAAAATAGTTTATCCGAAAAACTATGCAATAGTTTTGTATCTGCCAATTTATAAATCTCATCTTTCAAAGATTTTCGATTAATAATCAACAAAAACAATACTATTGCCGCATATACCAAAATTAAAATGTTGTTTATTGCAGTAAAAAATGAAATCGAGTAAAAAAGAAACCCTGTGATAAAAAAAGAAAAAACACACCCCAATAACACTTTATTTGCATTTTTAATTTTCAAATAGTCTAATAATAGAAAACCCGGCCCTGTAAAAATAATAATTGACGTTATTAAATCTATCATTTTATCACTAACATGCGTCTTAACTTAATATCACACACTAAAATATATTAAAATAGTCGGCACCATTAGAAAAGCCATGCAGTTTATTCTTCTGATTTCTCTTGTTTGCGAGAAGATGCCAATTCCTGCGGCACTAGCATATGCTAAACAACCCACAAAACCAGATAACAAAAAAACAATCAAACTCACACCCAAAAGAACTGATAAATTCAATTTTTTGTAATTGATTTTTTTAATAATTCCCATTAGCTTCTGTGCAGATAAATTAACTGCAAAATACCCAAAGGCAAGTGAAATCAGAATTGTGCCTAATAAAAAAATCAAATGAATTTCCTGTAATGAAAAAAGTCCTTTAATTGCAGCTGCACTCCCTGTCCTTGTTTTCCCAAGAGAGTAAAGAACAATGAATGAAAGAATCATATTTACTGTATTTATACTTCCAATGAGCACTAAGTAAATCTTAGTTTCAATATTTCCAAAGACTTTTCCCGTAACAAATGCTGCTTGCGCAGGGCCAATACTCGGAATTATGGAAACAAACGCACCCGAAACCAAACCCAGAAAAGAACCCATCAAAACTTCACGTTTGTCAAATTTCACTTTCAGATTTTTCTGCGGTGCAAATTTCTGATTCTGCATAATACTCTGAAAAAGTATCGGTGCTCCGAAAAAACCAGTTGCAAGTGGTAATAATGCATTTCCTAAATTAAAATTCCCCTTAAGCATAATCACCCCTAATATCCCCGAAAGTGTCACAACTAATAATGCATTTCTTTTTCTTCTGAAAGTTTCCTCTGAAATAATCATTGAACCAAGAATCACAATTAGAATCCATGGGATAAAAAATTTTACAAATTCAATTGAATCTGTTATGAAAATAAAAAACAAAGGTGAAATAACAATAGCAAAAATACCACCAAACAAACCGCCTATTGCTGAAAGTTTCACTGCCTCAAATCCGTTTCCCTCATTAATCATCCTGTGCCCTGGTAAAACTGCAACAAAAGTTTCTGAATCCGGAGCACCCAGCAAAATACTCGGGACAAAATCAACAAATGTATGGACCACACTCATTGCAACAATTAAAATTACTAAATTAAAATCTCCAAATACTGCAACTCCTAAGGCGAAAGCAGAAACTGTATTTATGTGAATTCCCGGAATCAACCCAGTCACTACACCAAGCAAACAGCCTGCAATAACATACAGAAAAATCTCTAGCATTTTCCCACGCGCTCCGCAACAATTTCAAGTTCATTCTCATAAATTTCAATTTTACCTTCAATTTCCACAAAAGAATTCTTTCTAATAAGAGAATATTCTTCCCGTCCAGGATTGAAAACAACACCTTTAATTTTTGCACCATCATTTATTGTAAAAATCAGAACATTAGTTGCAAGATAACTGGAGTCAATTCTCCCGCAGACAATTACGCGCTCACCTTTAATTTCTTCAGAAATTTCCGAAATTTTTAAAGAATGCGCTTCATAACTATAACTAACAATAAACAGAACTACAATTCCAAGCACAGCCAAGCTTAACGCTAACCTTGCAACCAACTCCTCTCTAAGCATTAATCAAATTAGAATCAGAAATAATTAAAAAGATATTAATTTGCATCTACTAAGATATTTACAAGACCAGTTGAATTTTCAACTTTAAGTTTAACTCTATTTTCTAAATCCGTAGTATTCCCGGGGTTTCCGGACAAATTTATCGTAAGCGTATTTGTTGCAGTATCAAAATTTACATTAGTTATATAATAAAATTCATCTTGTTCCGAGAGCCAGCTTAAAGTTTCAGATTTTGCAATAAGCATTGCATTTGTAGTGTCCTGCTCTGCAAAGTGATATCCTGCAATTACAATCGCAAGACTAAAAATAACAAGTGTAAGAAGAAGAAACTCAAAACTAAGTTGGCCTTTCCGATTCACAAGACCACCTAATTTAATTCAACATCTCCGGAGTCTGATTCCACACTAACTTCAAAAAATTCGCCTTTATCCGTACTTGGATTGGTTAAATTAACGCTTCCACAATTTAGATTAACTGCGCCCAAATTTATTTTCGAAGTACATTTTGTATCGTCTGAGTCCCCGTCTGTACTACATGCGTCCACAGGCATACCATAAAGTTTAACTGAGAAAGCAACACTAGCTGGCGGACCCGAACTGCAGACTATATCTGACTCTTTTGGAACAAACAAATGCAAAGTTCTCTTGCCCTCGCCTAATGAGCTGGACATTTCATTTATTGCAGATGCTAATTTCTCAGCTGAAAGTTTTGTCTGCCCCAAACGAGTTGTGTCTTGCGCTGCATCAATTGCAGGCTCAAGAACATTTACAGTAAGCAATTGTAAATAACCAAGACAAACTAAAATGATTAACATAAATTCAATAGAAATTTGACCTTTTTTAGATTTCATAATATTAAATTCCAAATCAAATCACCAACTATATTAAGCATCACATATCCTATTAATACTGCAGGCACAAAAGGTGCACTCATCTTTATTCTCATTTTATTTTCTAAAAGGCCTCCCTTTTGAAGCTTCTTCAGCTCAATGATTTCTCCATCAGTTACGCCGCGTGCTTTTCTTGCGGAAATAACTTCTCTGCCTTTGGGATTCATATATTCTTTCAGACCTTCCAAATTATTATCCTTAAAGTACTTAATAATTGTTTTTATCTCAATTTGCGGTTTCTTAATCACTTTCCCATTATTAAAAAGCATGGTTTCAGCAGGTATGTCTCCCTCTTCCAATTTATCAAGAGTGATTTCCTTTTCAAGCGCCTTCTTAGAATAAAAATAAAACTTAATCATTGCATAAACAAAAACAATCAAAATGTAAAGTATTACTGCACTATAAACCGCGCTAATTCCATTGTTGTAAAATGCAACTCCAAATACAAGGAATGCAACAACTTTCCTCACAAATCCCGACATTTTGTAAAATAAAAACATTGTTGGGAGAAGAACTAACCAATGAACCCCAAAAAATGCAATAATACTTGAAATTCCAACAAGCCCCAAAGTTGCCTCAATACTCACTTTCATTTTTTCTTTAATGTCTTTGATAATTTCTGTTCTCATTTCTGTTTTTTTATGTACTGCATTCACAGTAAGTAATGCACCATAAGGGAGCATTGCAAAAACTGAAAAAATAAAAAGTGAAAGCGGAAATATAGGAAGTGCAATACTTTTGAATAATGGAATCTGAAATCCTAAATTATAAAGCAAATTAGGATTAATCGGATTTAGAGCTGCAAGTGCAGTCATTAATTTCACATCCCCGCCTGCCCAGACACCAATTTTCCAAAGTAAATATGAACCAAAAAATGTGAGAATAGTGACAACAACTGCAGTTCCAAGAATCATGTAATCATTGTAATAATAACTCATAACCCCCTGCAGAATAAATCCCGAAAAAAGCATTGCATAATTCAATTTATTTGAAATAATCCTTTCCTTAAAATCAGTATAAGTTGCAATAATCAGCCCGATAATCGAAATACTGAATGCAACCAGGTAAAACAAAATCCTCTCACCTATTGCATTAACGATGAAATAGTTTCTGTTCTGTATGCTGCAATTCTTCCCTGAGCTGCTTGTGCAATACCGCTAATGCCTTGAATTAAAAGTGCAGCAATCATTGCCAGCATAATTCCAAACACTGCAGTAAGAAGATACTCAAATGAAACTTGCGCTTTATTATCCATTTTAAACCACTAATATTACTCCGAGGTTATTTATATGTGTTTTTATGGGTTTATTAATTTTTCAGGTTTTCCCACGCATTTTCTACTTTATTAAATGCACTATGTGTCTCTGTGCTTCCAAGCAGACCCAATTCATTTAATATTATTATCACAACTGCCACTAGCAAAATTACGCCGCCAATAAGTAACAAATATTCCAATGCACCCTGACCTTTATTATCCATGTCATTAATAACGCACTTCTTATTTAAAAGAATTTCTAAGCAGAGCTTAGCCTCACTTATAAATAAAAAAATAAAAAAAAGAAGAAAGATAAACTTTCTTTACAAATCATTTAGGCTTAGAATCTGTAGCATTTATCATCCCAGATTATTCAGTTCGCCATATGCGGTGTCTACTTTTGTAGCGCCTATGTCCTTTGCACCAACACCAGTAGTACCTAAACTATTAAGGATTACAATGACAATTGCAGCTATTAATACAGCACCGCCAATAAGCAGCAAGTATTCCAAAGCTCCTTGTCCTTTATTATCCATCACATCACCCTCCATATTGTTCAAATTTTATATGTTTAAACATTAAACTGCTTTATATAACTTTCTTTTTTACAATCCATTTATTGCGTTTATAGTGTTATTTGTGGCAGTTCCTGCTTCATTATTTATCTGGCTACCAATTCCATCTGGCCCAAAAAGCCATAATGCAACTAGTAATGCAATCAAAATAACCCCTGCCAGTATTATGAGCATTTCTGTTGCTCCCTGAGCACGCTCTTCATTAATCATAAATTCACACCTACCATTCCCGCAGCCATAAATGCTGCTAAATAATAAACTATAAATGCAACTAATAAAAGTATTGGAATATACATCAGACCTTTTTTTGCTTTACCATGTCTCATAAGTGCAATCATTAATCCAGAGGCAACAACTGCAATTATAATGTAAGCCTGCATAAGGAATTTTATCGTCTCTAATGCTATTTTTGCATTTGTTTCAATATCCATGCCAGAACCAAGCCCCTGTAAAGTAGAGGTCATTAAAAATCCGACAATGGATGAAACCATACCCATAATCATTGGTGAAACAACACCACCCGCAGCAACCATAAACAAAACCTGCATTAATGTTCTGGTTTTTCTTTCCACACCAATTCTATGCATTGCTCTTATGTCATCTGCAATTTCATCTAAAATATCTGCTAAACCAGCACCTGCTTTAATTGAATCTAAAATTATTTCAGTGCTTCTCTTAACAAGTCGTGAATCAATATTCCGTGAAAAACTTCTTAATGAATTTTCTAAGTTTTCTCCTTCTTCTAATTTTCTAAGAACCTGTGCCATCTCTTGTGTTAAGGGACCATACTGCGCAGTGGAAATTTCACGCAAAGCATATTCATAAGTTCCGCCTGCCTTCAGAGTATCAGCCATCTGTTTCAGTGCATCAGGCAAGGCTTCTTCAATTGAATCAATTCTTTTATCTTTTTTAATTATTGGATAACCTAAAAACAAATCCAACAACACAAGCAATATAACAAATGCCATCAAAGTTGAAACTGGAATTTTTGTAACAAGAATTACAAACCATGTCATTATTGCTAATGCAAATGATACTGCTAAAGAAATAATTATCCAGACTTTAGCATCTACATGCATCTGTGCCTGATCCAAAATTCTTTGATATTGTTTTAACAAATTCATTTTCTTACACTCTCGGTTGTGTCATTGTAATGTAAATTACTAACCATCCTAAAATCATTGGCATGAGTAATAAATAAAATATTTCCACCATTGGTGCACCATTTACTGCAACTGTTAAAGGAATTGCTTCAAATACATTCATCCCACCCATTGATAATGGCGTGTTTCTTATTCCACCTAAAATTGCAACAAACACAGGAAGAACAATTGCAACAAAAATGAAAATCACACCAAAGAAATTCATTTTTTCTGCAAAGTCACGAACTTTAGTTCTCAGTTCAAATGCAACATCCTCTGCAATCTCATTCATAATATCTGAAAGATTTCCGCCTGTTTTCAATGCTCTTATAACATGCATTAATGCATTTGCTAATGCTTTGCTTTGACATCTCTGTGCCATATGTCGTAATGCTAATTTAGTATCAGTTCCTTCTTCAATTTCATTTATTGTACGTGCAAACTCTTCACTTAAATCACCATAGTCTGCAACTGCAATTGCCTGCAAAGTTCTGTACAATCCAATTCCAGCTCTTAATTCTGTTGCCATGTGTCTTAGTGCAAATGGCAGTTCCATACTTATATTTTCACCGCGAATTCTTGCGCGTCTTCGTGGATTTAATAACATAACAACTAATGCAAAGAAAAATGCAAGAACTGAAATTGCAACAACCACAAGTATCTGACCAAACGGAGTTAAAGCAGCCAAACCAAAAGCAGCTACAACCGACATCAATATTAACATAAAAAAGAAAACAACTAACGCAGCCGCAACTGATAATGCAACATACTGACGTGCAGAGTATTTCATGTTTGCAGAGTACAAATAGAAATCAATTTCTTTAACCTGGGGTGTTTTAGAAACTAATCTTGTTATTGGATGTGTTAAAATTTTAAATTTCAAATAAAAATTTCCTAATTTCTGAACCGTCGGAGCTTTAAAATCAGAAAGATCATCAACTGACTGCATTGATGTATCTGCTTTACCTTCTGCAATAATTCCGCGGAGTTCTTTTAATTTTCCTCCGACTTCTTCCATTTCAACTCCCTGATCTTTGTATTTCTTTTTCATGTTTGTTACAATTCTGTCAACTTGTTTATCATCAACAGTTTCAGGAGCCATGCTTACGCTTGATTTTTTATCGTCGGACTCTTTCTTTTCGCCAATTCTTCTTTTCAAAAAATCAAGTCTGCCCATTTTCAATTCTCCTTTTTCTCAAGTAAAAATTCATGCGCTGCCTTTGAAACATCACCAATGTCCCTTATATTCTTTTTCATTAAGGTTTCCAAAAACATTTCCCTCTCGCTGAGCTCATTATCAAGCTGTTTCTTAGTCATTCCAGTAAAATCCTGCAATTTTTTCACATAAAGACTTGGTATATTTGTTCTGTTAATGCTATCATCAACAGGGTCTCTTTCAAATATTGCTTGGGTTTGTGCTTTGCCCTCAAGCACACCGCTAACTTCAGCAACTTCAGTGACTCTTCTGATTGTGCCTTTTTTCTTATCATGCAGTCTGTGCTGAACCAGAATCATATCTAATCCTGAAAGCATAATCTCAGGAACATTCATTGGCGGACTTGTAACACGTACAATAGTTTCTCTTGGGGAGTTTGCGTGGACTGTACCGAGCGAGCCGTCGTGACCAGTATTCATTGCAGTAAATAATGAAAATGCTTCGTCATGCCTAATTTCACCCATAATGATTCTGTCAGGTCTCATTCTCAGACTGTTCTTTGTCAAAATATCTAATGTTAATTCACCTTTTCCTTCCAATCCTGGAGGTCGTGACTCTAATCTAATCCAATGTGTGAGTGGTAAACTTAATTCAGCTGTGTCTTCAATTGTAATTATTCTCTCACCTGAAGGAATAAACGAAGCTAAAACATTCAAAGTAGTTGTTTTACCAGAACCAGTTCCCCCTGAAATCAAAATATTTGCTGGACGGGTATTTTCACCCTCAACTGCCAACCATAGGAACGCTGCTAATTTTGCATTAACTGTCCCCATAGTCATCAAATCAATAACACTGTAAGGATCTTCTCTAAACTTTCTGATTGTTAACGAACTCCCCGAAACAGATGCAGGAGGTATTGTTGCATTTACCCTGCTCCCATCTGGAAGTCTTGCATCTAACAAAGGTGATGAAATATCAACACGCCTTCCAACCTGCCTTGCAATCCTATTCACTAAATCCTGAACTTCATTATCTGAATAGAACTCAATATTTGTTGTCATCATCTCATATTCCCTGTGGAATACATAAACTGGCTTCTTAGGCCCAATAACCATAATTTCTTCTAATTTGTCATCCCTAACCAATGGGTCAATTATACCATAACCAACCATTTCACGTACAACTGCATCTGCGTAGAAACTAAATCTTCTTTCAGGAACTCGTAATTCATGAGAACTTTTCAAAATATCCATAACCTGCTGTTTATACACAATTCTTCTCTGCTCAGGATCCCTGATTCTGTAAGGCGCAATACTAATCAAACGGGTAGCAACTTCCTTCACTGTGTTAATAATCGCTTTTTCAGAAGCAGTTGGTCTTGGAACTGGAATCATATAATAAAGCAGTGATTTTCCAGGAATTTTGTAGATTTTTACTTCCCCATAGCTTGCAACTTCAATTCTTTTACTAGCGGTTTCAATCTCTTGTTCAGCAAGGCTTTTTCCAACCTGCTCTTCCTCAACTGCTTCTTTCATCACTTTTACAGGATCTTCAGCAGTCTCCTCTGATTCACCAGCTGCTTTTTCAGGAACCATTGGTTTATGCCCTCTTTCAATACGTGAAGAAGACGTTCTCCCCAAAACTCGTAATTGATCCTCTAATTTAGATTCAATATCTTTTTGCCTTTCAAGATCTTCTTTAGAAACAGGTTCTTCAATCTCTTCCTCAACTTCTTCAATTTCCTTTTCAGGAACTCTTGCCGGAATTTCTTCCTGAACTGGTTTATTTTTTGATTTTTTCTTTTCCAAGTCTTCCTCGGATTTTTTCTGTTCTTTAACTTTAGTAATTAGATCTTTAAGATAATCTTTAGACATTTAACCACCAGCTGAAGCCACTATAAAGTAACGCTTTCTTTTATATAAAACTATTTGTTTGAATTATTTATTCAGATAACGTATTCAATCTTCTGAACCAGAATAAGAAAAATTCACTTTCTTTCTTTAATTTCTTTACAAAGTTCTTTAACAAAATCATCAACAGACACATCTTTCTTCAATGTACCATCATGTTTCCTGACTGCAACTTTTTTAGACGCAACTTCGTTGTCACCAACTGTTAATGTGTAAGGAATCTTTCTGAGTTCTGCATCTCTGACTTTGTAAGAAACAGTATCATTCTTATCATCGACTTCAACTCTGACTCTTCCCGCTCTTAATTTATCCGCAATTTCATTTGCAAACCCAACATGCTTGTCACTAATTGCAATAATTTTAACCTGCATCGGACTTAACCATGCTGGAAAATTTCCTGCATAATGTTCAATTAAAATTCCAAAGAACCTTTCCATCGAACCAAAGATTGCTCTGTGAATCATTACTGGTCTGTGTTCCTTATCGTCTTTTCCAATATAACTCAAATCAAATTTCTCCGGCATTGAAAAATCCAACTGAATTGTTCCGCACTGCCAGTTTCTTTTTAATGAATCTCTAATATGGAAATCAATTTTCGGACCATAGAATGCACCGTCACCTTCACTGATTTTGTATTCTGTTTTTGTTTTCGCAAGTGCTTTCTTTAAAGTTTCTTCTGCAAAGTCCCAGTTTTTAATTTCGCCCATGAATTTTTCAGGGCGTGTACTTAATTCAATTTCAACATTATCAAAACCAAATGTTTTGTAAATTCTTTTTACTAAATTTAAAACACCAATTATTTCATCCTGCATTTGTTCTTCAGTGCAGAAAATATGTGCATCATCTAATGAAAATTTTCTGACTCTGAACAAACCATTAAGCACACCGCTTTTCTCATGCCTGTGCACAATTCCCATTTCCGCCATTCGTATAGGCAAATCCCTGTAAGAATATCTTTTATTTTTGTAAATTAAAATTCCGCCGGGGCAGTTCATTGGTTTGATTGCATAATCTCCCTCGTCAATTTTTGTAAAATACATATTCTCTTTGTAATGGTCCCAGTGTCCTGATTGTCTCCATAAACTTTCATTCAAAACAATTGGCGTATTTACAAAGAAATAACCATCATCTTCGTGCTCTGTATTCCAGTAATTCTGCATCTCATTCCAGACTGTCATTCCGTTTCCATGAATGAACACAACACCTGGTGCTTCATCATGCAGTGAAAACAAATCTAATTCTCTCCCAAGTTTTAAATGATTTCTTTTCTTAACTTCTTTTTGAAATTCTTCATATTCATTTAACATTTTTTTATCTGGAAATGCAATCCCGTAAATTCTCTGAAGCATTTTGTTTTTTTCAGAACCTCTCCAGTACGCGCCTCCGGTTTTTAATAATTTAAATGCTCTGAGTTTTGAAGTATCTAATAAATGCGGACCTGCACACAAATCAACAAAATCTCCGTGTTTGTAAATTGTAACTTTTTTATCTGGCAAATCCTGAATCAGTTCAACTTTATAATCTTCTTTTTGTTTTTTAAAAAATGAAATCGCATCTTCACGTTTCATTTCGCTTCTTTCAAACTTCAGTTTTTTTTCTGCAATCTCATTCATCTTTTTTTCAATCTTTGGAAAGTCTTCCGGCTGGAATGGTTTTGAGACATCAAAATCATAATAAAATCCTTCTTCAATTGACGGTCCGATTGCAACTTTTGCTTCAGGATATAATTGTTTAACTGCATCTGCCATTATGTGAGAACTTGAATGCCACAATGCTTCTTTTCCTTTCTGATCTTTAAAAGTGAAAATTCTAAAATCACAATCTGTTTCAATTTTAAAATTCAAATCCACAATTTTACCATTAACTTCCGCTGCTAAAGAATCAGACACCAGTCTTTGCCCAATGCTTTGGGCAATTTCTAATGGCGTAATGCCTTTGTTATATTTCCCCTTCTTTCCGTCAGGGAACTTTACTGTAACACTTGTCATTTGTATACACTCCTCAAGTTCCCGGTGTGTCCTATTAATACAAACCTGTATTCTTTTTTTAAATCTTTAAGTCTGCAGTACACTACTTACTTTGTCATAAATCCTCTTTTATTAATTCCTTTAAATGAAATATATATGCCTTCACAAAAAATGTGTCTTGCGTGTAAAGGGCGATTATGGTGCGGACCTAAGTGTCACATTTTAGAAAAGTATTCAAGAAGAAAAAGAATTACATCAAAAATAAAAAATAATGAATTCTCAGGAACAATGCCACCTGGTGTTTTTGTTTCATGGACATCATATCCAAAAATTTCTTTAGCACCATTAAGCCCGCCGTTCTCCGGAACTGACATTAAAGTAATGGACACACCTGAACAATGGTTCAATAAAGACAGAGATGAAATAATTAATTTCAGGGAATCACTAATCCGCGCAAACAGAAAATTCAATGTAACTTCAGCTTCAAATCCTTCTTATGATTTAGTTGAAATTCAGGAATCAATTATGAGCTCAGAACCAGTTGATGTTGAAATCACATTAACAAGAACCCCAAATTATGAACTTTCATTTTCAGATTCATCCGCGCCCTTAGGTCCAAGTGCAGATTTAAAAACTTTTAAATTAAATGAAAATCCAAAAATTCCCCAAAAAGTAGATTATTTAGTTTCTGACACAGATGTAAACTCAAATACTGCCTTAACTGAATTGCATTCTTCAGGTTTTGATGTTTCTTATCTTTACAAACTTTTAAGCTCAGGTGTTTTAGGTGTAAAAAAGAACAGAAGATTAGTTCCAACACGCTGGGCAATTACTGCAACTGATTCAAACATATCTTCACAATTAATTGACAAAATAAAATACATGAAAGAACTTAATGAAATTCAAATTTTCAATTCAGAATATTTAGGAAACTATTTTCACGTTTTAATTTATCCCTCACAATGGGAATTTGAAAACTTAGAATCCTGGCAACCAGGAACTGTATGGACAAGTGATGAAACTTCTGCAAATATAATGTCCGATTCTGAATTTTACAAAGGCAGAAAAACTTACGCTTCAAATACTGCAGGTGCATATTATGCATCAAGATTAGCAGTTGCAGAATACTTAACAAAACAAAAAAGACAAGCAGGATGCATAATTTTCAGGGAAATTTCAAAAGATTACGACATTCCAATGGGTGTCTGGGTAATAAGAGAAACAGTAAGAAACGCACTTTCCAAATCACCATTAAAATTTTACGATTTCAATTTAGCTCTGAATTACCTCTCCACAAAACTCAAAAACCCAATGAAATCCTATTCACAAATGTCTTCATTAATTGACAAAAGAAAACACCAGAAACGAATTAGTGAATTTTTTTGAGTATAAACTGCTTTTTATGAATGCAAGGTTGTAATTTCTGATTATTAAATGCTTTTTCTGAACGCAATGTTTTTATATTACAAAAGTCTATAAATAATCAAATTAGTCTTAATTGAAAAACACACATGGGGTATTTGATATGAGAAAAATTTTTGATAAAGCACAGGGAGCAACAGAATATATGCTGATTCTCGCTGGAGCAATTTTTGTAGCTGCAATATTACTTGCGCTTTTGGCCAATATGAGTGGCATAACCAAAAATGAAGCTCAAGGTGGCTTAGCTGATCTTTTCTGTGTTACTAGCTGTGATGTTATTAATTGCCCATCTCACCAATGTGAATCAAATGTAGATTGCCCTACTAAGGCACTACCTAACTGTTCGGGTCCCCCTGCTTGTGTTTGTGTAGCTGGCGGCGGAGGTCCAACCCACAAAGAATGCTCTGGAACATCATGTGTTAATATAGCAGGTGCAGGAACAGATGAGTGCACCACAAATTTAGATTGCGGAGGCATCATAACCCACAAAGAATGCTCTGGAACATCATGTGTTAATATAGCAGGTGCAGGAACAGATGAGTGCACCACAAATTTAGACTGTG
>JAZDFD010000014.1:0-65517 GCA_043808155.1 Candidatus Iainarchaeum sp.
GCTTTGATTATTTCTTTCATTTTTTTAAGTGCTTTCCCTGATTCTAAAATTTCAGTTGCAATTTTTTTACCCTGTCCTTTTTTCGCTTTTCCTGAAAGTTCAAGTAGTAATCCTGCTAAGTCACAGCTTTTTTCAGCTAAATTGTCAAAAATATCGCCTTCTAAAATTTGTAAAACATATCTTGCTTCAAGTGCAGGACCAAATGCTTTTCCGCTTGGTTCTGTTCCGTCAGTTATTGCAACTTCAACTTTTATACCGACATTTTTACCAACCTGTATGAATTTCCTTGCCATGTCTTGTGCACGTTCTATTGTTGTTATTTTTACATCCGGACCCACGGGTAAATCAATTACCAAAAATTCTGCGCCAACTGATGCTTTCTTTGCCATAACTGATGCAATTATCTGGCCGTCAGGATCCAATCCTAAAGGATGCTCAATCTTAATTATTTTATCATCCACTGGTGCTAAATCCAAAGAACCGCCCCATGCAATTACCCCGCCTACCTTTTCCACAATCTGTTTTATTTTTTTAGAATCTAATGAAACATTTGCAAGAACTTCCATTGCATCAGCAGTTCCTGCAGGTGAAGTAATGCTTCTTGAGCTTGTTTTAGGAATATAAAGTCCGGCAGCAGCCACAATCGGAACAATAATCATTGTTGCTCTTCCATTAGTTCCGCCAATGCTGTGTTTGTCACCTATGGGTTTTTTTGAAATGTTAATAATGCCCCCGTCATTTTTAAGTGCTTTTGTCATTGCAATAGTTTCTGATAACGTATATCCGTGAATAAAAATTGCAGAAGTGAAAGCCGCAGCTTCAATTTCACTTATTTTATTATCTCCCAAGTCTCTTACAATTTCGTTAATTTCATTATCACTCAAAACCTGTCCGCGCATTTTCTTTTTTATGAATTCAACGCTTTCAGGCTGTGCAACTGCTTTAACATCCAATTTCTGCCCGCCTTTTGCAAGAAGATGTCTTTTCACGTCATTATAAATGCCTATTTCGCCTTTTTTGACCATTGTGTTTGTAGTGTCAACAACAGTAACTGTGCATCTTTTGTTTTTAGGATTGATTATTTCAAGCCTATCAAGTGCAAAAATGCCTAATTCACGCGCATCTGCTTCATGAATAAGCGAAATTTGCTTTCCTGATGCAATATCAAAGAGCTTTACTTTCATTTCTTTTACATAATTATTCATTTTATCCCAATAAAGAAACAAGCTTAAAGTATTTAAATTTGAGTTTTTAAACCCCTCTTTGCAGAGAACAGAAACAAATAATAAAAGTTCTAATTCTAGTATATGCGGGGTTTAGAGAATGAAACAGTCACTGATTAAATTGGGGGTTCCTTTGGGACTTACACTTCCTGCATTGTATTTCTCATATGAATATGCTGTGCTTACAGGGCTAGTTTTTGTGGCTTTGTATATAGTTCTTTATTCTGAGGTGTTGTAATGTCTAGCATTTCATTAAAACTCAGGGACCTTTCTGGTAAATTAAAGAAATTAATTTCTGATGATAAAGAAAAAATTGTTGTTTCTGATTTAGGTTCAGAAACAGGCAATGTAAAAAAAGCCAGACCCCTTTCACGAAGTGTGATTTCTGAAATGAATATTTCTTCCGGAGGTTCAAACCTTAAACGAGACATGCGGACAATTGCAGAAACAGTTTCGCAGATTAAATCAATTGTTGAAACTAATAACAAAAAAAAATTCCGCGTAGATGTAGTGCTTAAAAATAGCGGGCGTTCTGATTTAATGATTTTAGATGCGCGTTTCATTGATCACACTGACCGCGGTTTAGTAGAACAACTTTACCAGCGCGCAATGGATGAATGGAAACCTATTTACATTACTTTGAAATATTAGAATCAATCTTTGCTAATTTTTCTTGTGAATACTTTATCAAGTTGCGTCCCTGATATATTAGTAAATCTTCTTTGCCCGCTTCGTGCATCTGCACTTTTCAAAATTAGCATAGCTATTACATTAATTGCATTTTGAACTTTCTTAATTTCTTCATTATTCTTTTTATACGGCCAGCATTCTGAAACAAATTTTCTCATATTTTCGGGATTTTGAACATGTGCTTTAACTAATTCTTTTACAAATTTTTTTTCATCAAAACCTGATGTTCTTGCAAGAGTTTCAATTTCTGCACCAATTATCTTTATCAAATTAATTCTTTTACCTGTAATGCGGTCCATAAGAGTTGCACAAATAAGTCCGCGTTTTGTCAATTTTAATGCCAATTCTCTGCAGGCGAGTGTTTCATGAGAAAGACGTTTTTTACCAGCGCGTTTGGTTTCTCTAATTTCATCTTCCCCAAACAAACCAAGCTGAACTCGTTTTTGAGTTTTCCCTTTTTTACCAGGTCTCATAGAAATAGAACGCATTTAATCTATTTAATTTTATTTGAAGCCAATTTCTTTATTTAATTTCTCAAGTGCTTTTGCAGATGCCTTTGCGAAATTTACGTCATGGCTTTTCTCATGTGCATAATTAATGTCTGAAGAAGAATTAATCCTCACAATACCTAGGTCATATTTCACTTTTCTTAGACTGTCAGTAACTTCTTTTGCGCTTCCGCCCTGAGCGCCAACACCAGGAATCAAAAGTGGAACAGGATTTTTTTGAGATGAATAAAATCTCACAATCGTTTCTAATTCATTTAATGAAGTAGCGCCAACAACTGCACCCACATTTCCATGTGCGTTATTTCCCCACTCAACAATTTTTTCCGCAACTTTCATATACAATTCTTTTCCATCAACTTTCAGATTCTGGATTTCTGCTGCCCCCTTGTTTGAAGTTCTATTTAGAATGTAAATCCCCTTCCCGCGCGTTTCACATTCTTTTATGAAAGGCCCAACAGAATCCGCACCCATGTAAGGTGCAACTGTTAGTGAATCTGCTTCCCAGAAATCAAATGCTTCTTTTGCATATGCAGATGATGTTTTGCCAATGTCTCCGCGTTTGCCGTCAAAAATTACAGGGATGCTTAATTTCCTTGATTTTTTAATTATTTTTTCAAGTGCTTTCAGTCCGTCAAACCCATATTGTGCATAAAAAGCATAATTTGGTTTTACCGCTCCTGGCAACGAACCTTCCCTCACAAACTCATCTAACATTTCAATGTAAAAATCAGAAATCATTTCTTTGATATCATGATGTTCATGAGGGATTCTTTCAATAATTGGGTCTAAACCGACACAAACAATACTCTCATTTCTTTCTGCAATATCTCTTAATAAATCAACATAATCCATTTTCTAACCTTACCGTTCCATGTCCAGTTTCTAACTTTACTATTCTATGCCAAGTTTCTAACTTTACATTTCTATTCCGACTTTTGACGCCCAGTTTTCAGGATCTTTTGAAAATTCAAGAATTTTTTTCTTTTCATCTTCATTTATTTTATCCTTTTCAAATGCGACCTGAACAAGAGTTGCAAAATCTGTTAGTGTGTAAAGTGTAACATCCGCATCCTCAAATCTGTATTTTGCTTTTGGAAGCTGGTATGTGAAAATCGCAACACAGTTTTTCACTTTTCCACCTGCGTCTCTGACTGCATTTACCACATTAATTAAGCTTCCACCAGTGCTTATTAAATCTTCAACAATAAGAACTCTCTTCCCAGGATCTAATTTGCCTTCAATTCTGTTTTCTAAACCATGGTCTTTTGCATCTACTCTTACATAAATAAGAGGTTTTTCCATTCGTTCTGCAAGCCATGCTGCAGGGGGGATTCCTGAAGTTGCAACTCCTGCAACAACATCAACTCTTTCAGAACCAATTTTATCATTAACTAATTTTTGCATATATGCCATAACTTTCCTTCTTTCTTCTGTATGGCTCATCAAAAGTCTGTTATCCGTATAAATAGGTGATAAAATTCCCGAAACCCATTTGTATGGTTTCTTAAAATTCAGTTTCACAGCATTTATGTCCAGAAGAATTGCTGCAATTTCTTTTTTGTGTCTGTCAAGCATTTCAAAACCCCCATTTCTATCTGCATATTCCCTTACTATAATCATCCACGGAAACCTTTTTACCTGTTTTCGCTCTGCAGAATTTTCCAAACTCACTGAGCTTTGATAATTTTGCTGAATTGAAAACCGTTCCATCCATGCAAACTAATTTATCGTCAATTGCGCATTGACCGCAGACGCCAAATCCGCATTTCATATATCTTTCTAAACTCAGTTCGCAGTTTGTTTTGTTTCTTTTTGTGATTTCATAAATTTTCTTCAGCATAATTTCAGGTCCGCAGCCATAAACTAAATCAAATTTTTCTTTTTTCATCAATTCGTCAAGGACGTCTGTTGCATAACCTTTCACGCCTTTACTTCCATCGTCAGTGCTTATGTATAAGTTCTTACCTAAGTTCGTCTCAAGCTCTTTCAGATAAATGAATTTTCCTTTATCTGCTGCGCCGTAAATTAATTTTACTTTTACTTTTTTTTCTAAAAGTTTATTCAGAAGCATTTTCAAAGTTGCAATTCCCACACCGCCAGCAATAATGCAGACTTTTTTCATTTTATCAGTTGTGAATGCATTTCCATAGGGACCCCGCACTCCTAAAAAATCACCTTGCTTAAGTTTGAGAACTTGGCGTGTGAATTCACCGCGCTTCTGCACACTAACGGTTAAAGGATGTGAATTAACAATTGCAAAAGGTTTCTCATCAACTTCCGGAAGCCACAGCATCAGAAATTGTCCGGGGTGTGAACATATGCAAGTATCCATTTCAAAAGTTTTAACGTCCTGATTTTCAGAAATTACTTTTTTGATTTTGTAAGTTATTGGTTTGTCAGTACTTCGGCAGGTACATTTATGCTCCGTCATGTGCAATCCCTCTTATGTCTTCAAGTGTTTTCACTTTATTGTCTTTCATCCATGTTTCCATTTCTCTGCAAATTAATTTGAAAGTATTGGCTCCGCGATAATAAACTGCGCTTCCAACCCCAACCGCAGTTGCACCTGCCTGTATCATTTCAATTGCATCTTCGCCAGTTGTAATTCCTCCTGTTCCAAGAATTGGAATCTTTACTGATTTGTAAATATCATAAACACATCTTACTGCAATTGGTTTTAGTGCAGGTCCTGAAACCCCGCCCCATTTGAAAGCCATAATTGGTTTTCCAGTGTTAATGTCAATCATCATTCCAGGCCCCATTGAGTTGACTGCAGTAATTGCATCTGCACCATTCTTCTCTGCAGCTTTTGCAACATCTCCCAATGCCTGAACATTTGGTGAAAGTTTTACAATCAAAGGTTTTTTTGTGACTTTTCTGCAGGCCTTAGTAATTTCTGCAGTTTTCTCTGGTGTTGAATGTCCTGCAAGAGTTCCATAACCAGGTGTATGCGGACATGAAAGAGGAATTTCAACTGCATCAAAATCCATTTTATCAAAAACTTTTACAACTTGTGCAAACTCTTCTGCTGTTTTTCCTATCGCACTCCCTATCACAGGAACACCAACACTTTTCAAATCACTGAATTCTTCTTTTGCATTCTCTAAACCTGCGTTGCTGTACCCCACTGCGTTCATCAACCCAGCTTCAAATGCAATAACACTTGGGTTTTTGTGTCCTGTTCTTGGCTCAATTGAAATACTTTTTATTGTAACTGCACCTGCACCGCCCTGTGCTGCAATTTTCAGAGTGCCTTTGCTAACGCCCAGAATTCCAGACGCCAAAATAGTGGGATTTTCTAATTTTATTCCGCAGAATTTTGTTTCAAGTAATTTACTCATTGAAAAACAACCTCTTTCCCATTAATTTTATTAACAATTTTCCCGTTCTCAAAAATTACATTTCCGTTTACTAATGTTTTCTCAATAACTCCTTTTAATTTCATACCATTATAAGGAGACCATTTGCATTTAGTGAATAGATTTTTGTTTTTAATTTCAGTTTCTTTTTCTAAATCAATCACTATCAAATCAGCATCAAATCCCTCTTTTATGAATCCTTTATTTTTTATTCCAAAGATTTCCGCGGGCTTTTCACTGCACATTGCTACTACTCTGTTCAAACTTAAATCCCCTTCCAATGCTGCATTTAACATTAAACTCCCGAAAGTATCCAATTCGGGAATTCCCGGAAGTGCGTGGAAATAATCGCATTCTTTATCTTCTTTCAGATGGGGTGCGTGATCAGTTGCAATAATATCAATAATTTCATTATTCACTGAGTTCCATAGAACTCCTCTGTCATAATTCTCTCTGAGAGGAGGGTTTACTTTCCCATAATTTCCCAATTTTTTCAGTGAATCAACTCCCAAAAACAGATGGTGCGGTGCAACTTCGCAGGTTAATAAAAGCCCTTCTTTTTTTGCATGATCAATAATTTCAGTTTCTTTTGCTGTTGACACGTGACAAATATGTGTTTTTGTTTCATTTTCTCTGCAAAATTTAATGACTTTCTCAGTTGCAATTTTTGCTGCTTCATTGTTTCGTATTAAATGATGTTTCTCAACTGAGTTCCAGTCGTCTTCTTTTGCTTTTGAAAAGTTTTTTGCAAGAAGTGTGTTATCTTCTGCATGTACAACAGCGGGTTTACTGATTTTTCTGCAAAGTTTAAATACTTCTTTTATTTTGTCGTCATTTTCAAGAATTAAATCGCCTGTTGTGTGACCCATGTAAATTTTAACACCCGCAATGTTTTCTGCCTTAACAATTTCCTCCTGATTTCCTGACGTTGCTCCCAAAAAGAAACCAAAATTCACTAATGAATCATCACATGCAACTTCTCTCTTCTTTTCAAGGGTTTCAACATTAGTTGTTGCAGGTTTTGTATTTGGCATATCAAAAAGTGTTGTCACTCCGCCCTGCAATGCAGCCCTGCTCCCTGTTTTCCAATCTTCCTTGTTTTCAAAACCCGGCACGCGTAAATGAACATGTGCATCTATAAAACCAGGGAGAATAAATTTTCCCGAACAGTCAATTATTTCATCAGCTTTTAACTCGTCTTTTAAAATTTTTACGATTTTTCCTTTTTCTAAAAACAGATTTGTTTCTTCAAACTTACCATTTATGTAAACTTTCCCGTTCTTCAAGCATTTCTCCATGTACTCACTAAATCTTTTTTCCAAGTAATTCGCAAATTAACGCCTGCCTTACAGGGATTCCGTTTTTTGCCTGCTCAAAATATACTGCGTGTTTTGTTTCGTCAACGTCTTTTTTAATTTCATCAATTCTCGGAAGCGGATGCATGATTTTTAATTTTGGTTTTGTCTTCTTCAGCAAGTCTTTTGTGATGACATATTGGCCTTCATAATGTTTGTAACCTTCAACATCTGAAAATCTTTCCTTGGCAAGTCTTGTGACGTACAAAATATCCAGCTGGGACAAAACTTTTTCCAAATCTTCAGTTTCAGTAAATTTCACTTTTGATTTTCTTAAATCATCTGTGAATTCTTTTCTCATTTTTGTATTTTCATGTGAAATTAAATATATTTCATTTTTGAAATTTGATAATCCGCGCACTAATGAATTTGCTGCTCTGTAATATTTTAAAGCACCAACAATCCCAATTTTCAAGCCGTCTAATTTTTTGCATTCTTTTTTGATTGTGTAAAGATCCAGTAATGTTTGTGTTGGATGTTCGTTTGTTCCGTCTCCGCCGTTGACTAAGGGTACGGAACTGACTTTTGCTGCTTTATTTGCTGAAAATTCTTCAGGATGTCTCATAACAATAATATCTGAATATCCTGAAACAACTTTGATTGTGTCTTCAAGACTTTCTCCTTTTGAAACAGAACTTCCTTCAGTTCCTGAAAAGCCAAGCGTTGACATTCCCAAACCAGATGCCGCAGCTTCAAATGAAAATCTTGTTCTTGTTGAAGGTTCAAAAAACAGATATGTCAGAATATGACCATGGAGAAGCTTTGCTTTTTTAGCACGTGACATCTTCTCAAGCTTTGCAGCTGTTTTGAGAATATGCATAATTTCCTTTTTGCTCAGGTCATTAATGCTTGTGAGATTTTTCCCTTTTAGCGCCAATCTAACCCCCAAATAATGTATGTATAATTCTATATAAATGTAATGTAAATAAATGTAACGAGTAAATATGATGTAACTGGCACAGGCAGCCTTTTATTTCTCATATTACATATTTTATTAGGAGTTAGCTATGTTTTCAAAACCTGGGCGAAGTGCAAAAAGCAGAGGAAGGCAGAAGGCAGTTCAAGGAAGCCGAACAGAAAAGCCAGTTACAAGAAGAGACAAGCGTGGACTGCGTAGGTTAAGACGTACCAAAAATAAAAAAATTTATTTCAAAAATTTTATTGACCGGTTTGCCAAGGAAGTTACCGATGCATTACATACTGAAATAGGACATGCGAATTCCATGTTTCCGAATTTTTCAGGATACTTTTTTTCTTTAGTCCCTATGCCTAAGAAGGGTCATTTTTCAGGAGTTCCTGGGGATATTGTGCATGTGCAGGAAGCTCAAGGCAGAAAAGATATTAATGTTGTAGATGTCGAAGGCCATGTGAATTTAAGGTCAAAACAAGATAAGCTTGGGCCAGACAATGAGGGAATAGTTGTAACTAGTTCTGCCTGTCGCCAACTGTTGGATGCTCATTATGAAAGACCATCGGAATCCCCAGAAACACATATTCTCAGACTTGCAACCCTTCTTGATGCAGGTGTTGAAAGAATCCACGAAGAAAAAGGTGGGCGGTCTTATGCTGTTGCTCAACTAACAAGCGTTGTTCGCGATAACAAAAGAAAAGGAACTCATTTATATTGCTTTTTGGCTGGTTCAAAACTCTTTATAATTCAAAATGGAAAGGTTCACACAATAAGCAGTGGAGATTTCGTGAATTTAGATGCGGAAGTAGATGCAAGAATATTCAAATTCAAAATCGAGAAAGGAATTAGAGTGCCAACAGGTTATGATACACAACTTTTGAAGAAACTTGGTGAAAAAAAATCCGTAAAAATTCCTGAAGGTTTGCCATTAGGTTTTGGCGGGCTCGGAAACCAATACAATGTAGTCCATTTCTTTTTTCCAGATCGTTCAAAAACCGATTTGGCAATACTTACAGATGGAATTGAAGAACAAATGGGCAAAGACGGACAAAGATTTTACGATAAACTAATTCCTGAACTTGAAAGAATTTCTAAAATGAAAAACCTGCAAGGAAGCGGAGACTTAAGTTCTTTCAGAAAAAGTATTGAACTTATTAAATCACTTGCACGACACATGGGTTATAATCCTGAAAAAATGACTGCTGAACAACTTTTGTCTTTACCCCTTTCAGATGATGCAACTTCAGCTCATGTAAAACTTACTCCCGGAAAGTAATTTCTCCAGAGACACAAATTCTTTTTTATTTCCTTTAAGTTTCAGATGCTTAACCATGTAAGATGTGAATGCTTTCGGAGTGAAAATTCCCTTTTCAGTAATAATTCCCTTTACATTTTTTGCTTCAGTAACATCAAATGCAGGATTTTTTATTGTGACATTCTTTATTTTCTGTTCCCAAATCTCATTCACATCTCTCTGTTCAATTACTTCTTCCTTCCCAAAATAAGTTGCAGGGTCAAACGCGTGTGAAGATGTGCATGCATAGTAAGGAATGTTTTTCTTTTTTGCAAACTCTGCAATTAGTGATGTTCCGATTTTATTTACAACATCTCCGTTTGCAATTACTGCGTCTGCACCGCTAAGAAAAATATCTGCTTCTGAAATGAAACTTGCACTTGCACTGTCAACAATGTGCGTAACAGGAATTCCAATTTTTGAAAGATTCAGTGTTGTGATTCTTCCCTGAAACCTTGGTCTTGTTTCAGTTGCAATAATGTGTTCAATTTTATTTTTCTTCCACGCAAGTTTAATAATTTCTTCAACAGTATGAGAATGACAGTGTGTAAAGACAACTTTTTTATTTTTGAAAAGTTTCAGACTATTTTCTGCAATTTTCTGCATTGCTTTTGTTTTGTTTTTTTCATAATCTGCAATTTCTTTCAGAACATATTTTTTAACTTCTTCAGCATTACCTTCTTTTGCTGCTGCTTTCAGAATAATTCTCACTGCAGTCCTTGTTTCAGGTTCAGTTGGCCTCACCATCAAAATTTTCGCTGCAGTTTTAATCTCTTCCCGTAACGCATTAGAACTTTTTGCATTTGATTCAGAAACAGTAACTTTAATGCCCTCAACAACTGCCTTCCTAACTTTTGAAGCACCCTGAATTTTCAGGCTTTTGATATCTTTTGCAATTTTTTTCGCAGTTGTAAAACTCAACTTAACACCTTTTTATGTATAACCGACTGAACAATGGTTTTAAAGCATTTTCATGAGGGAAGTCAGTATATTGTATTAATTTGTAATATTTAAACGTATTTGAGATGGGGGATATGCATGGAGAGTTTTATTAAAAAAGCAGTTAAAAGAGCTAAAACTGAAGAAACCAGATCCAAACTTCCTAATTTGAGAGGAAAAGACGATGAAGAACTAATGAAGCTTCTGGAAATTTCACAGGCAAAAATCCGAGTTATTGGTGTCGGAGGCGGAGGAGGCAACACAATCCAGAGAATGACTGAAGTTGGAATTGTTGGTGCTGAAACAATTGCTATTAATACTGATGCTCAAGATCTTTTAGAAACACAGGCAGACAGAAAATTACTTATTGGAAGAGAATTAACAAGAGGTTTAGGTTCAGGCTCAGACCCTTCAATGGGCGAAGCTGCAGCACGTGAAAGTGTTGATGAATTAATGGAATACCTCTCAGACTCAGACCTTGTGTTTATCACCTGTGGAATGGGTGGCGGAACAGGAACTGGTGCTGCTCCAATAGTTTCAGAAATTGCAAAAGAATGCAAAGCACTTACAATTGGTGTTGTCACTTTGCCATTCACTGTTGAAGGAAAAAGAAGAATGGAAAACGCATTAAGCGGTTTAGCAAACTTACGAAAGCACTGCGACACTGTAATTGTAATTCCAAATGATAAGATTTTGGAAATTGCACCTGACTTACCCGTTAACGCGGCATTCAAAGTAGCAGATGAAGTTCTTACAAACTCAGTAAAAGGAATTACTGAAATGGTTACAAAACCTGGATTAATTAACCTTGACTTTGCTGACCTTAAAACAATCCTCAAACGTGGGGGGGCTGCAATGATTGGTCTGGGTGAATCTCAGAGCAACGAAATTTCAGACACTAGAGCTTTGGAAGCAGTTGAGAATGCTTTAACTTCTCCTTTGCTTGATGTTGACATTTCAGATGCTAACAGAGCACTAATAAATGTCATTGGCGGAAGTGATATGACTCTTAGAGAGGCTGAGATGATTGTGGAAACAGTTTCATCAAAAATCTCTCCAAATGCACATATTATTTGGGGTGCAATGATTGATGATGAAATTCCAAGAAACCAAATCCAGGCAATGGTTGTTGTCGCTGGGGGAAAATTCCCATACTTAGATTTTGCAGAAAAAGCCCAAAGTGATGAGCCTCTTGATTTAGGAATTGAGTTTACTTAATTGGCAATGGCACTTCAGTGCCATCTGCATTCGCCGGGCGTGACGGCGATTGAGTTCACGTAAGTGAATTCTAATTTTCTTTTTTTCCTTTTCTTTGCAAGCTAAAGCTTTATAAACTATCCTCAGTCCTAATTATTAGTGATTTTATGGTTTTAAACTACATTACAAAATTCCGTGATGATACAAAAAGAATCTTCACAATTTCAAAGAAGCCCACATGGGAAGAATTTAAGGTAATGGCAAAAGTCACAGGAATAGGCATACTTATAATCGGCATTATTGGCTTTTTTGTAAGCTTAATATTTGCTTTCATTAAGGTTTAAGGAGTAAGCTTTTTAATGGTTTTAGAGCGTGATTTTTTTTAACACTCATTTATATTTAAAGTGATTTTATATGATTTTTCCAGTAAGAACAACAGTAGGACAAGAGCAGTTAGTTGTAGATATACTTAGCAATAAGATTACAAATGAAGAACTGAACATTTACTCAATTGCAGTAATCCCTGGTTTAAAGGGTTATATACTGATTGAAGCAGATAATGAAGTTACTGTAAGACGAGGAATTACAGGAACTCCGCATATTAAAGGCTCAGGAATTGTAAAAGGCGCAGTTAATATTAATGAACTTTCAACTTTGCTTGATGCAAAACCTTTAATGAAATCAATTAAACCCGGAATGACAATTGAATTAATTTCCGGACCATTCAAAGGTGAAAAAGCAAGAGTTTTAAGAGTTAATGATACTAAGGAAGAAGTAACAATTGAGCTTTTGGAAGCTGCAGTCAAAATTCCAGTAACAACAAAAGCAGAAACAATAAAAATTATAAAGGACTGATTGAAATGCCAGAAGTAAGTGTATTAATTGACGGTGGAAAAGCAACTGCAGCAGCACCATTAGGGCCTGCATTAGGGCCAATGGGTGTAGACATTGGAGCAGTTGTTGCTAAAATCAATGAAAAAACAAAAGATTTTTCAGGAATGAAAGTTCCGGTAAAAGTAATAATTGATTCAACTAATAAAAGTTTTGAAATTAAGGTTGGTTCTCCTCCTGTTTCAGCACTGATTAAAAAAGAACTCAATATTAAAAAAGCAGGAACTGATCACAAAGTAGATCACGCAGGAAACTTAACTATTGAACAGGCATTAAAAATTGCAAAAATGAAAATTGACAATTTAATTTCATACACTATGAAATCCGCAATGAAAGAAATCGCAGGAACCTGCAGATCAATGTCGGTCACAATTGACGGCAAAAGTCCAGCAGAATTCAGCGCAGATGTAAATGCTGGGAAATACGATTCTGTTTTGCAGTAAGTTTGGTTCTCGCCCACAACCTATTTAAACCTTTCTAGATGACAATTACTAATTAATAGCGCTAATTTTAGCGCCGTTTGTACTACCTGTCTCCTTTTGAGGAGAGCCCCTGGTAGGAGGTAATTAAAGTGGACATGAAAAATGCACTAGAATCTCTGAAGAAGGTAAATGAAACCTCAAAAGAGAGAAAATTCGCTCAGAGCATTGAACTGATAATCAATTTCAGAGGTTTGAATTTCAAGAAACCAGAGAACCAAATAGACGTAAGAGTAGAATTACCTCATGCAACAGGAAAAATCTCAGGAAAATCACTTCTTTTTGCAAAGGACACAACCTTTGTCGCATCTGTAAAAAACAAAGTTGACCGCATTATAATGGAAGAAGAAATTTCCAAACTAAGCAAAAAAGATGTAGGTTTGATTATTTCACAATTTGATATTTTAATGGCTGAAGGCCCCGTAATGCTGACAGTTGGTAAACATTTAGGTCAGATTTTAGCACCTAAAGGAAAAATGCCAAGTCCTGTTCAGCCAACTGACTCTTCAGTAAGACAAACATTAACTAAATTAAGCACAGCAACAAGAGTCACAAACAAAAAAGGAAAATTTATGCCTTTAGTTCAGGTTGTTGTTGGAAAAGAAGGAATGCCGGAAAATGACATTGCTGAAAATATGGTTGCTGTTTATAATTCTGTTTTAAATTCATTGCCTGGTAAAAAACAAAACATCAAAAACATCTATGTAAAGAAAACAATGAGTCCCGCAGTAAAGGTGGTGGAATAATGACAAGACACATTTTTGTATGGAAAGAAAAAGAAGTTACTGAAATCAAAGAACTTCTCTCAAAGTATCCTGTTGTTGCAGTTGCAAACTTAGAAAACTTCCCTGCATCACTATTTCAGGAAACAAGAAAAAAATTAGCTGGAAAAGCAGTAATTAAAGTTTCAAAAACAAGAGTAATTCAGAAAGCACTTGCAGGAGGCAAATCTGAAAAACTCTCAGAAAATGTATCAAAATCAGTTGCATTAATTTTTACTGAAATGAATCCTTTCGAACTTTACGGCTTCTTAAAAAAGAACAAAGGTTCAACTTCTGCAAAATCAGGAATGGTAGCACCTGCAGATATTGTTGTTCCTGCAGGTGACACAGGATTGCCACCAGGACCTGCACTTTCAGATTTAAAAGCAGCAGGATTAAAAACAAAAATTGAGGGTTCAACAATTGCAGTTGCAGAAGATAAAGTTGTAACAAAAAAAGGAGACATAATTTCAAAAGCAGTTGCAAACTGCCTTATAAAATTAGATATCAAACCAATTAAAGTCGGGCTTAACATTGTCGCAGTACTTGAAAACGGAGAGATTTACAGAAGCGAAGTTCTTAACATTGATGCAGATGAAGTATTTGCAAACTTTTCAAGAGCTTATACTGCAGCTTTCAATCTTGCATACAATGCAAACTACCTGACTAAAGATACAATTGTTTTCGTCATCCAAAAATCATTCAGAGAAGCAAAAGCAGTTGCTCTGGAAGCAAATATTTTCACACAGGAAACAGTTGAGGAATTGTTTGGTAAAGCTTCACTACAGGCTGACTCTTTACAATCTTCATTACCTGAAGTAATGGTTGAGGACAAAGCAGAAGCACCTGCAAAAGAAGAGAAAGCAGAAAAGAAGAAAGAGAAAGCAAAACCTGCAGAAGAAAAATCAGAAGAAAAAAAAGAAACATCTGCAGAAAAGAAAGCAGAACAAGCACCTGCAGAAGATAAAAAAGCAAAACCTGCAGAAGAGAAAAAAGAAAAAACTAACGAAAAAGAAAAAAAGAAAACAAATACTGCAAAAGAAAAAAATGCAGCAAAAAAGGATACTGATAAATCAAAAAATAAAAAATCAGAATAATTATGAATGAATGGAGGGAATAGAATGGAGTACGTATATAGTGCTATGTTGTTGCACTCTGCTGGCAAAGAAATTACTGAAAAAGCAGTCACAGATATTGTGAAAGCAGCAGGCGTCGATGTTGACAGCTCAAGAGTTAAAGCATTGATTTCAGCTCTTAAAGATATTAACATTGAAGAAGCAATAAAGAAAGCAGCAGTTGTTCAGGCAGCAGCCCCCACAGCAGCTCCCGCAGCCGGCGGTGCAGATTCAGCAAAAGCAGAAAAGAAAGAAGAAGAAAAAAAGACAGAGGAAGAAGCTGCACAGGGCCTAAGTAGTCTTTTCGGCTAAAACCCTCTTTCTTTACTTTTTTTTCTTTTTTGGAAAACTTATTTAAATAGATTTAACTTATTTTATAGATGAAATCATTCACTGCTAAATGCATTTTTTTGATATTTTTACTTGTTCTTACAGTAAATGCATCTGCAATAATCACTGAATCATCTTTGGATTTATTTGCAGTTACTGATGCCGGAGATGCAATGACTGCAAACCTGACACTCACGATTAAAAATGGCAATGGAAAAGTATGGAGTTCTGTTACTCCCTTGGTCGGAACAACAACTCAAAATACTGAACGAATTGCAGTAGAACTCGCAAAAAACTATTTCACTGGTGTTGAAAAGTATGATTATCACTTTCAGATTCAAAGTTCTGCATCACTTGTAGAAGGCCCGTCTGCAGGTGCTGCAATGGCACTGCTTGTAATTTCAATGCTTCAGGACAAAACAATTCCTGATGATGTTGGTTTAACTGGAACAATAACTCTTGAAGGGGGCGTGGGTTCTGTTGGTGGTGTTTTTGAAAAAAGTAAAAAAGCATCTGAAATCGGAAAAAAACTATTTATGATTCCCCGAGGGGAAGCGAGACAGATTGTGAAATTGGAAGATGGAGTTCAGTCAATAAATCTTGTTGAATATGCAGAAGAAAACTGGGGCCTGAAAGTTGTTGAAGTTGATGATATTGATGATGTTATTTCATATGCGTTTTCAGATATTGAACAAATTGATGTAAACAAAGAGTTCACTGCCATTCCTGAATTCATACCCGCATCCGTGCAAAGAGATGCTCATTTGGATGTAATGAACGAACTCACAAAACTTTACATCAACAAAGCAGATTCAAAAATAAATGAAGCAAAGAATGCGCTTTCAGGTTCTTTAATCCAAGATCACGGAGCTATTGGCACATTATATGAAATACTAAATTCTGGCGAAAAAGCAATTTCCGAAGCACGCCTGCTAATTGATCAAAATTATCTTTACTCTGCAGCAAACTATTCTTTTCTTGCGTATGTAAATGCTGCGCTTGTGCATGATATTGCAATTAATCCTTCACTGCTTAATTTGGATTCGGAAATATTCATTACAAAAGTAGATGAACTTGAATCAGACATACAGTCACTGCAATCGGATTTGTCAAACAATGTGCCACTTGATTATCTTGAATGGCATATTTCTGCACAACAGCGTTTAACTTATGCTGATAACCAGCTAACAGAACTGAAAAATACAGAAATTGTTATAATTGGAGGCGGAGATGATACGTTCGCAGCACTTGAAAGAATAACTGAGTATGAGTATGCAAAAGCATGGTATGAGGTTGCAAGTGATTTTTATGGGATTTCTAAATCCACTCTTAGAAAAGCGAGGCCAGACAATAGTTTTGAGGAACTTGCATCTGAAAAACTCACAAAAGCAGAAGATGCTTTGCAAATTCTGAATGAAGAAGCGAATGCAGATATTTTCAGACGAGCGGATTCTGCAAAAACCCAGTTCAACAGAAAATGGTATCTTGGTTCTTTATTTGATTCTGCAGCTGCAGTTTCATTAGCCGAGTCTGAACTCGCAATTAAAGATAAAACCGCAGATGAATTAATTGAATTACTTGATAAAAAAATAACTGAAACAGAACAAACAATGGCTCAGAGCAAAATGTCATTTATCTGGTCACGCCTTTATTTAGATCATGCAAAATATTACTACAATGCAGCCGTATTCTACAAAGAAAACAATTTGGGAATGCGCTCTCTTGATGCTGCAAAAAATGGAATAGGTCTTGCATATTTAGCAGAAGGAATTGTGGAACCTTCAATCGAAATTTATAATTATTATGCAACCATGTCACCTGAAGATTATATTCAGGAAAATAAAACAGTTGTTAGCGTGAAAGAAGACTCACCTTACTTGATGCTGCTTTTAGTTCTCATTTTAGCACTTACAATTCTGTTAGTTGTTCTCACAATTGTAAAAATAATGTATACCAAGAAGCATCCAAAACAATCTATTGAACATCAGATTGGAAGCATGAAGAAAATCCAGCATGATTTAGATACCTCACTTGCGAGCAAAAAAATAAGTGCAAACAAATATCACGAACTTAGTAATGAATACCAGAAACAAATCGATTTATTGCTTTCTGAACGTGTGAAAAGAAGCCATAAAATAGTTGAAATAGATAATCTCAATGCACGTTTGCATTCATACCGGCAGGCATTGCGTGATTTAGAAAAACATTATGCACAGGAACTCATTCTTGAAGAAGATTATAAACGAAATGTACACTTTTATAAAGAATCAATTGACTATTTGGAAAAACTAATTGAAAATGAACAAAAAGATGTGAAAAAAATACCCAAACCACTGAAATAAGAAACCTTATAAATAACTAATTCATTATATTTCCATGATTGCAGAATCTGAACTTATTTTGAAACTTGTTATTTCTGTTTTATTAGGTTCCACTGTTGGAATTGAAAGAGAAATGCATCAGAGTTCTGCAGGAATGAGAACCCATGCGCTTGTTGCATTAGGTGCCACGATTTTCACAATAATGTCATTAACCTTTCTTGATGATTCCACAAGAATTGCTGCGGGAATTGTCACAGGAATTGGATTTATAGGTGCTGGTGCAATTTTCAGATCTGAAAATAAAGTAACAGGACTTACAACTGCAGCTAATCTTTGGGTTGTTGCTGCAATAGGTCTGGCAGTAGGTATTGGTTATTACTATGTGGCAGTTGCTGCTGCAATAATAATTATTGTAATTTTAATAGTCGGCAGAATATTTGAAAAAAAAGCATTAAACAGACGAGAGCATTAAATAAATTTTAATTACTCTGAAAATTTGTTGTTTTGAAGTTCTTCCTTTAACTTCAATCCAATAACTGAACTTTTTTGTTCGTTTAATGCAACTCCGATTATCTGGTCTGCTTCTTTTATCAAAGGATCATTGTGAGTTATTGCAATAAACTGACTGCTTTTACTTATTTCCTTAATCATGTTCCCCAGCTTAACTGAATTTTCTGCATCGAGTGCTGCGTCTGCTTCATCAAAAATATAGAATGGTGCTGGCTCATAAAGCTGAATTGCAAAAAGGAATGCTAATGCAGTTAATGTTTTCTCACCGCCTGACATTGAATCAATATTCTGAAGTGTTGTTTTGTGCTTTGCTTCGATAAGTAAACCTGATTCAAGAGGCATTTCAGAATTTGTGAGTTTCAATTTTCCCTCTCCGCTGAAAAGTGAGAAAAACATTCTTCCAAAGTTTCCGTTTATTTCATTAAAACAATCCAAAAACACATTTGTTCTTTTAACTTCAATTTTTTCAATCATTCCCAAAACACTGAATTTTTCCTCATCGAGTTTTTTTGATTTTGCTTTAATATCATCAACTTCTTTTTTCAGTTCTTCAAATGATTCAAGTGCTTTCATGTTTATTGCACCTAATCCTATAATTATCTTTTCAATTTCCTTAATTCTGCTCTTTAGCCTATCTGCATCAAATGTTTCAAATCTTTTTACCCCTCTGAATTCAGCAAACTCTTCTTCTAAATCCAGAAGCCTTACTTCGTTTCTGCTGTTATCGATTTTTGATTCATTCATCTGGTGTTCATTTTTTCTGATGTCCTGATCGACTTTTATTATTTTTTCAACTATTGAATCATTTTTTTGTTCAAGCATATTTTTATCATCAATCAGTTTCTTATTTGCTTTCTGAGCATCCTTTAGTTCGTCATCCATTTTTTCGCTTTTCTCAATAAGCACTTTGTGTTTTTCATTTTCGTCAGTGATTTCATTTTTCAGTTTTTCATTTTCTTTTCCAAGTTCTTCGATTTCTTTTGAATGTGATTTTAAATCATCACTGATTCTTTCAATTGTTTTTGAAATAATGTTGTCTTTTCTCTCATTAAGCATGGCAATTTCATTTTCAAGCATATCTTTTTCTTTTTCCATTCCTGCCCGTTTGTTAATTCTGCCTGATTTCATTTCTGAAAGTTTATCATTCTTTTCATTAAATTCGTTTTCCAGAACAACAACTTTTGATTTGAGCTTTTCGTATTCTTCTTTTTCTTTTTCAAGAAGCTGTTCCTCAAGTGAGCTTTTGAGCTTTTCTATTTTTTCATCTTTTGATTTTTTTTCATGTGAAATGGATTTGAGCATTTCGACTTCGGGATCGAGCTCCCGTATTTTTTCAAGTGCCTCATTTAGTTCCTTTCTTTTTGCTTCAACTTCTGCCTTCTTCTTTTTTGCCTTTTCCAGTGAATTGTCTGAAATCTTCAGTAGTTTCTCTTTTTTATCAAGAATTTGCTTCTTTACATCTTTCTCAAGATTTCTTTCACAAGTAGGGCATTTTGAAATATCTTTTTTCAGTTCTTTGATTGCATCTCTGTGCATGTTACTTTCTGCTTCATGCTGTTTGATTTCTGTGAATGTTTTTTCATATGTATTTTCTATTTTCTTAATTTCTTCATTAATGGAAGGATGTTTCATCTGAACTACATTCAGAAGCTGTTTTTTATTTTCAAGTTCATTAATTTTTCTTTCAAAAACAGACTTTTCTTTCATAAGCTCTGAAATCATTTCTTTCTTTTCTCTGTTTGATTCTTCAATTCTTGGAATTACTGAGCCTTTTTCATAGTAAGTTTGTTTTTTTTCATCGAGTGATTCTTCCAGTTCCATAACTTCTTTTTCAAGTTTTTTTATTTCATTTGAAATGTCTTCAGTATCAAAAATATCAAGATTTGTTTTTGCATCAATAAGTCTCTCTCTTAACTCGGAAAGTGTTTTTTGAGTCTCATTCATTTTATTTTTCTGAGCCTCAAGTTCATTGTTTTCCTTTTCTGTCTTTTCTTTTAATTCCGCCTGTCTCAAATCATTCCTCTCAAGATAACTTTTCTTTGTTTTAATTCTTTCATCAGTAACACGTATTGCAGATTTTGTTTCTTCAAGCTCTTTTGCTATTTCTGTGTATGCGCGTTCATTAGATCTCAGTATTTTTTCATTTAATTCATAAATACGGGTTTTGTTTTTGCTTTCCTGTTCTTTTAGGTTTTTCTTTTCATCTTCTTTTCCCTCAATTGTCTGTTTAAAAGCAGTTAAATGTCTTTCATTAGTTTCCATTTTTTCTCTTATTTTTTCAATTTCTTTATAAATTAAAGTTGCTTTTGACATTTTCTTTTCGTTTTCAAGATTTTCATATTCTAATGTTGCATTTTTGTCTTTTTCTAAACCTGCCAGATAATTTTCACGTTCGTGCAAAACAATTCCAACTTCTTTTATTTTTTCATCAACTTTTTCTAATTCTTTAAGTGCTTCTGCTTTTTTTTCATCAAACTCACGCAAACCAGCCATGTCATCAATTATTTCACGTCTTTCAATCGGTGACATTTCAATAATTCTTGTTATGTCGCCCTGTGCAACAATGTTATGGCCTGTGGCTTTAATGCCGAGCTCCCTTAACAATGATGTAATTTCACTAAGTGTAACTTTGTTATCGTCTAATTTGTAAACACTTCTTCCCTGTTTATCAATGATTCTTGCAAGTTCATAGTTTCGTCCATCGCCTTTAATAGTCAGTTCTACTTTTGCATAATTTTCAGAAGAAGATTTGTTTACTAAATCAATTATCTTTGAAGCACGCAATGCTTTCATTGAAGTGATTCCCAAAACAAACATTATAGAATCAAGAATATTGCTTTTTCCAGTTCCGTTTGCACCTACAATAACTGTGAACCCGTCACTTATTGGTATTTTTGCATCTTTGAAAGATTTGAAATTTTTCAATCTTAGCTTTTTTAGCTTTATCATTATGTCCCCTCGCTATAACTAGCATAAATAAAGAAATCCTTTAAAACTTCTGGCTCCCCCATCATGGTTCCATATTGTGTTCTTTCTTGAGATAATACATGGGGAATGCAGCATAAGTATATGCTGAAGCAAGACCTGAAAAGATTGCAAATATTAATGCATCAACATACTCATTTACATAAATTAAATTGAACATTGAAAGTCCAATATTATTAATCAAAGCAGTAACAATCATAATAAAGACAAACAAAGTTAAAACACCTAACAAATTTTTACCTGTGAACGCCCAGCTTTTTTTAAGCGCTTCTCTTATGGAAATATTTTCCATTGCCATTACTGGAATCACAAATGAAAGCTTAATCCACAAATATGCCAGAAGCAACATATAAATCAGCATAATAATTCCAACAAGTGCATATGGACCTAATGAAATAATCATCATAATCCACAGAATAAAGAGCAGAACACCCCACGCAAATGTAAAAAACAAAAGTAAACCAATAATTTTCACTATGTTTCCGAGCATATAACCAAATGCCATGCCTTTAGATGCTTTTTTTTCAGCAGTATCCCGGATGTATTTTGAGAAGAAAAATGAAAGTAACGTAGATATGATGAAAAGGGAGGCTATCATTGCAAAAACCGCCCCAAACCCAAAAGGATACATCTCAATAAAATGAATTGGAAATGCCAATGCACCAGTCTCAGGCAAAATCCCAAAAAATAAAATGTCTGCAATCATTTCACCAATTGGCTGGCCAAGAAGCATGAGCAGGCCCATACTTAATGCTCCGCCCAAAATCGCCAATATTGGCATTGCAGGTTTCTTGAGCAAAATCTTAAAAGAATTCAATAATGTGTCAATCATCTTCTCACCAAAACTCGCATATATATAGAATATAGTTATTTTTAAGGCTTGCCTTAAATAAGTTTAAGCTAGTTCTTTTTAGTACCCTGCCCTTGGGCCACCAGAGTTTCAAACAATCTTTTTAAAGCTTTCCATACCCAATTCTCCAGTAACTAATTGTGGTGAAAATATGGATATTCCAAAAACATCAATGGATTACTGTAAAAAGTGCAATAAACATATAGAGCATAAGCGAAAGCTCTTCAAGCCAGGCAAGGCAAGAGCTGACAGTGAAGGTACTCGTAAGAACGTGCGAAAAAAGAAAGGTTATGGCGGGAAATATCAGTTCACTGCAGTAGTGAAAAAGCAGAACAAAAAACCCGTCTTTATTATGGAATGTACTGCCTGCAAATCAAAGCACTACAATGTAATTCCTAAAAGAATGAAGAAAATTGAAATTAAAGCTGCTGCCTAATTGGCATTAGCTTAATCACTTACCTTTAAATATTAGTTTCTCTAAGTGTATTATGACGAAATTAATTTTTGCATTAATTCTAATTCTATTTTTTTCAGGATGTGTTATTTTTGAAAATACTCCCGTGGATACTCCTCCTGATAAGATTTCATTAGAACTAGGTTGTGCAAATGAAGGAGAACAAATGAGAGAATATGATAAATATTTGCCCAATTTTTGTTGTGAAGGATTAGATCCGATGTTAGGCGGTTATAATCCTAATGATTGTAATCAGTTTTTCATTGGAGATATTTCCACTTGTAGTGACTGCGGAAACGGAATTTGTGAATCTGAAAATCAAGAGAATAATTGCACATGCCCCGAAGATTGTACAGGGGAGGAAAAACCTTGTATTCAGGATTTTCAGCCCATCAACGTAGACGAAGGTGAAGTATGTTGCCACGGGCTTGTGCCGAGAAAGGCAGGTTATTTCGACGAAAACTGTGGCTGGGAAGAGACTGCAACATCTAAAGTCCGCTGCCTTGCCTGCGGAAACAACTACTGTGATAATTACACCGAAAACAAATGCAACTGTCCTGAGGACTGCGGATAGCTTTAAAATCCCTTTTTTCTCAATATTAACATGACAACAAAAAATTCCATTTTGTTAATTATCAAACAAAATCAGGGAATTGAGTATAATTCACTTCTGAACAAACTTTCTTCTTCCTACAATTCCGTAAACTCTGCAAGAGCTGCACTTTCCCGTGCTTTGAAAGACCTCAATGCTTTGGGAATGATTCAGAGAAAAGGCAACAACATATACATGACCAATAAAGGCACGGCATTTCTCAATACTGAAATGAAAAATAAACTTCTTATAAAACTCAGCAATACAGTCAAAACAAGAAATCCAATTTCAGAAATTGATACACTTGTTCAGCAACTTCACACTCTGATTGAGCGTTCAAAAGAAGATTCTGATTTATTAAAAGCTGCAAAGGGCAGTGCAGATTTCTATATTTCAGATTTAACAACAATAAATATGAACTTAGAAAAAAGAACAAAGCATCTTCATTATCTCCAAAAAGTACTTGGTCAGCAAATAGAACTTCTTGAAAAAATGAATTTCAATGATTCAAAGACCTTCAAATGGAATAAAAAAACTTATAATGCATTAAAAGCACTTCCTAAAATAACAGACGCAGATTCATTTATAATGGAATGTTTTAATGACACTTTTTTTCTTCATGCACGCACATTGGAAGGTGCAAAAACTCAGACTAATAATATTTTCTTTGATTCAAAAAGTCTCCCCCATGTTCTTGACCTCATTTCAAAAAATACTTCTTTTGAATCAAATCGCGTGAATTTATATTTTCCTTTGTTGAAGGTTTCAATTAGTTATCCTGATATTTCTTTCATTGGTCCGCATGCTAAAATAAAAGAAATAACAAAAAATTTAAGTGATCAAAAATGATGGTTCAGGGAAAACATTACAGAACTGTCTGGATTGAAAATGAAACAGTGAAAATGATTAACCAGAAAATACTCCCGTATAAATTTGAAATTTCCTCTTTGAAAAATCACAAAGAAACTGCTTCTGCAATAAAAGACATGACTGTCAGAGGCGCGCCTGCAATTGGTGCAGCTGCTGCTTACGCAATGCTTCAGGCATGTTATGAAGCGCCTGAAAATGATTTCATGAAGTACATCATAAAAGCATCTGAAACAATAAAAGCCACGCGCCCTACTGCGTATGATTTATTTTTCGCAGTTGATAAAATTTTAAGTACAATTTCAGACTCTTCCTCAAAAAAGGGAGCAGTTTCCTCTGCACTTAAAATTGCAAATGAAATTTCAGATTCATCAGTTGAGCAATGTAAAAAGATAGGTGAATTTGGAAATACACTTCTGACTGAAAATCCCCGTATTTCCACACACTGTAATGCTGGCTGGCTTGCCTGCGTTGATTGGGGTACGGCGCTTTCTCCAATATATGCTGCAAAGCGTTCAGGAAAAAAGCCATTTGTTTTTGTTGATGAAACAAGACCTCGTTTGCAGGGTGCAAAACTAACTGCATGGGAACTTTTGAATGAAGGAATTTCTCACGCAGTAATTGTTGATAACGCAATAGGTCACTTTATGCAGCGCGGAGAAATTGATATTGTAATTGTTGGTACTGACCGCGTGGCTTCCAATGGTGATTTCGCAAACAAAATTGGAACATATTCTTCAGCAGTTTGTGCAAAAGAAAACGGCATTCCCTTTTATGTTGCTGCTCCCTTAAGTACATTTGATTTAAATTGCGAATCAGGAAAAGAAATTCCAATTGAAGAAAGAAACGAAAATGAAATTAAATATGTTTCAGGATTAAACAAAAATAATGAAATTGAAGAAGTTTTAATTTGCCCTGAAAAAAGCTCTGTACGCAATCCCTCTTTTGATGTAACTCCAAACAAATTTGTAACAGGTTTCATAACTCCAAAGGGGATTATAAAACCAAACACACGAGAAATAAAATCACTTTTTAAGCAGCTATAGTCTAGTGGTTAGGATTCGACCTTCCCAAGGTTGCGACTCGGGTTCGAATCCCGGTAGCTGCAATTCCAATAAATTCATCACTGGCATATTTATTATGTATAAATGACCTGTCTTTTCAATCATTTTATCCAAAAACCAACATTCATACTTTTTCACACAATGCAAAGCAATAAAAATCACTCAGCAAAAAACTTATGAAATTTTCCGAAAAAGTCTAAATTTCTTTCTGAAAAAGATCAGCAAGTTAAACTGTTTTAACATTTTTTTATTGGCTCATTGGGGGGGGGTTGTATAAGGTGGATAGGCAAACATATTTCTAACTTAATTAAATATGGCTCAGTAATATTTTTATTTGTTTCACTTTTTGCTTTTGCATCAGCAGATCCATTTTTAACATGGCCTGTGGGCGGCATTACTGTTAATTCAGGCATTGTTCAATTTACATGGGTGATATTAAAGCATAAATTCGATCCAGATACAAACGTTTTTGAAATTGTAATTGATGATAAGAATACATTTGCTACCCCCATAGTAAGCAGGTTGGTTACAACATCAAGGGCAGATGTTTGACTGGAGTGATGTTGAAAATGCTGATTCCTACTTTGCAAAGGTAAAAATGCCTTCAGGCAATGTTATTGAGTTTCCTGTGCCGTCAGGCAAAAGCCAGTATGTAATTCCTGCAAATGTCTGGGCTTCTCTTCCTTTGGGAAATTATACATGGCAGGTGAAATCGAAGAGAGGAACTGCGGAAAGCAAATATTCCGGGGCTTGGAGTTTTACGAAGGTTGGATAAGCTTCTGACCTGGGTTCGAATCCCGGCAGGCGCATATTTAAATTACTAATAGAAAGCCTTATATATAATGCATTATATATTGATTATAGGTGATATATAATGACCGAAGTAACAACTATCCAATTAGATAAATCAATAGTAAACTCATTAAAGAAAGTTAAAGAACATCCAAGACAAACATACAATGAATTAATTGCCCATATGATTAATGTTTTTAAAAATGTAAAAATGAATAATCAGTATGATGAGTTCCTTCATAAAGTACAGCAGGATAAAATGAAGGAATTGTGGGACAACAAAGATGATGAGGTTTGGGAAAATGCTTAAGTCAGGTGATGTGATATTGGCGAGAGTGCAATTTACTGACACTTTTGAAGTAAAAACAAGACCTGTAGTTGTATTGTTTGAAGAATTTGGCAATGTAATAGTTGCAGGCATAACAAGTAATTTGAAAATGAAAGGAATCCCGCTTACCAGGGAGGAAGGTGCTGTAAAAAACAGCGTAATAAAAATGAATTACATATTCACAATTTCCAAAGAAATGGTTTCAAAAGTTCTTTTTCACTTAACTGCTAAAAAGAAGCGCATATTGTATAAAGAATTTACAACCCGCTTAAATGCATTAAATCCATAACTTCCCAAGCTTCTGACCCGGGTTCGAATCCCGGTAGCTGCATTAGCCGTCACGTCCGGCTAGTACGAGTGGCACTGAAGTGCCACATGCTCACTGCGTTTGCATTATTTCCACGTCCGGCTGGTGTTGGTGAGCCTTCGGCAGCACTATTTTTGACATCTGGTGGTGATTCGGAGCCCCCATAATTGAACCAAAAGCCTTTTAATTCTGCTCTGATAGATATTAATTAGATTTAATTAAAATTTATCGAGGGGTTATTTTATGAATGCAGATACTAATGTGACGACTGTTTCAATTCCAAAACCACTTGCAAACAGGATAAAAAAACAGATTGAGGGTACTGGCTTTCATTCAGTTTCCAGCTATGTTACTTTTGTTTTAAGACAATTATTGATGGTTTCTGAAGGAAATGAGATTTCCAAACATGATGCTTTTGATAAAAAGCTGGAATCTCAAGTAAGAGAGAATCTTAAAAAACTTGGGTATTTGGATTGAAAAAGGAGTTGCGATTGGAATGAATAAAGTATTTGTTTTAGGCATAGATGGAGCTCCTTTTCAGCTTATTTTTAATGAATGGTTAGATGAATTGCCGAATATAAAACAATTAATGTTAACTGGTGTTTATGCAAAATCAAATTCAACAATTCCCCCATCTACAATACTTGCGTGGACTGCATTTGCATCTGGTTATGACCCTGGGCAGATGGGTGTGTATAGTTACACTGTCAGAGAAAATAAGTTGTCTGATGAGACAAATTTAGTGAATTCAACTTGCAAAAAGAAAAAAATGATTTGGGATTTGCTTTCAGCTAATAACAAAAAATCGATTGTACTTAACGTTCCCTTAACATATCCTGTAAACGAGATAAATGGTACGATCATAAGTGGATTTCTAACACCTGGGCTTAAAAGCAAATGCTGTTATCCCGAAGAGTTTAAAGAAGAACTTTCTGAACTTTTTGATGACGAATATATGTTTGATGTTTCTGGTTTTGTAGGTTATAAAAATCTGGCACCAAAAGAACTCATTAAGCGAATTTACAAATTAACGGAAATGAATTTCACTCTTATAGACTATTTTCTGAAAAATAAAGAGTGGGATTTTTTCATGTCAGTTCTTATTGGCAGTGATAGACTGCAGCATAACTTATGGAGATTCATTGATGAAAAACACATAAAATACGAATACGATTCTGAATTAAAAGATTCAATAAAAAATTATTACAAATATATTGACAAAAAACTAGGGGAAATTATTTCTTTACTTCCGCCAAAGACTACTGTAATTGTGGCTTCTGATCATGGATTTGACAGAATGGACGGGCGTATAAATCTGAATCAGTGGCTTATTGATAATTCATATCTTGTATTAAAGCCAGAAATACAGGAAAAAATAAAAAAAGAAAAACTCACACTAAAACTTTCTTACATTGATTGGACTAAAACAAAAGCATATTCTGTTGGCGCGTATCAGGGGCGAATTTATCTTAACACAAAAAAAAGAACTCCCTCCGGAATCGTAGCTTCTGATGAAGTTGATTTGCTAAAGAATGAACTTAAGCAAAAACTTATTAAAATAAAAAAAGACACTGGTGAAAAATTAAATAACAAAGTTTTCTTTCCTGAAGAAATTTATGTTCCAGGTTTTACTGATGAAAGTCCGGATTTAATTGTTTATTTTGATAATCTTAAATGGGGTGTGAACAATGATATTGGTCACGATTCCCTATATTCTTGGAGCACAATTGTAGGATCCGACGATGCAGGTCATGCACCACAGGGACTTTTTATAATGTCCGGAAATAAAATTGCTAAAAAAGGTAATTTGGGCGAAATAAGCATTCTAGATGTAACACCATCAATTCTAGAACTTTTGAATCTTGAAATTCCAAAAGACATGAAAGGTAAATCAGTTAACTTTAAGGGGCGATAAAAATGAGTAAAATAAAAACTAAAATCGTGTGTACTATTGGACCTTCTTCTGATTCTATTGAAATATTACAGAACTTAAAAGAACATGGAATGACGTTTGCGAGAATAAATATGTCTCATGCAGATTTAAATTATTTAGAGGAAAAATTGAAAATTCTTTCAGATTTAAATATTAATGTAATTTTGGATTTACAGGGAGCAGAAATAAGAACAGGCATCACTAAAGACGCTACTTTTTTAGAAAAAGATAAACTTGTGCAGTTAGTTGACAATTCATGTATAGGTTCTTCTTCCAGTGTTTCTTTTAGAACATCATGGGTTCTTAATCAGCTGAAAAAAGATCAAATTTTAAATATTGATGATGGCTCAATTCAACTTAGAGTAACAAAACCATTTTCCTTACAAAATCAGTTTGCTGAAGGTATTGTTATAGTTCCCGGTAAGCTTGGAAATTTTAAAACAGTCAGTATTAATGCTGACTTAAATGCACCCGTTCTTTCGGAATTAGATCTGAAAGCAGTAAGACTTGCAATGCGTTTTGGTGTGCGGTATGTTGCATTATCATTTGTAAAAAACCATAAAGATATTCAACAGCTCAGAAATATATGCGGTGGAAAAATGAACATAATTTCAAAAATTGAACACAGAGAATCACTTAATGATCTTGAAAATATCATAAAAGAATCAGATTCAATTTTAATTGATCGCGGTGATTTAGGTGCGGAAATACCTCTAGAAAAAATACCATTAACTCAGAAAATAATAATAAAAAAATGCAGGGCGTTGGGCAAGGAAGTGTTTGTTGCAACCCATTTTTTGGATTCAATGGTTTGGAAACCTACGCCTACAAGAGCTGAATTAAATGATGTAATAAATACAGTTATAGATGGCGCTACTGGTTTGGTTCTTGCTAAGGAAACTGCTGCAGGGATGTACCCCGTAGATGCGCTAAAAATGATGGTAAATTTATGCAGAAATGCAGAACTTGTTTCAGAATCTTTTAATGAAAGTTCTCAAAAACAACTTTCAGCAAATGAGCAAATAATAAATGTTCTGGATAAATTAAATTATTTGGAGTAATAATATGGCATTAATAAAACCACACAGCGGAAAGCTTGTTAATCGATTTAAAAAATCAAAAAATCCCTCTCAGTTCAAAAATCTTAAAAAACTTGTTTTAAACGATATGAAAGTTATGGATGTCGAGCAGATTGCTTTGGGCGGGTTCAGTCCTGTTGAAGGATTTTTTTGTAGTGATGACTTACAATGTGTCATGGATAATATGAGATTAGTCTCAGGAGATGTGTGGACACTCCCCCTGTCTCTTGATGTAAATCAGAAAACTGCAGATACTTTTTCAGAAGGAGATGAAATTTCGCTTTTTGATAAAAAAGGCAATTTATTTGCATTATTTAATTTGGAAGAAAAATATAAATATGACAAAAAAGAACTTGTACACAAAATATACGGTACTGATTCTTTGAAGCACGCAGGTGTAAAACAGACTTTTGAACAAGGCAATATTTTACTTGGCGGAAAAATAACTTTACTTGAAAGACCTTTTTCTGAATTTAGAGCGTATGAATTGACACCTGCTGAAACCAGATCTTTGTTTATGGAAAAAAAATGGAATAAAGTTTTGGGGTTTCACACAAGAAATGTAATTCACAGGTCTCATGAGTTTATACAATTGCAAGGGCTTGAAAAAAAGCGGTTGTGATGGTTTATTAGTACACCCTGTAATCGGCAAGAAGAAAAAAGGTGATTTTACAACACCTGTAATCATTGAAAGCTATAAACTGATGTCAGATAATTTTTATCCTAAAAATAAGGTTGTTTTTAGTGCGCTTTCAACTTTTTCCAGGTATGGCGGACCGAGAGAAGCAATATTTACTGCACTTGTAAGACAAAATTATGGGTGTTCACATTTCATTGTTGGACGAGACCACACAGGGGTCTCCGATTTTTATGATCTGCATGCATCACATAAAATTTTTGATGAATTACAGGATATTAAAATTAAGCCTGTGAAATTTGATGAAATTTTTTATTGCAGTGAATGTAAAGGCCCGTCTTCACATAATACGTGTTCCCATTCTCCTAAAAGTCATTTTTATGTTAGCGGTACTAAAATTAGAGCGATGATTCTTGCAGGCAAGCATCCTCCTGTGGAAGCTATGAGATCTGAAATTGCATCAATGATTATTGAGAAACACAAAAAAGGAGAAAAAATATTTGTTGATTAATTTTAGTTAGTGGTGTTTTATGGAAAACAATAATCAGATTTATTTTACACTTTGGTTTACAGGTTTACCTTGTTCTGGTAAAAGTACAATTGCAGAAGAAATTAAAAAAGAACTTTTGAAAAGAAATCTCGATGTTGATTTACTTGACGGGGATATAATACGGGAAAATATATCCAAAGATTTAGGTTTCACTAAAAAAGACATTATTGAAAATAATCGTCGCGTTATGAATATATGCAAAACCCTGAATAATCAAAATAAAATAGCCATTGTTGCAATAGTTTCTCCTTTTGAAGAAACCAGAAAACTTGCAAAGAAAACTATTCCAAACTATGCTGAAATTTTTGTTGATTGCCCAGTTAAGGAATGTATAAAAAGAGATACAAAAGGTCTTTATCGTAAGGCACTGAATAATGAAATTGAAAATTTTATTGGAATTCATGTGAAATATGAGCCACCTCAAAATCCCGATCTCAAAATCACTACAATTGATACAAAATTAGATAACAATGTAAAAAAAATTTTAGAAAAATTAGTTGAGAAAAAATATTTAATTTAATGACAAAAGCAGATGTTTTGCTTTTTGTACCATAATACATTTAAACAATTCAGAGATTTTGACATTATGATTATATTCTCATTTAGGGCGTTAATAGATATTGATTTTTATAGTTTTTTAGATTTTTATTTAATAATTAAGGTGTGATTATGATTCCCAGAAACAAAAGAGTGGCAATTATTGGTATTGACGGTGGTAAACCTGCTATTGTTGATAATTTGTTTAAAAAAGGACTTCTGCCTAATCTTGCAGAATTAAAAGACAAAGGAACATATTCTGATCTTGAATCAATCCCAACTTCCCAGTCCCCTGTTGCGTGGTCCACTATAATTACTGGTTTGGCTCCAAGCAAACATGGTGTTTTTGATTATCTCATAAGAAATCCAAAAACAATGCAGCTTAAATTTGGGATGAATGATGAACGATTTACTTCAAGTGGAGTAGAATATGTTAATTTACGAAAGGGAAAAGCAATTTGGGAAATGTTGGGTGAAAAAGGTAATGTTGGTATAAGTCTTTTTGTTCCAATGACTTTTCCTGCAGATGATTTTAATGGCTTTCTTTTTTCTGGAATGGGGTTGCCCGATGTCAGAGGCACGCAGGGTGTACCTACACTGTATTCAAATGAGCCAGAAATTGAAACTAAATCCGATATTCAAAAACTAATTTTCAACAACAACCAAGCAGAAACAGAACTTGTTGGTGTATCTGATATTAAAAAAAAGTTTATTTTGCATATTCAAAAAGACTCCCTCATTATAAAACTCAATGATAGTGATGACAAAATATTTCTTAAAGAAGGACAATGGAGTAATTGGATTACACTCACATTTGATGATAATGGAAAAATGATTGATACACTATTCCGATTTAAATTACTTAAGTTCAGAAAAGGGATAGTAAGATTATATCTCTCACCGATAATGTATTCCCCAAGTCAGAATTTTATTCCATTTTCTTCTCCTGTGGATTACGGTGCAGAACTTTTTGAAAACACAGGAAATTTTAAAGCCCTGAGTTTCGAATCTGATGTTTACGGATTAAAAGAAAAATTAATTGATGAAGAAACTTGGTTAGAGGATATGAAATACACTTTTGATAAGCGAATTGCTGCAGCAAAATATTCATTAACTTCAAAACCATGGAAATTTTTTGTAGCTGATTTTTTCTCAGTTGACAGGGCACAACATCTTTTCTGGAGATCAATTGATAAAAAAAATGAATTATATGATGAAAGTAAAGACTATGACTATGTTATTGATGATGCTTATGTATATACAGATGAAAAAATAGGTGAGTTATTAAAATGCTTTAATGAAGACGACTTAGTTTTTGTTGTGTCAGATCATGGTTTCTGCAGTTATCGAAAAAATGTTGAATTAAATAAAATTCTCATGGATAAAGGTTTTTTGAAGTTGAAAGACGATAAAAAATCTGAAAACTTAAATGATATTGATTGGAGCAAAACAAAAGCATACGCTCTTGGTTTTGGTGCAATTTATATAAATCTTGAAGGCAGAGAACTGAAAGGGATTGTAAAGACAGAAGATTATGAAACACTAAGACGTGAAATTTCAGAAGAAATTAGTGGTTTTTCTTTCAATAATGAAAAAGTCATTAATGACGTTTTGTCAGGTGAAAAAATCCATTCTGAAGGTAATTTAGATGAAATGCCAGACCTTGTGCCAATATATGCTGATGGTTTTAGATCAGGACGTGCATCTACTTTGGGCTTAGTATCGCTTAATACTGATACTGTGCACTCCAATCTGAGTAAATGGTCAGGTGACCATATAGGCCCTTTTGATTTATCAGATAATTTTGGATTTCTTTTTTCAAATCAAATTTTAAATTTTGCTTCGTCCTCTTTGTTTGATTTATCCGTAACATCATTAGATTACTTTGGTGTTGAAAAAAGCCCTAGCTTGAAAGGCAAATCATTATTGGAGTGATATTTATGACTGAAAAGAAAAAACTGACTGAAGCAAAAGAACCTATACAAAAAAGTAAAACAAAAAAAGAAGATGACGAAAAAATAAAAAAAGAAGATGAAGACGCAATAGAAAAAGAAAATGACTTGGTTAAACGACGTTTAAAAGCACTGGGTTATATTTAATTTATTTTTATAAATAACCCATTCCTCTTAATCTTTCTTCAGTTTTTTTGCTTAGTACAACTTCGGGTGTTTCAGGTAATTTGTAATTTTTAGCATCATTGAAAAAGTCGTCTATTTCTTTTGAAAATTTATTAACTAAGTCTGGCATTTTTTCTGCTAAATTATTTTTCTCTTCAGGATCATTTTCTAGATTATAAAGTTCGATTCTTGTTGAGAATTTCTGCTTTCTTTTTTCTGTATTTAAAATTAAATTTATTGCACTCTTAACATATGTTTTGATATGCTTTTTTGGATTACTTTTGTTAAATATATTCGCGCTTTTCATGTCAAAGACTTTCTTTATGAGTTTCCACTTTGAAGTTCTGACTGAGCGAATGATATGTGCCCCTTTATGATATTTAAATTCATTAAAAGCAACAAGATTTGGTTCTTGTTCTTCATCATTAATGAAAGAAGTCAAATCAACTCCGTGGAAATTACAATTATGTTCAATTCCTGCAAGTGAAAGAACAGTTGGAACAAGATCCATTGTTCTGACCAATGATTTAATCCTGACACCTGCAGGGATTTTAGGACCATGGAAAATAAATGGCACTTTAATTTGGTTATCGTATAAACTCAGCATTCCGTGTCCGATATGTCTATATGGCAAATCGGGATTGTCATGTTCCATAAATGCTTCCCCATGATCTGCAAGTATAATTATGACTGTATTTTCCCAAACACCCTCTTTTTTCAGTCTATCAAAAATAGTTTTTAATTTTTCGTCAGCTAATGCAATACCTGCATTGTAAAGTTCGCTAAGTCTTTGTATCTGTTCAGTGTTAATATCAATATCTTTGCCTCTTATGCCGTTAAAGTTATCGTTGCCTCCGATTTCTGTTGCTTTTTTACCCCCAATATAAATCTCTTTATCAGTTGAACAGAATATTTTTTTTAATCTTGATGGCGGATTATAAGATGCATGCACATCGATTATTCTAACAAATGCAAAAAAACTATTTTCTTTATTATTTGAAATCCATTTAAGCAAACCATCCTTTACTGTGTCTAACTTATCCATGTTTGTTTCAAATAAATCGCAACCACGGGCAAAACCATGTTCTTTGGAAACGAAACCACCACTGCTGAAACACGCAGTTTTATAATTTGCCTGTTTAATAATTTCAGGAAGCATGGGGCTCTTTGGGTTTATCATTACGTTCCGATCAATAAATCCGTGTGCATAAGGATACATTCCTGTAAACAAAGAACCGTGCGCTGTTGGTGACCAATTACCCTGACTTATTGCCTGTAAAAATATTGTGCCTTCTTCTGCAAGTTTGTCAATATTAGGTGATGTTTTCCCCCCGTAACCATAACACGAAAGCCTGTCTGCACGTAGTGCATCAATATCAAAAATTATAAAATTGGGTCTTTCAGAAACCATATCACTCAGCTTAATAGTTTATCCTTACTTATTTTAAGCATCGGTTTTTTTAAATCCAATAGCATAAATTCTTCTGATTTGCCAAATAGTTTAACCGCAAATCGATAATCCTCGGGCATAGTATCATTTCAATTGCAATGTTTTTAAATCCTTTCTCAGGTATGTGCTGTATGTGGGTTTTCAGATAACATCAAGATTTCTTGTTTTAATATGCGTTTGGAATCATTTTAATTTAATCAGTCTTCTATTTATGTACCACATTTGATTATAAGCTTTTAAACCCAAATTAATAAAATGGCACAGATAAAAAGTTTTGCTAAAAATGTCATATTTGAACAAAATAAAAAATTGATAATGGCAATTACAGGTATTATTTACACTTATATTATTGCTAATTATTTGGGACCTGCAGATTACGGCTTAGTGATTTATTTTACCGCTTTTATGGTGTTGCTTAATTTTTTTGGTGTATCTGTAATTCAATCATTAATACGCGTGTTTATACCAAAATGTAAATCAAAGGATTTATTTTTTAAAATTTTAAAATGGCAATACATAATTGTTTTACCTGTTGTTGCAGCGGTTTTCTTTTTTGCGCCAGTGATAACTGAATTCATTGGAAAAGATTTCCCATTTCTTTTACGCTGGTCTGCGATTCTAGCACTTTTTACCCCGCTGTATACTTCTCTGATTTATCTTTTTCGCGGATTTAAACTTTTTGGAAAAGCAGTTAAGATTGAATCTGTGATGCAGATTGTTGTTTTACTTGCATCAATTCTATTTGTAATCGTTATGGGTTTTGGAATGGTTGGCGTCATATATGCACAATTGTTTGCAACCATTGTGTGTATTATTTTGGGAATTTATTATTTCAGAAAAATACCTTTTTCAAATTTAACATTAGAGTCTTCTGAAATTAAAAAATTTGTTAAATTTCGTTATCCTACTGCGTTTATAGAAAGTGGTTACCAGCAGTTTATTATTTTAATGATGGGTATTTTTATCACACCTGCAGTTTTGGGATATTTTTATCTTGCAGAAAAAATCTATGGTTTGTTTATCGGAAAGACAGCGACTACCTTGGGAGATGTACTCCACCCCTATTTAATGGAAAAATACAAGGAAAAAGACGTACTTGGGAGATTTGTGTCATTAGGCATAAAAGCAAATTTTATTGTGAATTCATTTTTCATGATTGTGATGGTTATTACAACCCAATTCCTTCTGACAATTTTTATGCCTGATTTTGTTCCCGCAGGTATTATTGTTTTGGGTTTTGGACTAATTGCACTTATGCATCCTGTTGAAATGATGAATCACATTTTTGTAAGTATTAATCGGATGGATCTTGCGTTTAAAGAAAGAGTGATTACAACAATTATGAAAATTGTCGGTGTTCTATTGCTTATGCCTTGGTTCACTGTTACAGCTCTTATTTGGGCACCTGCATTTAATCTTTGGTCAGAATTTGTGATATTCCGTAAATATTCAAATTTTTTAAATATAAAAGTCCAGATAATTCCGAGGCGAAAAGACATATCTTTCTTTTGGTCGATTATTAAAAGAGGCTTTAAAAAATATGTGGTAAGGTGATTGTTTGAAAGCAAGCTTAGCAACATTTGCTGATAAAAAATGGGTTCATTTTTAAATAAATCGGACTGCTTTTTATTGACGGAGAGTACATTTATGACAGTGTAAATGTTTAAGGGTTTTTAAAAAGAAAAAATAAGTGTTTTTATGATATCACTGATTTATTGGCATCCTGTCGTTTACAGAACAACAATGAATGTCTTATTTGCACTTTCAAACTACAATTTAAAAGAGGAATATAAAAAAATTGCAGAAGAAGTTGGCTCACTAAGCGTTTTAGATTTATGCTGTGGTGATTGTTATTTTAAAAAATTTATTCCAAATAATACTTATACTGGAATTGATTTCAATAAAACTTTTATAAAATGGGCAAGTAAAAAAGGGATAAATGCAGAGAACCGTGATGTTTTGAAGGAAAATTTGCCTTCTGCAGACTGCGTTGTAATGCTCGCAAGTCTGTATCACTTCCTCCCTACAAGCCAAGAGGCAATATTGCAAAAAATGATTGATTCTGCAAAGAAAAAAGTAATAATTTCAGAACCTGTCGAAAACATTTCTTCTGGACAAGCAGGTTTATTTGGAAAATTCCTTTCCAATCCCGGGGGGGAGTATACTGGGCAGAGATTTTCCAGGGAGCAGCTGATTTCATTGTATAAAAAATTTAACGCTTCAAAGATTATGGATATGGGACGAACAATGATAGGGGTATTTGAAAAATAGTTTTCAGGTGTTTTTATGAAACCAGCAATTGAAGGCGGAAAACCAGTAAGAGGGCAGTATCTCGTATTTGGTAACCCAGAGATTCAGCAGGAAGAAATAGACGAAGTTATAGACTCAATGAAAAGCGGCTGGCTTGGAACAGGCCCAAAAGTGAGAAAATTCGAGGAGAATTTCCAAAACTACATTGGTTGTAAACATGCAAAAGCGTTAAACTCCTGTACTGCGGGTTTACATCTCTCACAGCTTGTTTCAGGAATAAAACCAGGGGATGAAGTAATCACAACTCCATTAACTTTTGCCTCAACTGCAAATACAATTATTCATGCTGGTGCAACTCCAATTTTCGCAGATATTGAAAAAGAAACAATGAACATCTCCCCTGATGAAATTGAAAAGAAAATAACTAAAAAAACAAAAGCAATAATTCCTGTGCACATGTGTGGCAGACCCTGTAATATGGATGCCATTAATGAAATTGCAATTAAGCACAATTTAATTGTTATCGAAGATGCGGCACACGCTGTAGAAGCAAAATACAGAGGAAAAAAGATTGGTAACATCTCCCCCTTAACTTGTTTTAGTTTTTATGTTACAAAAAATGTTGTTACTGGCGAAGGCGGAATGGTTACGACAAATAATTCTGAATGGGCTCAAGAAATTGAAAAATATGCTTTACATGGTTTGAGTAAGGGCGCATGGGAACGCTACTCTGATAAAGGCTTCAAACATTATCAAGTGTTACTCCCTGGTTATAAATACAATATGATGGATTTGCAGGCCGCAATTGGTTTGCATCAACTTGAGCGTGTGGAGAACAACCTTAAAAAACGCGAAAAAATTTGGAAAAAATATGATGATGCATTTGCAAATCTCCCATTGCAAACACCGGCACATGTGGAGAAAAACACAACTCATGCGCGGCACCTTTACACAATCCTCTTAGATATTAAAAAGCTCAATAAAGACAGAGATTTCATCCAAGACGCACTGCATCGTGAAAATATAGGGACAGGAATTCATTTTATTTCATTGCATCTGCACAAATTTTACAGGGAAAAATTCAACTTCTCACAAAAAGATTTCCCAAATGCAAATTATATTTCTGAAAGAACTATTTCACTGCCACTTTCACCAAAACTAAATGATAAAGATGTTGAAAATGTGATTGAATCAGTGAGAAAAGTTTTAAATTATTACGAAAGATAGGTTTTTACATGGTTTTTGGAGTAAGTTTAGTTGTACCATGCTACAACGAAGAAACAATCATTGAAAAATCAGTTTTAAAAATCCAAAAAGTGTTTGAAAAAAAAGGCTACAACTATGAAATACTTCTGATCGATGATAAAAGTAAAGATTTCACAAAACAAATAATTCAAAGACTTTCTAAAACCAACCCGAGAATAAAATCTATGTTTCATTCACAAAACCAGGGCCGAGGCCAAACAGTAAAAGATGGGATAAATGTATCAAAGCATAATATTGTTGGATTTATAGACATTGACCTTGAAATAGCAGCAGAATATCTTCCAAAGGCAATAGAACAAATTCAGAAGGGTTTTGATGTTTGTATAGGCGTTAGACATTACCAACGCGGATTGAGAACATTGCACAGAGCTATTTTAAGCAAAGGCTACAGTTTTATGAGCAGAGCTATTTTAAATCTTCCATTAAAAGATACTGAATCTGGTTTAAAATTCTTCAATAAGAAAACAACAATGAAAATTCTCAAAGAAACTCAGAACAAACATTGGTTTTGGGATACTGAAATAATGGCACTTGCATATTATTCCGGACTTAAAATAAGTGAAATAGATGTTATTTTTGAAAAGAATTATGAGAGTCCTTCAACAGTTAATATATTTTCAGATAGTTTTGATTATTTTAATGAACTTATTAAGTTTCGAAAAAGAATAAAAAAGAAGTGAAATAGACCTTGAGGGGTTTGTAAAATGAGAAATGGAAATAACTCTTTGTTTGAACGATTTGAAAAAACTAGTAGAACAAATTGGTGGTATATTGCAAGATTAGAACTTATAACACAAATTTTTAAGGATTTTTACAAAGGAAAGAAAATTTTAGATCTCTGTGGAGGAGTTGCATCTGTCCCTGAAATTTCCTTAGAAAAAGGTTTTGTTCTTTTAGATTCTTCAAATGAAGCAGTGGGCTACTGTAAATCAAAAAACATTAATGCACTTGAAGGAGATGCTACAAAAATTCCATTTGGAGAACGCAGTTTTGATGTTGTTTTAGCATTAGATGCTCTTGAGCATATTCCAGATGATGCAAAAGCACTTTCTGAAATATACCGGATTATCAAAAAAGATGGTAGAGTATTAATAAGTGTTCCTGCTTTCCAAAGTCTTTGGAGACAATCAGATTTAGATGCAGGTCATTTAAGAAGATACTCAAAAAAAGAAATCATTAACAAAATTGAAAAAGCAGGATTTAAAGCTGAGAAAATTTTTTACTGGAATTTTTTCCTGTTTTTTCCACTTTGGATAAAAACTAAACTAGAGGTGAAACCAAAGAAAAGAAAGGTATCTCAACACGAAGTGATTTTTGGGGACGAACTAGAGGTAAACAAAGTGTCAAATAAAATTTTACTTTCGCTTCTGAGAGTTGAAAATTTTCTTATAAGAAATAAATTGAATTTTCCTTTTGGAGTCTCCTTATTTCTATATTTAAAAAAAATCTAAAGAAAAGTGCTTTTTTGTTGTACTGAATACTATCGCTCCGATTAATGCCATGAACCAATAACTAACCGTAACATATAGAAGTGAATATGCGACTATTGTTTCAGCAGATATTGGGTAAAAAGAAAACACAAAGAGCATTGCAGCCTCTCTCGTACCTAAGCCGGAAATAGTTATTGGAACAAGCTCAATAAGTGTAACTATCGGGACAACAATTGCCATAAAATAAAAAGGCACATTATCGACTCCAAGTGATAACAACAAAAAATAGGCCATACAAATTACTAAAAACCAACTTAAAAGTGAAATAAAAATAGAAAAAACTACAAGCCCCCTGTGTTTATTTGTTATGCTTAAAGAATCGTAAAATGAATTATAGCTAACTGCTAGTTTTGGTTTATGTTTTTCTGGAACGAGTACATTAACTAGTGGTTTTAGCAATTTTTTTAAATAATGCTGACGCATAACGACAATAACTGCAATCATAAAAATAAAAATCCCCAAAAATAAAACTTCCAACGGAAGTACCACCACTCCAAATAAAAAAGAAAAAACAAGTATTGATACAACTCCCAAACAAATTAAAATTCCTATATCAATTATTCTATCCAACACAACAGAAGAAAAAGCAGTTGATTTTGATTTAATTTCCTCTCCTGCATAAAATACTCTTAATAAATCCCCTGCTCTTGCGGGTGTAAACACACTTGCAAAAAAACCTATTAAAAAAAAGTTAATGCATTTTTTAAGTGACATTTGCGAACCATGAGCTTTTATCAACTGTTGCCACTTAAAAGCCTTTAGAATAATCGCAGTTATTACTAACACTAAGACTACAAATAAGTAAAACAAATTAATCTGGGAAAAAATCTCAATAAGTCGTGGTATGTTAATGTTTAGGAGTATGAAAATGAAAAGCGCAATCCCAATCAGTGCAAAATATTTTTTCAAAGCCATTTTAACACTACAAATCAAGTATTATAAATAAATAAAAACCATACGCCCAGGCTGTAATTAAAACCAAATAAGTAAAAGCCATTGCCGCAAACTTTCGGTCTAATTTAATTTTTCCCAGTATTTCCTTCCAGTTCACTACTGTAAACGCAGAAAATAGCATCACAATTGGCATTATTTGAATATGATATCTCTGTTCAGCATGCACTACTATATACAGCAAGATAAAATAAATCATAAATAAAAATAACATAAGCCTGTTTTTGGGTTCAGAATAAAATAATGCCGGGATTGCAAGCAGCATTACAGCAACAAAGAAAAGTATTGTGTAATATCCAAAAGAAACATAAATAGGGTCATTTGAAAGCCCATCATAATACTTATCGCTAGTGTCCGCTCCTAAGCTATAGGTTTCTACCCAGAAAAATAATACAAGCCGTATCCAACTATCGGAAATAAACTTCACAGGGTTTGAAATAATGTAAGATGCACCCAGAATATACCCATTTTCATTGCTTCTGCCATCACTTATTGCGTCTATTCTTTCTATAGTCTCAGGAGACAATTTATTATTGTATATTTGATCGGCTTCAGGATTGTTAAACATGTAAAAAGCCCATTCGCTTGTAGCATCTAAGAAAATAAACTTGTTAAATTGCGAATAAAGATACGCAATATAAGGCATTGTTAAAACTAATCCGATTATTACAATTACTGCTACTTTACGCAAATCAATTTTTTTTCTAAGATAAAGTACTATTGGAATAATTAAAAAAAATCCTTTTGCAGCGCTTCTTATTAAAACATTCAAACCTAATAAAAGTCCTGCAATTGCTGATTTTTTGTAATTTATTTCTCCCGAACTAAATATTAAAAGTAAAGTAAAAAAGAAAAGGAATAAAGTTTCTGTAAGAATTAAATCAGCAAATAAAACAGAATAACCATAAATTGCCCACAACACGCCTGCTACAACACCAACTTTCTCGTTAAAAATTTTACTTCCCAAAACAAAAACAAGTACTGCAGTCATTGCCCCAATTAAATGTTGGATAAATTTCATTGCAAGAATATTTTTTCCAAAAAAAATAGTTATCAACCACAAAAATGCAGGATATCCTGGGGTCCAGGAAAGTAAGACTGACGGGTCTACGTATCCTCCCTGGAAAAGTGCCCCTGCAATCTGAAAATACCTTTGCCCATCGCCAAAAAGATTTTCATTTGAAAAGAGAAAGAAATAAACAAGTCTTACAACTAACGCTAATAAGAAAATCCCAAGCATTAATTTAACTCTCTTATCACAAAACTTCATTCTTTCACCTCAACATCATCAATAATTCCATCACCATCCAAATCTAATCCTTCAACTACTTTTGCAGTTTTTGTGCCATCAAAAAGATTTGGTTTAATGATGTCATCCAGATGTTTGAATAATGCAACAATTGCTGCTTTTGTCCCTGCGTTTCGTTTTCCCGCAATAACAAGAATACTTTTATCTTTAAAATAAGGATGGTGTATTTTTTCAATAATTCCTGTTGAATCTTCAACATATTCTTTTCCTGAAATTTCTGATTTTATTACCCAGTGCCCCCCGCTTGGTTCAAATCTTAAATCAAGATGCTGATTTAATTCATCTGTAAGTTTATTTGTAACTGGACCGCCGACAATTATCAGATTAGAATCAAAAGTTTCCAAACTCGGAACATTTGTATCAAGTGTGATTATTGGATATTTGAAACTTTTAGAAAATACTCCAAAAAATGCGGCTAACTCAACTGCTAAATGCCCGTCACGTGCACGTGCTTTGTATTGGCCGTGTGGGTCTGGAGAACCAATTGCAATCTGTGCTGAGAATTCTTTGTTATGTATAAATGGATGTAAAAAATCTGCAACATCCTGGCTTGTTTCTTTTTCTGAATCAGAAAAGTCAAATACATCTTTTCCTTTATCAATATTCGCAATGAGTGAAAACGCATCGTATTTGGCAGAATAGAATTTCGCTAATCCGCCCTGAACTTCCTCAGTTTTATTTACTTCCACAAGTCCTGCTTTCTTCATTTGACCAATATAATAGTACACTTTTTGCTCACCAAGGTTAACTTTTTTGGCTATCTGGGCAGGATATGATGGGTTTTCAGCTATGGTTCTGTAAATTTTCCATGCCTGTTCATTGAGCAGAGGCTTTATCTCGCCAACAGAGCGCACAATATGACTATTAACCTTGAATTTTTTACCTTTTTCCTCTGTTACAACATAGCTCATAATTATACCCTTTTTAATTGTTTAAAACCACTATTAATATTTTCATATATATATTAAGAAATATTTAAAAACATACCCGTCTACACTCTTTACTAATATATAGAGTATAATAGTGATTCTAATAGTGACTTTTTATGTGCGGAATTGTAGGATATAGGGGTTTTAGAAATGCCTCTGAAATAGTTGTTTCTGGATTGAAATCTCTTGAATATAGGGGTTATGATTCATGGGGCATCGCAATCCGTGAAAATGGGAAAACAATTATCCGAAAGAATATTGGTGAAATTTCAAAAGCGGATTTTTCAGAACTCCCTGAAAGTAAAATTGCAATTGGACACACACGCTGGGCAACCCATGGTGGCGTAACTGATTTTAACGCACATCCGCATTCTGATTCCAAAAATGAAATCACTGTTGTCCACAACGGAATCATTGAAAATTATTCTGAATTAAGAAATGAACTGAAATTAAAAAATCACGTTTTCAAATCAGACACCGATACAGAAGTAATCCCTCATTTGATTGAAGAAATTATGCAGACAGACAAAATTTCACTTGAAGATGCAGTAAAAAAATCACTAAAACTTTTGGAAGGAAGTTTCGCATTACTTGTAATGTACAAAAATGATTTAATTGCAGCAAGAAAAGAATCCCCTTTGGTTTTGGGAATTGGAAAAAATGAATTTTTTATCGCATCAGATGTTACTGCATTTTTACCATACACAAAAGAAGCAATTTTTATAGAAGACATGGAATTAGTAACTATAAAAGAAAATTCAGAACCTGAATTTTTCAATTTTGAAGAAAACAAATCAGTTTCAAAAAAGTCTCAAATAATTTCATGGAACTCAGAAGAAGCACAGAAAGCAGGTTTCCCGCATTTCATGCTTAAGGAAATTTTTGAACAGCCTTCTGCATTAAAAAATTCATTCGCTGAACGCATTAAAAACTCCGAAGTGAATTTTCCAGAACTTTCAGCTTCAGATTTTTCCGGAATTAAAAGAATTGTAATAATCGCATGCGGAACATCATACCATGCAGGACTCACAGCAGAGTATTTCTTTGAATCACTTTCAAAAATTCCGACAGAAGTTGAATTTGCTTCAGAATTCAGATACAGACATCCGTTGATTTCTGATTCAGACCTTGTTATTGCAATCTCCCAAAGCGGAGAAACCGCAGATACATTAGCAGCACTGCGTGAAGCAAAAAAATTAGGTGCAAAAACATTGGGAATCGTAAATGCAGTTGGAACAACAATTGCACGTGAATGTGACAATGTGCTTTACACTTATGCTGGTCCTGAAATTGGTGTTGCATCAACAAAAGCTTTCACTACTCAGCTTTCAGTTCTTTTCATGCTTTCACTTTATTTTGCAGAAAAAAGAAATTCAATTTCAGAAACAGAAGTTTCAAAATTAATTTCTGAATTCCAAATACTCCCCGAAAAAATTAAACAAACTCTTTCAGAAAAAGATTCCGTAATTAAAGTTGCTTCAGAATATTACAGAAAACACAGCGCACTTTATTTAGGGCGTGGATTGAATTATCCCATTGCATTAGAAGGTGCTTTGAAATTGAAGGAAATCTCATATTTACATTCAGAAGGCACTTCTGCAGCAGAGATGAAACACGGGCCAATTGCATTAATTGATGAGGAAATGCCCACTGTGTTCATTATTCCGGAAGATTCATACTTCAAAAAGAATCTTTCAAATATACAGGAAATTAAAGCAAGAAAAGGACAAATAATTGCAGTTTCCTCAGCTGAGAAAATTGAACTTGCAGATTCCCTTCTAAAAATTCCAAAAACAAATGATTATTTATATCCCTTTTTAACAGTAATTCCCTTACAATTACTTTCATATTACATTGCAGACATGAGAGGTTGCAGTATTGACAAACCAAGGAATTTAGCAAAATCAGTAACCGTTGAGTGAGTTTTATGAAGAGCGTAGTTTTTGATATGGATGGTGTGATAATAAAATCTGAGACATTTCACAGAGTAGCAACAACAGAAGCACTTAGACTTTACGGAATTGAACGTGAAAAAAAACCTGAAATAAAACTGCGTGGACGGCCTTTGATTGATTCAATGTCTGCAATTGTTGATTATTACAAAGTTGAAGATGATGCGCAGACTTTCCTGCGCAAAAGAAATGAAATCTTCTATAAATCACTTTCAGAAAATGATATTGCAATGCCCGGCGTTCTTGATTTAATAAAAAAACTTAAAGCAAAAAAAGTGAAAATTGCATTAGGCACAAGTGCAACTCGTGATTTAGCAGATTTTGCAATTAAAAAACTAAATTTAGAAACTTCGTTTTCTGCGATTGCGACATTTGATGATGTTTTGGAAGGAAAACCCTCGCCAGATATTTATCTGAAAGCAGCTGAATTACTGAATGAAGAACCTTCAAACTGCATTGCAATAGAAGATGCTGACCTTGGAATTCAGGCAGCAAAATCCGCAGGAATGACTGCTGTTGGTTTCAAAAGTCCTGAATCTTTTGGAGAAACTCTTGAACAGGCAGATTATATAATAAATTCTTTTGATGAATTTGATTTTGGATGGTTGTAATTTTGGGTAACTGAGTGATTAAAATGAAACAACAAAAACTCTTCGGAACTGACGGGATAAGAGGAAAAGCAAATGTTTATCCCATGACTTCGGAAACAATAATGAAAATCGGAAAAGCAACTGCGGTTTATGCAAAAAGCAAGAACTCAAAACAAAAACACAGTATTGTTATTGGGAAAGATACGCGCTTGTCAGGTTATATGTTTGAAAATGCTTTAACTTCCGGAATTGTTTCAATGGGCGTTGATGTAATTTTAGTTGGACCTGTTCCAACACCTGCAATTGCTTTACTTACAAAATCTCTGAATTGCGATGCAGGTATAATGCTCAGTGCATCACATAACCCTGCAGAAGATAATGGTTTGAAAATATTTGCAGAAGATGGTTTTAAATTGAATGATGATGCTGAAGCAAAAATTGAAGAAATGGTTCTTTCAGATTCTGAATTAGAAGGCGCAAAACCTTCGGAGATTGGAAAAGCGTCAAGGATAGATGATGCAAAAGGACGTTATATTGAATATGTTAAATCAACAATAAAGAATGAATCTCTTCAGGGGCTCAAAATTGTTTTAGACTGCGCAAATGGAGCTGCTTACTCAATTGCACCAAATGTATTTTCTGAATTAGGTGCAGAAGTATTTGTTCTTCACAATAAACCAAATGGAATAAACATAAATAAAGAATGTGGTGCGTTACATCCTGAATCAATGCAGAAAATGGTTTCAAAAATTGATGCAAATATTGGGATTGCATTAGACGGCGACTCAGACAGAGTTGTATTTGCAGATGAAAAAGGAACTCTTGTGGATGGAAATAAAATAATTGCATTATGTGCGAGATATTTAAAAGAAAAAAACAAACTTCGTGAAAACACAGTTGTTGCAACAAAAATGGCAAACATTGGTTTTGATATTGCAATGAAAAAGTTAGGAATTGCAGTAATAAAAACCGATGTTGGTGACCGCTATGTCTTAGCTGAAGTTCGTGACAGAAATCTCTCACTTGGCGGGGAACCAAATGGACACATTCTTTTCTATGATTACTCAAATACTGACGATGGCATTTTAGTTGCTCTTCAGATTCTGAATATCATGAAAAAAACAAATCAGGCACTTTCCGAACTTACAAATTTCATAAAAATTTATCCTGAAATTTTAGTGAACATAAACGTTTCCGAGAAAAAACCATTTGAGCACATGGTATCTGTGATGAAAAAAATAAATGACTGGGAAACAAAAATCCCCAATGGCAGAATATTTGTCCGTTACTCCGGAACAGAAAACCTTGCACGCGTGTTAGTAGAAGCACAAACTCAAGAACTTGCAGAACAAATTGCAAACTCAATTGCAGATGAAATAAAAAAAGAGGTTGGTTTATGATGAGCGGGTTACTGAATCTGATTGCAGAACTTAAAAAAGAAATGCTTGAAAATGATGAATTTGAATTCTGGAGATATCTGGAACAAAGCGAAGAATTGATTAAAGAAATTTTCCCGCAAACAAAAGGAACTATTGAAGAAACTGTTTCAGTTAAAGGAACTCTTTTCTTAGGAAATGGAAGCGTAATAAAATCAGGGACACGTGTTGAAGGTTTTGTCACAATTGGTGACAATTGTATTATCGGTCCAAATGCTTTCCTGCGCAATGGAACAGTTATTGAATCAAATTCACACATTGGAAACTGCGAAATAAAAAACTCAATCATTCTTAATCGTGCAAATATCCCTCACTTTTCCTATATTGGCGACAGCATAATCGGTGAAAACGTAAATTTCGGTGCTGGTTCAAAAGTTGCAAACCTCCGTTTTGATAACTCAAATGTACAAGTCACAATTGATGGAATTAAAAAAGATTCAGGAAGAAGAAAACTTGGAACATTAGTAAACTCAGGAACAAAAATCGGATGCAACGCTGTTCTCAACGCAGGCATAATGATTGGAAAGAACTGCAAAATTTATCCCAACACGTTCCTGAACAGAAATTTAAAAAGCGGGGAAGCTTTCAAGTAAAAATAAAGTAATATGAAAAATCATTTGTAAAACACCTCTGGTTCTGAGTAGTCCAACTTGGACATATATTTAACATCCGGAAGAGTATTGCATGTCGCTGACACGCTCCAGGTGAATTCAGTCCCCTTCAAGGCTTTGTATTCTACCGGCGTCAAGATATGGCTGTTGGAACTCATCAGAGAGAAATACAAGGGATTGTCTACTGTCCATTCCTTTGGCCCAATTAGACCAGTCATCTTGATGACATATCTTTTTGCATTTTCTATGGCAGACCATTTGAATGCATAGCCAGTCGTAACTGTTTGTTCTATGGGTTGTTCCAGCTCCGGCGTGGTGTCTTTGGTGATAAATCTATGCTCGGTACATTGATAGTTATTCTTGCCGTTGCAGACCCAGTATTCCCAGATGCCGTCATCTGCTTCTGTCTCAACCCATTTATAATCTAAAGGAAGTTGTGTGCCTTTTATCTCGAAATCTGTTACTGCCTGCTCGCCATCAAGCTTTGCGCTGATGTAATACGTGCCTGTGCTTTCAGGACCTGGTAACCATCTGAAAAGCAGGTTGTCGCAGAGCTTGTAGTCATAAAGCAGTCCTGGCGTGGGTTTGATGAAGACCGGTCCACCTGGAACATTTTCTGTGTATTTAACCACAAAAGCATTTATCTGCAGTGGCTTAACGTTCTCATATCCTATTTCCCCAGCAACAATAACATTATCCTCAGAATCTGTTGCAATTGCGTGTGATTCTTTGTTTATTATTCCACCTGAGACAGCCGCCCATTTGTATGTCCAATCAGGATTAAGTGCCAATGTAAAAATATCAAATATATTATCACCAGAAGTAAAGTATTGCAGATAGTGAGTAATGATAACATTGTCTGCAGAATCAATAATCAAATCCTTGGCATAAAGACCATGCCAGTTGGATAGGTAATTCATGCTTCCTTTCCCTTTTCCAGCAGGGCTGTACCTGAACAATGAACGGCCGGTAGCAATTAATATATTATCCCCAGAGTCCACAGCCACGCCCATATATGAGCAACTACCTGATCCCAAATAAGGACCATCGATCTTCCATGCTTCAGCCCCCCCGCTGTCATATTTGATTACCGTCAACACTTTATAGTCCATTATCTTTTTACGACATGTTGTAATCACGATATTATCTTGGGAATCCACGGCTACCTTGGATGCTTCTTCCTTACCAGTCTTCTCCCAAATAATACCTCCTCCGCTGTCATACTTGGAAAGACGATAAGCACTAGATCCATAAAGTATGATTATATTGTCTTGTGAATCTACACCAACCGATTTTAAATATGCAGTACCGTACGATTTGCTCCAGATTATACCCCCTTCCCCATCAAACTCTGTAATCTGAGTTCCAGCACCGCCAAATCCTACCACTAACGTTCGCCCAAAGATAATATTATCTTTAGAATCTAAAGTTACGCCGACGTATGGATTCCAGCATTCTTGATCATCCGTATATTGCCAAAGTTTCTCGCCTTGCGGGCTATACTTCACGATAAATCCCTTATAATGCGAAGTTGAATTGATTGGATAACCTATAGTGCCAGCAATAATCACGTTGCCTTCAGAATCAGTCGCGACATCATATGCCTTCTCTCTGAATTCCGTGCCAGTATTGTATGTGGCAGTCCAGGACTCAATAGGGCTGGTTATTGGTGCTGCGTGTGTTAGTGGAACAAAAAATATCAAAACAATTAATGCAATGAATAATATTTTCTTCATTTGTAAAACACCTCTGGTTCTGCATCAAGTGTGAGCCTCTTATGTATATTAACTCCACAAAATTTTTAAATACACGAGGGTGCTTTAAAAACCGATGTAAAAATCAGCGAACTTCCATTCCTTTTAGTGCTTCAATTAAAACTACTCTGCCTCTGCCGTCTTTGAATTTGAAAGTGCCTTCGTAAACTGGCAGGTAAACTCTTTTCACATCTTTAATTACAATGCGTTTCCATAATTTCTGCAGAAGTTCTGGCAGTTTATCTTTTCCAAATCTTTCTGGTTCTAATGAAATTGAGTTTGCATCATGCAGTGGCACATTTCCAAGTGAAGTAAGCAATGGATGTAATGGATTTGAAGGCAAATCCAATTCTTTCTTGCTCCAGAATTGAGATTTTTCGTTTTCTGTCACTGTTCCCGCAAAGCCCTGTGCAACTAAATTCTCCAGAATCCTTTTGCTTTTTGCTTCATCAAATTCAGATCTTTTGGTAAGTTCTGCAAATGATTTTTTAGATTTTGAAAGCAAAAGTAGCATTTTAATTTCGCTTTCATTCAGATTAGAAATGTCCTGTAAACCTTTACTCTCAAAAAGTTTATTTTTGAAATGCAAAAATTCCCCTGTGTATGAATTAATGTAAGCCTGACCAATTGAGTAAATATTTTTTGAATCAAAATAATTATAGCGAACTTTGTAAACAGGAATATATTTCAGTGCAACACTCTCAAGTTTTTCTTCATCCCCGAGCAAGCCTAAAAATTTCTTTTTCCGCATTTTTCCAAATGTCCTTAATGCATCTGGTTTGTCAATAAGTCTTTTGAAAACCTTAATTTCAGTTGCTTCTTTTTCAATTATTTCAGAATCGTCATCAACTTTATCATCTAAGTCAGCTTCCACATCATCTTTGTCATCTTCCCCATCTTCTTCATCATCTTCCTCTTCGTCATCGTATTCTCCGTCTTCTTCGAGGTCATCAATGTCATCTTTTAATACCTCTTTCTCTTCTCCGGGATAAATTGTATCGGGGAGACGCATTATTCCTGTTTTGGGGTCAATAATGACTCCTCTTTCTTCCAGACCATCAAGTACTTCACTTAATGAAATATCTGCATCGTGTTTTGCATTTAATGACCTTACAACCTGATCAATTTTACTGGTTTTGAATGCTCTTTCACTTAATTTTGAATATGCCATCTCAATTGCCATATCAATTACTCTTTGATCATCCATCTTCACTACTGATTGGAATGTTTCCGCATCCCTGCCTTCGTGCTGTGACATTCTTGGACGGATTTTCATTACAAATGCTCTGCTGGTTTCTTCTCTTCTGTCACCAGTTAATGCAGTACCCACTGGGAGTGTTTTTATGAAATTTCCGCGTTTGTATCTTGCAGGTATTATTGTTGGTGTTCTTTTGTAAACTGCTTTAACATCATCATCGAAAACTAATTTGTGAGTCATTATCACATCAAGCTGACTCAGAACTTTTGTATCAATTGCACTTGGCTGCTGTGTTGCGAATACCAATGAACAGCCTGGACGCCTTCCCTGTTTTACATACTCCACAAGTGCAGTTGTTGCTGCGGTTTTAACATTTCCGCTTGGGATTAAAGTGTGTGCTTCATCAATGAATAACCATGTAGGAGGTATGTCTAACTCCAATAATGAATCCATGTCTGACTGGAATCTTTCTGCAGCTTCCTGTCTTGTGTTTATTTTTCTTGCTGCAAGCAATCTTCTTGCAACAATTCCAATAACAAGTGCACCAACAGATTCATCCAAAAAACTTGTATCAATAATTGCAAGCTGACCTGCTCTTGAAATTTCTGAAAGCGGAGTTCCGTGTTTTGAGAAAATCCCCCAGTTTTGTGCAGCGTCAAATCTTGAAACCAATGCCCTGATTGAATCTGCTTTATATCCTCTTTCTCTTGAATTAATTTCCACATCTGTTTCAAAACAATTAATCAAATCTTCAAGTGAATAATCTCTGTTTGCTTTCATATATTTTCCTGAAGTTGTTTTGTAACCTGATTTTAATTTTGTAAGTGCTTTTTCCATTAATAAACCCGAAGTTGAAAATCTGTCAATTCCAAAAGTTAAACACCAGTCATCAGTTGTAAGTAATCCTGGCTGTAATGAAAAAGTTGCATCATAAGTTGATTTGGGGACACTATTTTTCATTCCCTCCGGAATAAAAACTTTCAAACAATCTAAACCTTGTGGTTCCAAATTCCATTCTTTAAGAAGTTTAATTTCTTTTGCTTCTTTATTGGGATGTTTCATTGACCAGAAAACACCAATCGGGTCAACAACAACAATTCCGACATCCTGATTCTGCAGTGCAAGTTCCTCTGCAATAACACCAAGCACATATGATTTACCAGAACCACGCGCACCACAAACAAAAACAACGTGCGGATTCAAACTGTCAAGATAAACTTCAGTATCTTTCATTGAATCTTCAGTAATTTTTCCGACAAAAAGTGCTGCCTGATCCCCGTACTGCTGGAAGATTGATTTTTTTCTTCCGATAAATGCAATGCCTTCTTTTTCATCTGTTAATAATTTTAATTCTGGTTTTAATGTTTCATCAATTGAAAGTAAAGTATTTAATTTTTCAATGTCTTGTTCCTTTTCTTTAATTCCTGCGGATTTTTTTGCTTTTGCAAGAATTGTGTTCTTAATTTCGTCTTTTGATTCCGGAAGGTCTTCTATTTCCTCTTCGTCATCTTCCTCGTCTTCTTCATCCCCAATTTCAATTTCTTTTCGTTTACCGTTTTTCCCAATGCGCAATCTGATTTTTTGTTTTTTTGGGGTTTTGATTTCTTTTTTAGGTTTTTCTTCTATTTTTTCTTCATCATCGTCCTCGTCATCATCTTCGTCATCATCCTTCTCATCTTCGTCCTTTTCTTTGGAGTTATAACTTTTTTTGGAGCGATTATTCCTTTTCCCCTTTTTATTATTCACTTCTAAATCATCATCTTTCCCGTCACTTTTTTCATCATCTTCGTCCCCGTCTTCTTCTTTGTCATCTTCTTTTTCAGGCTCTTCCTCTTCTTCTGCTTCTTCTACATCTGTTTTCTTTTTGGATTTGACCTTTGCTTTCTGTTCCGCAATTTGGGCTTTCCTCTTCTTCCGTGCTTTTTCCTTTTCTTCATCCTTTCCAAAAGCATCATCAAAAAGGTCTTTATCATCCTCTTCCAGAGTTATCTCTATTCTGCTTTTGTCTAGAGAGTGTGGTTCCTCCATTTCTTCAATGTTCTCAGGTTCTTTCATCTAATCACTTGTCGTATGATATAGAGAGTTTTAATATATTAATTTATTGCCAGTTAAGAAGCTGAACTTTCTACGTGGGAGAGATCTAAAACTGAATAACTCTCCACAAGCCATTACGCAGGACTTTTTTTTATTTTTTTGCAGAATAAATAGCTAAATTTTTGCAGTTCCATAATAGTTTTGGTTCTTTAAAACCAGCTTCTTTTAACCATCCAAATTGATTATCTAATGTTGCAGGTATATCCTGTTCAAATGCATGTTCTAGCCAAACCTGTAATTCGTGACCATATAAATTTTCCTCAAGAAACATTCGGTATAATTGATTTTGTCTTTTTTGTTCTATTTCGTCTGCGTATTTTATGAAATCTCCATTTATAAAACTTCCATGCATATTCAATGAATTATAAATTTTTTTGAATAGCGTTTTCTTATTGTCATCTGTATTGTTGTGAATTGCAATTGAAGATACAACTGCATCAAAACCAGTTCCAAATTCAATTTCGTTAAAATCAGCTTCTTTTGCTTCAAATCTGTCTCCAAAATAACTTAGTTTTGCTTTGGCTTTCGAAATCATTTTTTTTGAAAAGTCAATCCCTGTTATTTGGGATTTTTCGAATTTTGAAAGAACTTTCAAAGCTAATTTTCCTGTACCACTTCCCAAATCCATAATCTTTAATTCGTTTTTAGGGTGATAGGGTAGTGCTTCTAAAATTTTCTGATGTACTTCCTCGTTTCTCGGAACTACGAAATTATCGCAGGTGTCATAATCCGTAATAGTTTTTTCAAAATGATTCCAGACTTTTTGCTTGTGGTTAGATGATGTCATAGGATATAATATAAAAGAAAACACTCTTAAATCATTTGCAACGCAATCCTATGCAGACAGTGCTACCGAAGGTGCACAGATCGTAAATGGATCTTTCCGTTTCGCCGGGCTCTTAGCTCAGTTGGTAGAGCGCTGCCTTCGCATGGCAGAGGCCGGGGGTTCGACTCCCCCAGAGTCCAAACCCGGTTTCGACCGGGTGTGCCGAAATATGTGTGAGACACGATTTCAACCAAAGTTGAAATGTGCACATTTCAGCAAAGCTGAAATAGTGTTGCTTCGCAATCCCACGATAATATGTTTCAGAAACCGTGCCACAGCACAAAGCATGTGGCACCCGTACCAGCCGGACGTGGCGGCTAGATGAATAGAGTTGCAAAAATTAATGCAACAATACTCATTAGTTTTATGAGAATATTCAAGTTGTTTAATCTGGAACAATGCTGAAATTATATAAAAAAACAAGCAGATTTAGATAGGCCAATATATAAATAATAGCACAAACAAATGTCAAAATCAGTAGTATTTTACAAATTATTCTTGAATAAAGTTTCATATGTATTTCTCCAGTTTTATGATGCACTGTTCCACTGCAGTTTTTTTGAATTCTTTTAAAAAATTAGTTAAGCTTGATTTTCTGCCAAGAAAAGTTCTTACTAACACTTCATCTAATTTGTTTGGCATAAAATTGAAAATATTAATTGTATCAATCCCGGGTTCCCTCAAATAAAGTGATGCCAAATATTTGTATGTTTGGATATCTTCTTTATTAAATCCTAATTTTTCTAAAATCATTGTGTCATTCGATCTTAAAATATTACCTGCACAAATCAGGGGAAAAAACCAATCTGCTTCTGTTTGGAAATAGTCATCAACAAGAGCATACAATGTAAATTTTTGAATTGGAACATTAGGATTAATTTGATAATAGTCATAAATGCTTTTATCAAGCCAGTTTTTATCATTAGACCATGCCATATCCGTAATTAAATGTGTTTCATAGCCTGCTATAAATGATATCGAAGTCCTATTCATTTTTAATGCTTCAAATATGGATTCTTCTTTTTTAGGTTCGTGTGTAATTGCTCTAGCAGCATTAGAAATATAGCGAATATCCGGTGCTATTGATCCGAAGAAATAATCATCAATATTCTCAAAACTAGAAATAAATTGCTTCTTCTTTAATTTCTTTAAAACCAGATTTGCAATCCAACAATGTGTAAAAATAAATGCCATATATTATATAATTCATAAATTATTTATATTCATTCTGGTACAAAATGCAGTTATCTCTGTCATGAATTGCTTTTCAAAATTTCTTCTTTTATTTGAGCTCTCAATTTATTCCATTTGCCTTCTGTTTTAGCCCACTTCTTATTTTTATGATCTAATATAAATTGCATTTTTCTTGTTTTTTCACTATGCTTGCTAAGAGGAAGAAGATTTTCTATCAATTTTAAGATGTCCTTTTTTTGGTTTATACTCAAATCGTATAGGTCTCGCGTATATGTGCCATATGGTGTTTTTAAACCTTTTTTCTTTTCTCGATATAACTTTGGATGATATTTCATGACTTCCAACACTTCTTTCACTTGCTTTAAAATCTTCAAGTCCCCAGTCCTTATCTTGAAAATAAAACGAGTATGTTTTTCATGACTTTTATGTACTTTCCAAGACCCCTCACAATCCATGTATGCGGCTAAAAATTGGTAGAAATAATTTTTGTTTTTAAGTGCCCACTCGGGAATTTTATCTGGCTTTTTTACAAGAAACGAAAATGAAGAATGTAAATCCGTATAGACAAACCATTCGTCATTTCTTTTATTATTTTTTGATAGATATTGACGAATTTCACCATAGTTTTGGAAAGAATTGTCTAATAGTTTTATTTGTGCTTTATGTGTTGTAGTGGTCTGCACTCTTATTGATTTTCTGACCCATTTTGCGTAAAAATCTCCTGCACGCAATCCTAAAAAATATGCTTTTTCTAGTTTGTTTTCAGTAAAAGGCGCTTTGAGTTTTTTTGTTAACGCCTCCGATACTGATTTTCTAGGAATTTCAAATTTTTCAAGTTTTTTTCTTACTGTTCTACCAGTAATTCCAAACTTTTTTGCAATTTCTGTTGAAGAAATATTTTTGTTCCAATAAAGATCTTCTAAAACCTTTTTAGAAATTGTAACTTTTTTATAATATGCAGGTCTTCTTTTAATATTGTATTTTTTTAACCAATATAAAATATTTGTATCTGTACATTCAAATTTTTTGCCAATTTCACCTAATGATAATTTCTGTTTAATATAAAGTTTTTCTAATTGTTTTTTAGTAAATTTTAATTGTTGATTCATGTTATCTATAAAAATAAGATGCAAAGTCCTTATAAGACTTATTTTGAAAGACTCATTCGGACCTTAATCAAATTATTTTTATATTACATGAACAATACGGCAAATATTACTGCGACAATTGACATTAATTTGAGCAATATGTTGATTGACGGACCTGCAGTATCTTTCATGGGGTCACCTACTGTGTCACCAACAACTGCGGCTTTATGTGCCGGACTTCCCTTTCCGCCAAATGCACCTTTTTCAATATACTTCTTTGCATTGTCCCATGCTCCGCCTGAGTTTGCCATCATTATTGCAAGTACAACACCTGAAACAAGTGCACCTGCTAATAAACCGCCAACTGCTGCCGGACCCAGAAGCAAACCAAATGCAATCGGGACTAAAATAGCCATCAATCCCGGAACAATCATTTGTTTTATTGCTGCGTTTGTTGCAATTTCGATACATTTTTTATAATCTGCTTTTGCTTTGCCTTCCATCAAACCCTTAATTTCTTTAAACTGGCGTCTTACTTCTGTAATCATTTCTTCAGCTGTTTTCCCAACTGCGTCCATTGCAAAGCTTGCAAATAAGAATGGTAACATTGCACCAACAAGCAAACCAATCATTACTGTTGAATCCATAATATTAATTACCTGGAGATTTGTTGTCACTGCATATGTGCTAAATAATGCTAATGCTGTTAACGCAGCGGAACCAATTGCAAATCCTTTTCCCATTGCAGCAGTAGTGTTTCCTGCAGCATCTAATGCATCTGTTCTGTCTCGTACTGCTTTTCCCAATTTTGCCATTTCTGCAATCCCGCCTGCGTTGTCTGCAACCGGACCATAAGCATCAACTGCTAATGTAATTCCTAATGTTGAAAGCATTCCAACTCCTGCAAGTGCGATTCCATAAACACCTGCAAAGTGATATGCCCCAAACATAGCGACTGCAATAAACAATACTGGCAAAGTAGTGCTTTTCATTCCCAAACTCAAACCTTCAATTATATTAATTGCTGCACCTGATTGTGCACTTGCAGAAACTTTTCTTGTGGGACCAAAATGATCTGAGGTATAATACTCTGTTAAGAATCCGATTCCTAAACCTGCTGCAAGCCCGAGTATAATTGGCCAAAAAACATTTAATTCAAGGAAAAAAACTTTTGTGATTACTAAATATGCACCTATAATCACTAAAAGTGCAGAAATAATTGTTCCGTTTCTTAAGGAACCAGATACATTACCTGATGCAGTCATAAAAGTATAAATAATACCCAGTAATGATGCCACGATTCCAATTGCTGCAATTGCCAAAGGCAACATTAAACCATTTACACCCAAAACCAAAACTCCAAGTGCCATTGCTGCAATTAATGAACCCACATAACTCTCAAATAAATCTGCACCCATTCCTGCAACATCACCGACATTATCGCCAACATTATCTGCAATAACTGCGGGGTTTCTCGGGTCGTCTTCAGGAATTCCAGCTTCTACTTTCCCAACTAAATCCGCACCAACATCTGCTGCTTTTGTGTAAATTCCACCGCCAACTCTTGCAAATAATGCAACACTGCTTGCACCAAAACCAAATCCGAAAATTATTGCAGGATCCCCGACAAACATATACAAAATACTTATTCCTAAAAGTCCGATACTAACTGCAAACATACTTAGTACTGCACCTGATGAAAATGCAATTTTAAGTGCATTAGGCAAACTATTTTTTGCCGCAGCTGCTGTTCTTACATTTGCCAGAGTTGCAGTATTCATTCCAATGAAACCTGCTAATGCTGAGCAAAAAGCCCCAAAAACAAATGAAATCGCAGTTAAAGTTCCGATAAACATTGCCAGAACTAAAGTGACAATAATGACAAAAATCAGCAAAACTGAATATTGGCGTTTAAGATATGCGAAAGCACCCTCTCGTATGTGTGATGAAATTTCCTGCATTTCAGGGGTTCCTGCATTTTCTGATTTAACCTTAAACATCAGGACTGCAGCTATAATCAAACCTAAAATCCCTGCCCCAAATACGTATAAAAGCACCATTCTATCACTCCTTTCCCCTAAATTTCTATGTCTACACATAAGGATTCTAACTATTTAAATATTTTCCCTCTGCGGATGCTTTATATATTTGATTCCTTTACTTATTATTCTATGAATACTTCTTTGAAGATGAGAATTCTAGATTCAAATCTCAAATATTTCGGGGTTAATATTTCGGAAATAATGGAAAACGCAGGTAAAGGCATTGCAAAGGAAATTGAAACTGAGTTTGGAAAGAAGAAAAAAATTGCGGTTTTCAGTGGGTTAGGAAACAATGGCGGAGATGGTTTTGTAGCTGCCAGATATTTGGCGTCTGGGAATAATGTTTCAGTTTATCTTATCGGAAGTAGAGCTAACATAAAAACACTTGAATCTAAAATGAATTTTGCATTACTTTCAAAAGTCGATGATTTGAAATTTTATGAAATAAAAACAAAGGATGATATTTCAAAAATTAATACTGACAAATTTGATATTGTTGTAGATGCTCTTTTTGGAATTGGTGTGTCAGGAAAACTTGCAGAACCCTATGCAAGTGTTGTTGATTTACTGAATAAATCAAAAGCAAAAAGAGTTGCAGTTGATATACCGACACCGGGTTTTGAATCAGATTTCACAATTTCACTGCATATTGCAAAAGCAAAAGCCTCAAAAGTAATTGACATTGGTATTCCAAAAGATTTCACATATCAGGCAGGTCCCGGGCATGTGAAGTTTCTGAAAAGAAGAGAAGAGAAATCTCACAAAGGAGAAAATGGAATTGTTCTGATAATTGCAGGTTCAAAACAATATCATGGTGCAGCAATCTTTGCAGGTTTAGTTGCATCAAAGCTTGTAGATTTAGTTTATTTTGCAACACCGAAAGAAAACATTCCCTATATTAAAAAAGCATCTCCTGAATTCATTGTTAATGATATTAAAGATGCTAAAAAAATGATTGGTGAAGTGAATTCCATTTTAATTGGCCCGGGCTTAGAAAAATCAGATGTAATAAAAAAACTTGTAGATTCATTCATTAAAGAATCATCTCCTGAAAACAAAAATAAAAAATTAGTTTTAGATGCAACTGCACTTCGTGTTCTTGATAAAAAACTTCTTCATGAAAACTGCGTTCTTACTCCGCATGCAGATGAATTCAGCTCCCTTTTCAAAGAACCTCCGACAATGGCAAGCACTAAAAAAATGGCTTCCAAATATAATTGCATAATTATTCTCAAAGGTGCAGTTGATTTCATTTCTGATGGAAAAGAAATTTACAAAAATTTTTCCGGAAATCCAGGCATGACAACAGGCGGAACAGGTGACATTCTTGCAGGCTTAGTTGTTGCATTTGCATCAAGAAATAGCAACATGCATTCTGCTATTGCTGGCGCTTTTCTTAATGGATACACAGCAGATATCCTGAAAAAAGAAAAAGGCATGATGTACAACGCAGAGGACATTCTAAAAAAACTCCCGGAAGCAAAATTAATCTGCGATCAGAATTTTTAATCAAAATTAATCTGCGATCAGACTTTTAATCTCCGTCTTTGATATCTAATTGGATATCTGACAATAATCTGTTTCCTGCTCACCGATAATTATTTAACACATCTCTAATTAATTCATTCAGGGGGTTACATTATGGAAATATACTCGCTTTTGGAAAAAGTAAGAACTGAGAAACCAGTTGTGCATCATCTCACTAACTGGGTCACAATTTATGATTGCGCAAATATTGTGAAAGTATTTGGTGCTTCTCCTGTGATGGCGCATGCAAAAGAAGAATCTGCAGATATGGCGAAAATTGCCTCAGCATTAGTGCTCAATATTGGAACGCTCACACCTGAATTTGTTGAATCAATGAAAATTGCAGCAAAATCTGCTAATGAGAAAGGAATCTCTGTAATTTTAGATGTTTGTGGCGCAGGTGCAACAAAGCTGAGGGATGATACCTGTTTTGATTTGCTTAATGAAGTGAAAATTGACATTATAAAAGGAAACTCTTCAGAAGTTGCGAGAATTGCTGGTGAAGATGTGCAAACAAAAGGCGTAGATGCAACTGAGGTGAAAAAAGACCTTATCGCAATTGCAAAACATCTTGCATCTCAAAGAGAGTGCACGGTTGTAATCACTGGAAAAGAAGACATTATTTGCAATTCAAAAAAATGCTACATTGTGAAAAATGGAACTGAAATAATGTCGCATATTGTTGGAACAGGTTGCATGACAACATCTGTTATTGGAACATTTGCGGCAGTTGAATCTGATTTAGCAAAAGCATCAGTAGCGGGATTAGTATGTTTTGAAATTGCAGCAGAACTTGCAGAAAAAGAAAGCAAAGGTGCGGGGACTTTTAAAGCGAATTTATTTGATGCTGTTTACAATCTTAAAAAAGAAGAAATTGAAAAAATGCAAAAAGTAGAAGAACAAAAGTTTGTTGAATGAAGATTATTGAATGAAGGTTATTGTATGAAGGGTTATTATTTCATAACAGACGCGTCACTGAGCAAAGCGGGAAACATTTCGGATGTGCAGAATGCAATAGCTGCACGCGTATCTGTTATCCAATACAGAAACAAAAACGCGTCAATAAAACAAATGTGTTTTGAGGCATCCCAACTCAAAGATTTGTGTTCAGAAAAAACAAAACTGATTATTAATGACAGAGCAGATGTAGCACTCGCAGTAGATGCAGATGGCGTACACTTAGGACAAGACGATCTTGATTATAAAAATGCAAGAACTCTTCTTGGCACTGATAAAATAATCGGTGTAACGGTCCATACTTTAGAAGAAGCAATTTCTGCTGAGAAGAAAGGTGCAGATTATCTCGGGATTAGCCCAATTTTTGAAACCTCTACAAAAAAAGACGCTGGAAATGCAGTAGGTCTAGACCTAATAAAAGAAATTAAAAGTGAATGCACACTCCCTATTATTGCAATCGGAGGAATCACTTTAGAAAATGCAAAATCAGTTGTTGATGCAGGTGCAGATGGTTTGTGTGCGATTTCATCTGTTGTTACAAAAGAAAACGTGAAAATAGAAATTTTAAAATTTCAGGAGCTATTTAAATGACACAATTGGAAAGCGCAAAACGAAATGAAATTACTGAAGAAATGAAACAAGTTGCGAAGGATGAGCATATTGATGTGGAAACTTTACGCAAAGATGTCGCCGCGGGCCACACTATTATTGTAAAAAGCAAATTGCACAACTGCAAACCTCTTGGAATTGGAAAAAATCTTACTACAAAAATAAATTCAAATTTAGGCACTTCAAATCACAATTCAGATGTTGAAAAAGAAATTGAAAAACTAAGAGTTTCAATACAATATGGTGCACATACTGTAATGGATTTAAGCACTGGCGGAAACATAAAAGAAATCCGTCAAAGAATTCTTTCGGAGTCATCAGTCCCCATCGGAACTGTTCCTATTTATGAAGCAATTGCAAAAGAATCAAATGTTGCAAATCTCACTGGTGATGATTTTATTAATGCAGTAAAATCAAACATTGATGATGGTGTTGATTTTATTACAGTTCATTGCGGAGTGAGAAAAGAATACATTCCTTTGCTTAAGCCACGTATTATGGGTGTGGTTTCCCGCGGAGGAAGTTTCCTAGTGAAATGGATGATGCATCACAAGCAAGAAAATCCAATGTATGAAAGATTTGATGAAATTGTTGATTTAGCTTATGAACATGATGTTGCTTTGAGCTTGGGTGATGGTTTGCGTCCCGGAGCTTTAGCAGATGCAACTGATTCAGCTCAAATTGCAGAACTAAAAACACTCGGAAAACTAGCAAAACGCGCTTATGAGAAAAATGTGCAGGTTATGATTGAAGGTCCAGGGCATGTGCCTCTGAATCAGATTAAAGAAAATGTTGAACTCCAGCAAAAGTACTGTAACAATGCCCCATTCTATGTTCTTGGCCCGCTTGTTACTGACATTTCCCCTGGTTATGACCATTTAACAGGTGCAATTGGAGGCGCTTTAGCAGCATATTACGGAACTGCATTTCTCTGCTATCTCACTCCAATGGAGCATTTGGGGCTTCCCGACACTCAGCACGTAATTGATGGTGTTGTGGCTTCAAGAATTGCAGCCCATGCAGCAGATATTGCAAGAGGGATTCCCAAATCGCGTGATATTGATGATGAAATGTCCCGTGCACGCAGTAACTTAGACTGGGAAAAAATGTTTTCACTTTCAATGAATCCTGAAAAAGCGCGTGAGATGCATCAGGGAAGAAATAAAAACAAAACAAACGTCTGTTCAATGTGCGGAGACTTGTGTTCTGTAAAAATAAACAAAGAATGCAGAGATGATTACTAATGAACATAAAAGATTTAGGGTGCAGAGAGGATTAATAATGAACATAAAAGATTTAGGCGGGGAATTTGAATTAATAAAACGCCTTGCAGGAAAAGAACTGACTGATTCTTCAGTAATAAAAGGAATTGGTGATGATTGTGCAGTTCTTGAATTTTCTGAGTATTATCACCTGCTTGTTACAACTGATATGCTGGTTGAAAATGATCACTTTGCTTTGAAATGGCAAACTCCTTATCAGATAGGAATGAAACTAATGGAATGCAATGTTTCTGATATTGCTGCAATGGGAGGCATTCCAAATTATGCATTTGTTTCTCTTTCTCTGAAAAAAGAAACCTCAGTTGAATTTTTAGATGAACTTTACAAAGGACTGTATGAATCTGCAGAAAAACACAATGTAAAAATAATCGGCGGAGACACTACACACGGAACGGAATATGTTTTCAATCTCTGTTTGCTTGGAAGTGTAAAAAAAGAACTTCTTAGATTGCGTTCTTCTGCGAAAATTAAAGATTTAATATGTGTAACAGGAAATTTAGGAGGAAGCAAAGCAGGGTTGGAATTATTACGTCAAAACAAAACTGGTTTTCTTGATGATTATTTAGAACCAAAATGCAGAACCTCTGAAGAAGCGAGAACAATTGCAAAGTATTGCAATGCGATGATTGATGTAAGTGACGGCTTGGGAAGTGAAGTAAATCACATTTGTGCTGAAAGCAAATGCGGAGCTGAAATTTATTATGAAAAAGTTCCTGTTTCAGAAACCACAACTGAAAGCGCAAGAACTCTCAATGCAGATGCAGTTGAATTCGCTTTGTACGGAGGAGAAGATTTTGAATTAGTTTTCACAATTCCCGAAGAAAAAGTGAATTTACTCAGAAGAGAATTTTCTGATTTTACTATTGTGGGAAAAATCCTTTACAAAGAAGAAGGCGTTCAATTAATAAAAGACAAGAAAAAATCACTTCTGAAAAAAGGCTTTGATCATTTTGATTAAGCAAAAAGGTTTTTTTATATGGCAATCTTTCTTTATATAAAAACATCAACTATCTTTTTGTAAACTGCAAAATACGGGTCAAGCACTATTTGATACGCAATCATTACTGAAACAACTTCAAATGGAAAATATGTTGTTGCAATAATAAGGCCCAAAATAGCATTTGCGTGGAATCCGCTTAAACCAATTGCGATTTTGTTTTCTTTTGACTCTTTTCTCGCAAGAGTAAGTGCAATTGCAGTCATTACCAGCATTATTGCAAAAACGTAAATCACAGGAATAATAAAATCTGACAAATCTCCAATGTTGTTTGCATTTTGCCCAATAACTACGATAATTATCGCCCAAATAAGAACAATATTCGTTCCAGAAAGTGTATGCTTTATTTTCTCAACTTTTTCAGGAAATCTTCTGGAAATTAAATACGCAACTATCACAGGCAACACAACCATCAAAATCAATGATGAAAACAAACCAAAGTAATCAAATGCAACTGTTTGTGAAACTGCAATAAAAACCAAAACAGGAATCAGTAATGGCGAAAGCATATGTGTAATAATTGTAAATAAAAGCGCTAATGCATTATTTCCTTTGAAAATATCTGAAAGTATTATATTTGAAATTCCGCTCGGGGTTGCAACAATCAAAAGACCCCCAAGTGCAAATTCTGGAACAATAAACAAACTTGCGAAAAAAACCAAAAGCGGTGCAATAAGCTTCAAAACAATGAATTTTTTCCCAATGTATTTCAAATCTTTAAGATGCTCAAAAAATATATTAAAATCAACTTTCAGACTTGAAAGGAAAATCGCCACTGCCAGCATAAATGAAGACGCAAATGCAAAATTCCCGAACTGAGGAAACAAATAACCAATAATCAAGCCTGACAGTAGAATTGGAATGAAATTGTTTTCTATTAATTTAAAAAAACTCATTTTCTCACATTTATTGAATTATCAGTAGGTTTTATTAATTATTTCAATGATAAATAAAATGATTTTATGGACAAAAGACTGATTATTCGTTTGCTTTTATTGCCTGTGTTCCTTTACATATTTTATACGCTGGGCTTTTCATTGGAGGCAATTGCAATCCTTGGGAGTTTCTTTGTGGTTATCATTTTATTACGCGGAAAAATCTGGGAAACTGCAGAACGTACAATTGAGAAATATCTTCCTTTTACTAAAAGCTGGCCTGAGTGGGCTCAGAAAGTTCTGCTTGTGATTTTCTTTGTCTTGATTTATTACAGTTTCAAACAGATTCTTTTCTTTATCCTCATGCTTTTTGGAATCGATTTGCAGGAAATAATGATGGCATCTTATGGTTTGGAATAACTATTTCCATTCTATACATCTGAAAGTACAACAAAAAACACGATTCCAAAAAAGCCCTCTATTTTATATATTTCACCTAATTGTCTAAGAACCCAGACCCGCTACTGACAAATCTGCTTTCCATGCACCAGCGTTCATAAGACCAAAAATTAAATATTTATTATCTGACGTGAGTGCTAAATTATCTGCAACATTATCTCTTACCTGATTATCTGTGTTAGGTAGCCCAGTGTTTATAGCTTTCCAGCTGCTGCCAGAATCTCTGCTTATGTAAACACCTCTATTGGTGCTTAAAAATAAAATTTTGTGATTTGGCGGATAAATCAAAAGAGTATAAAATTCGCTTCTATATTCATCAAGTCCGTTCATAATCTTAAACCAGTTTTCCCCTGCATCTGTTGTTTTCATTACAACTCCGCAGAAATTATTTCTTTCACAGAAACCTTTATTCTGCCCGTTCTTGGTTGAAGTGTACATTATGTCTAGGTTTTCGTCATCAATTGCCACTGTGTAAGGCCACTGTTCAGAGGGGATGCCATTGCTTATACTTTTCCATGTTCTTCCGCTGTCCACGGATTTTACAACACCATTGTATGTTCCTGCAAACAATATGTCGTGATCATTCGGGTGCATAGTTAAAGAAAACATCCCGTCATTCCCCAGTCCCAAACTTGAATCTTTCCAAGTGTGCCCGTTATCTTCACTTATGAAAAATCCGCTTGGAAAATGTCCGTAATAGATTTTTCCTGGAACATCAGGGTCAAATAATATTGAACTAAATTGATACATTCTTCTTTCCCATGGGCTCCAGAACCCGCCTCCCAATGTACCTCCAAGATTCTGCCATGTTTTACTTGTATTATTGAATTTGTATATTCCGTATCCCGCAGTTCCTGCATAAACCTCAGCGCCTGCTGAATCAATTGTTACAACAACATCATCAACATGAATTTCAGAATCTGAAAATGATTCAAAAGCAATTCGTCCGCTTAATACTGGCTTATCATCAGTGTAATCTATTTTCAGACTATCATCAACATAAACCTTGATGTTATTTCCCTTACCAACAATTTTGATGTCGTACCATTTATTTTCACTAAGTTGCATAGCAACAGATTCCAACTCTGTATGCTCGATTTCTTTGCCATCTCCAGCTGATCGCATAAGATATAAACCACCGTCACTCATGCCAATAGCATACCTATTACCACCACTGACCCGGTAATTAATATGAATCTGACCTGCAACTAATTTTACTTTGCTTTCAAAAGTATAATCACTCCAGCTTTCCGAACCAGCATAAGCCCATTCATGACCAGTACCCTGCAAAACATAATTTCCATTTTCCTGAATAACAGACCACGCAGAATCCAGCTTCCATCCGTCTGCATTTCCTTTCTCAAAATCATATTCAAAAGGAGCAGTTTCACTGCCTGTAATTTTC
>JAZDFD010000015.1:0-15666 GCA_043808155.1 Candidatus Iainarchaeum sp.
AAAACAAATTTATGATTAAAAACAATTCTAACAACAAAATTTTAATTTTCTTTTTCTTCATTATTATTTTCTTCGTTTCCATTAACTCTTAAACTGATGAATATCTCGCCGAAGAATTCTTCCTGCCAGGCATTGATTTTGCCTTTATTCAGGAGAAATAAAACAGGAACAAAAGTATTTACTCTTTCTTCCGAAGTGTTTTTGTCAAGTAATGCTGAAAACATCAGCAAACCCTGAGAATCCATTCTTTCATTGATTTTTGCAAAAATTAAATCTATTTTTTCCTCAAGGTTTTCTTCTGTAAAAGGAAGCTGAAAAACAGGAATTTCTCTGAAGATTCTTTTTGCTTCCTTTGTTTTTGTTTTTTCAATTATTGATTCAATTGAATTAACTAATTCATCGAGTGAAACTCTTCCTTCTCTTCCGCGCCTTACAGATGTTAAATCAGGAATCATTGCATTCATTCTTGCAATTTCTTCTGGTGAAATTTCAGGTTCTTTTTCCTCAAGAGAAGTAAGTCTGAGAGATTTTGCTTTGAATTTTAGAAGAATTGCAGATGCTAAAATTGCATTTGCAGGTAAGCGCAAATCTGCTTTTTCGAGCTGATTGATTTTTGCAAGGTATTTGTCTGCTAATTCACCAACATCAATAGCCCAAGGATCCATTTTCTCAGATTTAACCAAGTCTAAGAGAATAGACTTCCATGCTGGCTGATCAATAAGATCTACAAGATTCACGTTTTCAGCATAAGTCCCATTTTCAGGGGTGTTCAAATTATTCTCTAAGTTAGTTTTAGGCATATCTAAAAATTAGGTTAAAGGGTGTTTTTAAGGCTTGCTGTACAGGGCGGAGAAGTTAGGCTTTTTAATCAGAAAAACTACATATAACTGTTTAATTATGGGTTTAGAAAGAACAAAAACAGGTATTGCAGGACTTGATTCAATTCTGGAAGGTGGCTTTCCCAAAAGTAGTTCTGTACTTATTTCAGGGGGGTCAGGCACTGGCAAAACAATAATGTGCACACAATACCTCTACAATGGCGCTAAAGATTACAATGAACCCGGTGTTTATGTTACACTTGAAAACAATGTGAAAAATATAACATGGAATATGGAAAGTTTCAATTGGGATATTAAAAAATTTCAGGATCAAAATTTGATTAAAATTTATAGATTTAATGTAAGGAATGTTACAACTGGTCCGAGTGTAGACTCCCGAATGCGTCTGGAATTAGAACATATTTCTAAATTAGTTGAGGAAATTGGTGCTAAAAGATTAGTGGTTGATTCTACAACTTCTCTTGGATTATGGCTGAGCGGCGGGTCGCTAAGATTGATGCTTTATGAATTCACAGATGCATTAATGGATTTGGGATGCACAACTCTGCTGACAACTGAAACCAAGGATAAAAGAAATCAATTTTCTGCTTTTGGTGTGGAAGAATTTATATCTGACGGGATAATCGCATTATATTTCACACCTCCAAATAGAAGCATATTCATAAGGAAAATGCGCGGGACAGACCATAGCAAATCAATTCACCCACTTACAATAAATAAAAACGGAATCACTGTAAATTCCAAAGAACAGATACTTTGGGAATCTCTGGAATAGGGAGCAAGGTTATTTATTCTTTGAAATAAAGGAGTATGGGTTATTTATTATTTTAGTTAGTTTAAGTATACATGGAAATTTCAGAAGGCAATGAAAAAATCTACAGTGAGAATCTAAACAGCACTTATTATCAGTTTTCAATGGACAGGCTCAAAAAAACAAGGGAGCTTGTAGGGGCTGTGAAAGGAAAAATGCTTGATGTGGGATGTGGTGACGGACTGTTTACGGCATTATTTAAAAGAAAGGACAGAGAAATATTTGGATTGGACATTGTTGAAAAAAATGTTTTGCTTGCACAAGAAAAAGGCATTAAAGCAAAAAAATGCGATTTGAATTGCGAGAAATTTCCTTTTGGAGACAAATTATTTGATCTTGTGCTTTGCAGTGAAGTTATTGAACATATTTATGACACTGAAAAATTTACAAGGGAATTAAACAGAGTTTTAAAGGATGAAGGAAAACTTGTTATTTCAGTTCCGAACATTGCTTGCTGGTATAACAGAGGAGTTTTAGTTATGGGGCAGTTACCATATTACATAGAATCAGGTTCAACAATAGCTTTTGGTTCGCCATTAGGTGAAGACGTCACAGGTCATGTTAAAGCATTTACAAAAAAATCTCTTATTGAATTATTGGAATTCAGTGGTTTTAAGATTGATAAGGTAACAGGCAGTAAAATCAATCTTACACCACATTGTACAAAAAAAAGGCATTTCGCAGGAAACGGTATATTTAAAGTTCTTGAAGGTTTATTTTGTACTGTACCTTCACTTGCTTCAAATATAATAATAAAGGCATCAAAAAAATAATTGTTAATTCATAAAAAAAGTGGTAACATGGCTAAGATTTTATTTTCAGTTTGCGGAGTGGGAATGGGCCATGCAACACGAAGCAGTGTACTTATAAGACATTTAATGAAAGATCACAAAGTTGTAATTTCATCATATGGGCCAGCTCATGAATTTCTTAAGAAAGATTTTGGTGAGGGTCAGAAACTGAAATGGTTTCAGCTTCTTTTTGAAGACAATGGCTACAGAAAAATGAAAACAATGCTTTACAATGCACCGCGCGCACCAAGAGTCATGGCATCAAATCTTTACAAACTTGCAAAATTTGTAAAAAGTGAAAATCCTGATATTATAATTTCTGATTTTGATGTTAATGCAGTTTATATCGGGGAAATACTGAAAATTCCGGTTATTACTATTTCTTCAATGCACATAATGGAAAATATAAAAATCAAAATGTCAATGAAAGACAAACTCATGTATTATTCCACTGAACAGCCTGTGCTTACTGCATTCCGACCGTCAGACCAGATTTTTGTAACATATTATTTCAAACCAGGAGTTAAGGAAAAACGGAAGCAATTCTTCGGTCCATTAGTCAGAGACAACTTCATAAATTCAAGAACCAGCGATGGTGCGTATCATTTAGTTTACTTCCCTGAGTCTGAACTTGAAAAAATTATCCCTGTTCTGAAAAAATTTAAAGATGAACGATTTTTAATTTACGGCACAGATACAAAAAATAAAAAAGGGAATCTTGAGTTTGTTGAAAACAGCCACGACCAATTTTATTATGATTTTGCAAACTGCAGTTCAGTTTTTTCACATGGAGGTATAAGCCTTACGTCTGAAGCAATAATGCTGAATAAACCAATCTATACTTTTTCAAACAAAGAGTTTTATGAACGATACTTTAATGGTTCTATTCTCAGACAGCTTGGCTTCGGGAATATTGAGGAAACGCCTACTGTTTCAGGAATTAAATCATTCATAACAGATATTGAAATGTACAAAAAAGAAATAAAAAAAGCAGATCTTCCTGCAGGGAACAGAGAAATGCTGAAAGCTCTGAAAAAACAAATTGAAAAAAAAGCTGATTAGTATCTGTAATGGTCTGGTTTGTAAGGACCGTCTTGTTTTACACCGATATAATCTGCCTGTTCTTTTGTGAGCTTTGTGAGTTTCACACCTAATTTTTTCAAATGTAATCTTGCAACTTCCTCATCCAAAAGTTTCGGAAGCATATACACTCCAAGTTCAAAATCCTTTTTCCAGAGTTCAATCTGTGCAAGAACTTGGTTAGAGAATGAATTGCTCATTACAAAACTTGGGTGTCCGGTCGCATTCCCTAAATTAACTAATCTTCCTTTTGAAAGAAGAATTATTGAATGTCCATCAGGGAAAGTGTATTTATCTACTTGCGGTTTGATGTTAGTTTCTTTTATTCCCGGCATTTTTTCAAGTTTGTTTACCTGAATTTCATTATCAAAATGCCCGATGTTACATACAATTGCCATGTCTTTCATTTTTTTCATATGGTCTAATGTTATAATATCACGGTTGCCTGTTGTAGTTACAAAAATGTCACCTTCTGAACAGGCATCTTCTACTGTTGAGACTTCATAACCTTCCATTGCTGCCTGTAATGCACAGATTGGATCAATTTCTGTTACTATTACACGCGCACCAAATCCTCTCATAGATTGTGCACAGCCTTTTCCTACGTCTCCATAACCGCATACAACAACAATTTTACCTGCAACCATTACATCAGTTCCGCGTTTGATTCCATCTGCAAGAGATTCTCTGCAGCCGTACAAATTATCAAATTTTGATTTAGTAACTGAATCATTTACATTAATTGCAGGGAAAAGTAATTTCTTTTCTTCAAGCATCTGGTATAATCTGTGTACGCCAGTGGTTGTCTCCTCAGAAACACCTTTAACTTCTTTTGCAACATTTGTCCAGCGTTTTGGATTTTCAGCGTGGATTTTCTTTAAGATTGCCATTAATTCTCTAAGATCTTCACCTTCGTTTGAATAATCTTTTTCTAAAAGTGCAGGATTTTTTTCAACTTCTAATCCTTTGTGAATCATTAATGTTGCGTCTCCGCCATCATCAACAATTAAGTTAGGACCTTTTCCATTTCCAAAGTCTAATGCTTTGGAAGTTTGTACCCAGTATTCTTTCAGTGTTTCCCCTTTCCATGCAAATACAGGAATACCAATTTTTGCAATTGCTGCTGCTGCATGATCCTGTGTAGAGTAAATATTACATGATGCCCATCTGACACTGGCTCCCAATTCTGCTAATGTTTCAATAAGCACTGCAGTCTGGATAGTCATGTGCAGAGAACCCATAATACGCGTGCCCTTCAATGGCTTCTCTTTCGCATATTTATGCCTTATAGACATTAATCCCGGCATTTCTATTTCAGCTAGTTCAATCTCTTTTCGCCCATATTCGGCTAAAGAAAGGTCTTTTACAGTATAATTTTTAGTTTCATCCATAATATCACAACTCAAAATTTTAACATCAAAAGGGTTTTAAATCTGCTCACCACTTTTCAGCATATCTCTCACATAGTTGGAGGTAGTTTTTGCAGTCAACTAGGAGTTTTTCTTTTTCTGCGCCTGAAGCGAATCCAAATGAGATTGCGGAGACCTTTGCCCTCACGTTAGCCCTGTAGCATTTGTAAAGATTCATAATTTTTGAGATTTCTGAATCATTGCTTAATTCAATGTATTTTTCAATGAAAATATTTGAAAACTCTTCTTTTTTGTGGAAATCCAAATCCATTGCAAGGAATGCAATTTCAGAAGCAACATCAATTCTCGCAAATTCTTCGTTGAATTCAATTGCATCAAAAATATAAATTTTGTCATCAATAAAAATATTCTTGGAGTACACATCACCATGACAGCGCTTTATTCGTCCATCAGAAATTCGTTCTTCAAAAAGTTCCGAATTCCCATCTATGAATGAATTGCAATTTTCCAAAACAGAGTCAACAACAGAACCAAGTGAAAGTTCGTTTTCAATAGCATCTCTAAAATTAGCAAGGTCATTAATTGCAGATTTTATTTGTTCAGGTGAAGAGAAATTTTTAGTGATTGTTTCAGCATTATTATGGAAGTCAGAAAGTGTTTCTGCAATTGACATAAGATTTTGTTCAGTAACTTCATTATTTTCTAAAAGAATATCCATTTTTTTATCTGCAGGGAGCTGTCTCATTTTCACAGCATATTCTACTGGATTTGAATCTGAGAAAGTAATTTCCGAATTTTCAAATGAAACAGGAACTACCGCCAAATACAAATCAGGGCAGAGTCTTTTGTTCAGCTCTAATTCTAATTGGCAGAATTTTTTTCTTTTTTCAAGTGTTGAATAATCCAAAAATGTGAATTTCACTGGTTTTTTTATTTTGTAAACAAACTTACCTGTGAGGAAAACATTTGAAATATGAGTTTGAATGTATTCGAATCTCTTTGATAACTGAAATACTATTTCATTTGAGAAAATGTAATCCCTAAGTGTGTTTAACTGCTCATTATTTGAAAGTGCGGTATTTAGTTCCAAGAAATCCCCTTCAAATTTTTCAAACATTGCTTTTGTTTTTTCATAAACTGAAAAATCAGCTTCTGTTTTTGTTTCTTTTCTTTCGCAAAGATTAATTCTTGTTTTTATAATGTCATCAGATGCAGTACATACAATTTTGTGAAAAGATGAGTTGTTTTTTTGTGCAGTTGCGAGTGCTCGGTCTCTTAATTCTTTTTTGTAAAATGTTCCGTCAATGATTACAGGTTTTTTTTGGAATAGCAATTCAGAAGTTTTTTCAAACAGCGCATCATAGACCTTTGCTTTTTCCTCTTCAGAATAGGTTCTTTCAGAAAGGAGTTCTCTTCTGATGATGTCTGTGCTTAAATGCTCAGCATTGAGAATAGGGGCTAATTTTTTTGAAATAAAGGTCTTTCCCGTGGCCTGAAGACCTGCTATTAGAACTAACATTATTGAAAATTAGATGGAAGTATTTATAACCCTTAGAGGGAATCCAAAAAATTTTTAACCCGCAAATATGTTTCTGAAGGGCTACCAGAACCGTCAATTTCAACAAACATAACCTTCTTTCTGTAAAATTCTTCAACAGGAGCAGTTTCTTTCCTGTAAATCTTAAGTCTGTGCTCAATTGCTTCCGGATTATCGTCTTCGCGTGAATAAAGTTCAGAACCGCACTTATCGCATGTGTTTTCTTTTTCAGGAGGGGAAAAATAAATATTGTAAACAGCATCACACGTCTTGCATTCTCTTCTTCCGGAAATTCTTTTTTTCGCTGTTTCAGTATCAACCTCTAAATTAATGACTGCTGAAAGAACAATATTGTGTTTTTCAAAAAATGTTTCAAGCATTTCTGCCTGCTCAACATTACGCGGAAAACCATCAAGAATAAAATTGCCTTTTTTATCAAATTCGTCTTTTATTAAATCCATAACCACATTATTCGGAAGCAGATTTCCGTTATTTAAAGATTCTTTATATACTGTGATTTTTGAATTTTTATTTTTGATTTCCCGTCTTATCAGTTCGCCTGCAGAAATATGCTCCAGTAAATATTCATCCGAAATCATTCCTGCAATCGTTCCTTTTCCCGAACCAGGGGCGCCCATAATAAGAATATTTTCCAGCATAAAATCACAAATCAATTTCATTTATTTTTTTAATTAAATCTTCTTTTTTTGAATCATCAAAATATCCTTCAATTTTTCCAATTAATTTTCCGTCTTTAAAGAATAGCAAAGCAGGTAATTCTTTTATACTATACTTTTCAAGGAATTTCTCATCAGCACCCATTTTTCTATATTTCACATTTGACTTTGGAAACAATTCCTTCATCGGAATTGAATGCAACAAGCACTCAATTGAATCATCATTAAAAAGTTCCACAACTGCAGGTTGGACAGATTGCAAAATTTGTAAATTAAACTGATTAACTGAGATTAAAAATGCAGGATCAACAGGTTCAGCACCATATTTATCAACAAACAAATCAGAAACTTTTCTTGGGTCTGCTTCAATTTCTTTTTTTATTTTTTCATATTCTTCATCAGTTTTTGCAACTCGTATTGCACCCACGGGACAAGAAGTTTCGCATTGCCCACACGAAATACATTTAGAATTATCAACTGCAATTGTTCTATTTTTATCATCCCAATAAAAAGCACTAACCGGACATACATCAATGCCACTGCAATCCTTGGAATTATCACAAATTTTAAAATTTATTAATACCGGCATATGTTCACCTGTTTCTTAAAAAATGCTCAATGCTTCTGTCATAAGTTTTTTCTTCTGCTTTTGTGAAGTAACATGCAGGGAGTTCACTTGCTTCTCTGTGGTGTTTTATGCATTCACAGCAGATGCCTTTTCGTAAACATCCAGGATATGTACAGGGACAATTTTTTGCATTGATTTCTTTTTTGCACTCCATTTAATCACTGTGTAACAAAGAACTAATAAACTTTAATGTCAATAACTACCTGAATTTTGGAGGGTGAGAAACTTCTGACTTGTGCTTTTCGCAGAATTCGGGTGTTTTTTTTCATTTTTAAGGCGGTTTCTTTTATGATTTCAAGGGATTTTTTGTATGGTTCGTTTTTATCAACAAATTGATAAAAGTGAATTACTCCGCCTTCTGGTTTGAGAGCTAAGAAAGCGTCTTTCAGAAAGTGTTCTGCGCCTTTAGGGAGAGGCATTACAACTCTGTCGCATTTTCCCTTCAGATGTTTGGGAACTACTTTTTTCACATCCCCTTTTAAAATTTCAATTTTAGATTCTACTTTGTTTAATTTTGCATTTGATATCATAAGCTCAACTGCAGAAGGATTTAGTTCGACAGCATAGGCTTTTTTCATTTTAGATTTTTTTGCAAAAATAATTGGGTAAGGTCCAACACCTGCAAATAATGCACCAATAATTTCATCTTTTTTAATCAGTTTTGAGATGCGTATACGCTCAGTGCTTAAACGCGGGGAAAAGAATACTTTGCCTAATTCAATTTCAAAAACAGAACCTGATTCTTTGTAGAATACATTTGAGAGTTTTTTTCCTGCAAGGAGAGTGACTTTCTGCGTTCTGTATTTTCCGGAATGTGCAGATGAAATTTTACATACTGACTCAATATTTTTATTTATTTCAAGAAGTGAATTTGCAATGATTTTTTCTTTTTCTTTTAGAGCATCAGGAATTTCAATTATTGCAACATTTCCTAAAACATTAAATGATGTGATTAATGAATCTAATTCTGTTTTTGTGAGTTTGTTTTCAAGTGAGTCTTTGAGAGACAGGGGTTTCTTTTTCTGAGAGGTGAATTTTTGCTTCAAAATTGAAAGAGATTTGCCTTTTGCAAGAATTTGCATTCTTTCTTTCAGACTGGGCAGTTTCAGAAGCGGGAAAATTATGTGATTTTCAGAAGTATTGGGCCTTAGAGAGAAATCTATCAGTTTTATTTCTGTCAGATATTCTTTTAGTTTCTGAGCACGTTTTTTCCTTACTTTTATACCAAATGCTTCATCATTCAATAAAATCACCTTCGTCCTCAAAGCCAATATATAAAAATAATAAGTAGTTAAAAATATGCATGATTGACACTTTTCAGAATATCTGGTTTGAATTTTTTTGCAAACCTGTTGTTGAACATACAGGATACAATCTTGTTAATACACTGGTTTATGTTGCGATTTTGCTTATTGCAGCATTTTATGTTGTTTATCCAATGCTTTCAAAAAAGGGAATTAAATTTGATTTGAAATTTATGCTTGCGTTAATGCCGTATGTTATTTTAGGTTCAACATTTCGCGTGCTGGAAGATATGCACTTACTTCCAAGGAGCTGTAATCCTCTGGAACTTGGATTTTATACGTACACTCCTGGAATTTATATTTTTACTTTTGCAATTACAATTCTAATGCTGGTTCTTTCATGGAAAATATCCAAGAGAAATAATGGTGATTTCTACAAACTGTTCGGGAGTATTGGTGTGATTTTAATGGCGCCAATTGTTGCATTCCTTTTACTTAATTTCAGAGCTTGGCCTGGGTTTTTTGCAGTTATAATTGGTGTGGTTGCAATTACTGGGATTATGTATTTCATAATGACAAAATTCAGAAAAGATTTTTTCAAAGATAGAATTAATCTGCTTGCAGTATCGTCACAGCTTTTGGACGGCACTGCAACAGTTATTGCAACAGAGGGAATTCCATTCACTGACATTATTTACAGATGCGGGGAGCAGCATGTTCTGAGTGAGGCTGTTCTGGGAGTGCATCCTTTTGCATTTGTTATTCTGAAATTGATTCTGATACTTCTGATTCTGCATTATGTTGATAAGGAAATAAAAGATGAAAACATGCGGGGCTTTATTAAAGTCTTTTTAATCATCTTAGGATTCGCAACAGGAACAAGAGATTTATTTACGCTGGGCGTAGGCAGTTGTTTATGATAACTTCTTTTTGGCTAATTTCTGTTTGTAGTATTTTACGAATTTTTCTAAATCAGCAGGGGTTATGCAAAGAATATCACCTGCAGGTTTTCCATTATGGTCTTTAAAAGCTATTTTTTCCAAGGTAATTAGATTTTGTCTTTGTGCTGAATTGAAAGATGTAGTCACACTAGCGAATGTATCTCTTTCAATGCCTGCTTCCTTATGAAGATCTAAAATAAGCTCTTTCAGAGAACTAATAGGGATTACCTCCAATGATTGTCTGACAAATTGTTCAACATGTTTTACATCACGGAAAGGCGGTTTATGTACGCTAGACATATCTCCTGCGGATACTCCAAGATCTGCCTCTCTCAATAGATGCGTTAAATAATTATAACGTAGTCTAGGAAGATCCATATGCTCTGCCAATGTTTTAACAATCAGTTTCTTTTTTGCAAAAGACGCTGTAGCTTTTTTTACAATTCTATCCACGACTCGTTTATGGTGATTTACTGCAGGCATACTAAAATAACGCCAATTAGCAATATAAAGATTCCTGCAGTTTATGTAGATATGCTGTATTTAATCGGAATTGGGCTTAAACCAAAACAAATCACACATGAAGCACTTGAAATTTTGAAAGAATGCAATGAGGTTTATCTGGAGACTTATACAAGTGTTTATTCCGAAGGTGAAGTTGAAGAGCTTGAGGAAATGATTGGTAAGAGCGTTATTGCAGTGGATAGGAACGAGGTTGAATTAAAGTTTGACAAGATTATTGAATCTGCAAAAGAGAAGGATGTTGCACTCGCGGTTTTTGGTAATGCACTAAGTGCCACAACTCATGCACAGATTTTAATTGATGCAAAAAATGCAAAAATTGAAACAAAAGTTTTCCCGGGAATTTCAATAATGAATTATCTGGGAAAAACAGGTTTGAGTGAATATAAATTCGGGAGAACAACTACTCTTGTTTATCCCCAAGAAAATTACGCTCCTGAATCATTTTATGACATTATTAAGGAAAATAAACTTGCAGGTCTTCATACTCTGTGTTTGCTCGATATTGATGTGGAAAAGAAACTTTTCATGAGTGTAAAAGATGCAATTGAACTTTTGGAAGATATTGAAATAAGACACAGTGAAAACATTATGAAAAAATCACTGCTTATTGCAATATGTGCTGCGGGAAGTGATAAGGAAAAGATTGTTGCAGGAAGTTCAGAAGAATTAAAAAAACTAAAGCTTCCAAGACCAGCTTCTTTAATTGTGTGCGGAAAACTAAGTGAAAAAGAAGAGGAAGCACTGGCAATTATTTACGGAGTGAATTTTTATGAGTGAAATTAAATGGAACGTGAATTTTATAAGTGAAATTGAAAAGCGTGGATTTGTATGAGTGAAATTGAAGAAAAAGTAATGAAATACAGAAAGCTTACTGAAAAAGCAATTGGAAAAGTGAAATTTAAGAAGGGTATTTCTGAGAAAGAAAGGAAAATTGCAGAGGATTTTCTGGAAATGGCTAACAATTACTTTAATGACGCAAAGCATTTTCAGGAAAAAAATGAGCTTCTCACAGCGCTTGCTGCATTTTCATATGCTCACGCATGGCTTGATGCAGGCGTTCGGGCAGGTTTTTTTGATGTGGGGAAAGATGACCAACTTTTTACTCTCCCCTAAACGTTTAAATAATTGAAATCAGTATTAGTATTGAATTTGGTGAAACAATGGGCATATATAATCCGCTTCCGAATCTTGAATTTTCAAAAAGAAATTTACTGATGTTTGTAGGGATTATTATGCTTATTATTGTGGCATATTATGGCGTCCCCATGATAATGGAAATCCTACAACCAAGTCCGTTTTATACACAATTTGACAAGCCTGCTCTTGATATGACTGATGTGCAGGCGAGAACAGTTATACTTTCAGTTTATGTTACTAATGTTACAGGCGAAACTGCCACAAATTCAAAAATAACTGTTTTTCCTGTGGATTCAACAACATTAATAGTTCACCCTTCTGAAAGAGTAATCACTACATTAGGTGTAGATGAAAAAAGGAAACTTGATTTTACAGTAAGAACAAATCCCAATGAAAGAATTTATCCTGGCGAATATAACATTACAGTCAAATCAGAAATTAATGAAACTGAGTTTGAAAAAGAAGTTGTTCTTACAGTTAAAACAGCAGACTAATTTTTCAGTTTATGAATGTTGAAAACTAATTTTCAGTTTCTTTTGTTTTGTAGATATCAAAAACAGAAAGTGAATCATCAAAAGATAGCCACTTAATTTCAACATCGTCCACATCAGATGCAGGAGTGCCTTCTTTCAAACGATGGATTAATTCATTTAAATCTTTTACATTCCCGGATGCCAGGACTTCAACTTTTCCATTTGTTAAATTACGTGCCCAGCCTTTGAGATTTAACTGACGTGCATTGTCTTTTGTAAATGCTCTGAAAAAAACACCCTGAACTTTTCCAGAAATAAGAAGATGAACAGTTTTCATTATCTGCATTTTAACACTTATTCGGAACACTTATTTTTTCAGGTGAGGTTCTGATTTCTACTTTCAGGGGAACCTGCTCTTTGGGAGTACATTCAAGTTCAATATCAAAAATTTCACCTGGGTTTAAGCGTGCGTATTTTACAGATGCATAATAACCTTCAGATCTTTCAAAAGTATCCGGGTCCCATGTTGGTTCTTCGCACTGTAAAACACAATTACGAGCTACGTCTTTCAAAACCATTGATGCAACAAATTCAACATATGAATCAGAAATATTTTCAACATAAAGATCGCAGATTACAGTATTTTTTGTATCTGAGAAATCAGCATATTCTCTGCATGCCAATTCAGGAGTTATTTTTGTTAAAGCAGTCTGTGTTTCCAAAGGCAGAGTGGAAATGTGTGTCTTAGAACTTGCAAGTTCATGTTCAACAGTAAGTTCCTCATCTGTATTTAAAAGAAATTGCTCAATTTCAGGTTCCAGTGGTTCGGGTTCAAGATTATCAAAATAACCTTCTTCAAATTCACCGCCTTCTTCAGGAAGTACATTTTTTGGGGGAGTAACAAATGCAACAATGGCAATAACCGCAAGTAGAACTACAACTAAAATCCATTTACGCATACTCTAAACATTGTACAAAGTCTTTTATATTCCTTGCCCCAGTGATAATAATTGGGCAGAAGGCGGATTGTTAAACCAACCAACTCTCTTAGCATTCATCCTTCTGTCTACTTGTTATGAATGCAGTTAAATAGCTTATTTTGCGAATCTAAGAATCAAAAATGAAAAAATCAGACTTTTCTTACTTTTACATTGCTTTCTTCAAGCAATTCTTTGGAAAGTTCGTCAGGATACCCCTTCTCATAAACCAGTTCTGCGATTCCTGCATTTATTATCATTTTAGTGCAGAAAACACAAGGAAAATTTGTACAATAAACAGTCGCGCCATCAACAGGAAGACCAAATTGTGCTGCCTGTGCAATTGCATTTCCTTCTGCATGAGCGCCTCTGCAGAGTTCATGCCTTTCACCAGAGGGAATTCCCATTTTTTCCCTTAAACAATAGCCTCTGTCCAGGCAATTTTCAGTTCCTTTTGGCGCACCGTTATAACCTGTAGCCATTACTTTCTTTTCTTTTACAATTATGGCTCCGACGTTTCTTCTGTTGCATGTGCTTCTTTCACTTGCAAGATGAGCCATTTTCATGAAATAATCATCCCATGAAATGCGTGTTTTCTTTTTCTCTGCCATGGAATAATAGAAATAGGAAATGTTTTATAAGCCTGGTGTTCGGTTTTTTGGTTTTTGTTTTTTTGCACAGATAAGCAGATTTTTTTTGAATTTTTTAAATGCAGATTTTGGAATTGCCCCGGCTGAAGCAGGTATATGGCCACCTGCATTTGCTTTGGGAATGCCTTTTACTGAGCATTCAAGTAATGAATTCATGAAAACTTTAAAATCCTGTCTTCTTGCGGAAAATTTAATTCTGCTTCCTGACGTTTCGGCAATTATAATTGTTTTGTCAGGATATTTCAGAGTCAGGTTGTCAATTACTGCAGATTTTATATTGTGTTTTGGTTTTATTTCAAAGAAGTATAATCCTGTTTCAGGATAATATTCTGCATTTTTCTCAAACAAGTTAACCCATTTGTTTTTTTCATTTCTGATTTTCAAAACATTTTTTTGGAATCTGCTTTTTAAAATTTCACGCGGATTTTTTGCGTTCATAAATTCTTTAAAAAGCGGAGTGAGATTTTTTTCAGAAATTATTGTGTTTGCAGTTACTAATTCATTAAGTTCATCAATTGTTTTAAGTGAAAGTTTTGTTCTTTTGAGTGTTTGTTTGAAAAATGGTTTCCATTTTGAGTAACTCATATCACCTAAAATTCCAAAGCAGGCAATCCAGTCACAATTTTTAATGTCTGTAATTTCTGAAAACAAATCAAATGTAAGTTTTGAAGCAGGATAACCGCTTGGGTCAATTTTTGCAAAATATTTTGCTTTAATAAAAACAATTTCAGGCGAATTCAAATTAACATATTCTTTGTGATGATCTATAACAAGGATGTTCATTTGTTTTGAGATTTTTTTTACTTCAGTTGGGAACTGGTCAATATTCAAATCAACAATAATAAGTTTGTTTACTTTTTTTTGTTTGAATTTTTTGAAAATCTCAGTAAGCTGTTTTTTAGTTCCGTAATTGTAGGGAAGCACAAGCACTGGTCTCTTTCCTGTGAGTTTCTCAGTGCCTTTTGCAGTAATCAAACCTGCTGCCAGACCATCTGCATCGCAGTGATGCAGAACCCCTGTGATGTCTTTTTCTGAGAGCTCTGCACAGAAATTCTTAAAGCGCGAAAGCAGCATCACTTTTTTCGAAACCATACGAAAATAATGTAAAAGGAGTATAAAAACGTGAGTTTATTATTCTCCAAAAATAGACGAAAATCTGCCTTCGGAAATTACTTTCATTGATTCATCAGCAGAAAATATTTTTCCATTCATACAAAGATGAATACCATGTTTCAAATAATTAAAAGCACTTAAACAGTATCCCAGATTGAATTGTGCATCTGACATACTAAAATCATCAAGAGGAATCATGGAACCGGTTAAAATTATCGTTTTATCATTTTTCTTTAAATTAGCTTTTAAATATCTTGTAGTGTCAGGCATAGTGTATGATCCATGAGTAACAATTATGTGTTTATATTTGCTTTTAGTGATAGTATCTAGAATTTTTTTCAAATCTTTACGTGTAAGCTCACGACTATCTTTCATACAAACAGTGGTAAACTTAAAATCAAAATATAAATTTAGATTATCAAGATATTTTGGAATTATTGATTTATCAAAGCATTTAACAGTATCTAATTTACCGTCATAATAAGAATCAATTGTTCCGCCAGTTAGTATTATGTGAACCTTGTTCTTTTTGTTGGCCATGAATTATATACGCAGAATAACTTTAAATTAGTTGGTGTTTAAGTATAACAGGTGTCAAAATGGTCTACGAACACATGAATTCAAAGGGAATCAAATACTTTCTTCATAAGAAACGGGGAAAAGGGACACTTTACTATTTTTCTAAAGATCCAAAAATGGCAGTTAATCTTCCGCCTGGTTATGATGTGATTGAGCACCCCACAACAAAGCTTCCTTTGCTTAAGAAGAAAGCTTAACAGCAAATATTGTTAAGAAGAAAGCTTAACAGGAACGCGGAATCGTTTTAAAATAGTTGTTATCTTTTCTTTAATGATATATAAGGGGTGCTTGTCA
>JAZDFD010000016.1:0-79784 GCA_043808155.1 Candidatus Iainarchaeum sp.
GCAGAAACTGCACTGGAAGTTTGTATGGGTGACCGAGGAGAATATTACGCACGGGCTTTGAGTTTGTTGGCAGAACACAGAAAACAACTGCGCGAAGGAATAGAACTAATGCATGACAAAGGTGTTGAGGAAATGGAAACATTTTATTTTTTTGATGCGGGTTCTGAAATAAAAGATTCAATTGTAGGGATTGTTGCAGGTATGCTTTACGGAAGCGGTGCTATTCAGGGGAATAAACCAATTGTTGCATTTGCAATGCATGAAGATAATACTGTAAAAATAAGCACCCGAGGCACTTCTGAACTGATAAGAAAAGGTCTTAATCTGGGTCTTGCGCTTAAAGAAACCTGTGCAAAGTTAGGTGACAATGCACAGGGCGGTGGACATAAAATTGCAGCAGGCGCAAAAATAAATGAAAATCAGAAAGAAGATTTTCTGAAAATTTTCAATGAAAGTCTTAAAAATCAGATTACTGACTAATCTTTAATAAGTTATGAAACTAATATTTTAGTGATGCAAATGAATATAAACGATTTTCTGAAAGAAAAAAAGCCTCTCATTGACGCGGAAATGGAAAAAGTTTTTCCAAGAAAATTAAATAACAAATGGCTTTCAGAAACTTTGGGAAAAGCAGATTATGCCTGTGATTTTAAAACCATCAATAAATCTCTTTCAGAACCAATATGGGATTTTCTTGATAGGGGTGGCAAAAGATGGCGTCCTGCATTAATGCTTCTTACATGCGATGCTGTTGGCGGAAATTCAAAAAAAATTATGCCTTTTACTGCACTGCCGGAACTTGTTCATACTGGAACAATCATGGTAGATGATGTCGAGGACAATTCAGATCAGAGACGTGGCAAACCCTGCACTCACAAACTTTACGGAACAGATGTTGCAGTCAATGCTGCAAACGCAATGTATTTCTTGCCATTAACATTGCTTTACAACAACCCCCTGAAACTCAAGGAAAGCAAACTCGTAGAAATTTACAATCTTTATTCTGAAGAATTAATCAAAGTTTCAGTCGGGCAGGCGATGGATATCCAATGGCACAGAAACTCAAGTTGCGATGTTTCAGAAGAGCAGTATTTGCAGATGTGCGTTTACAAAACAGGCGTACTTGCAAGGTTTTCTGCCAAGCTTGGCGCGATTTTGGGAAATGCTGATGCAAAACAAATTAATGCACTTGGCAAGTTTGGGGAATCTTTGGGAGTAGCTTTCCAGATTCAGGATGATATTCTTAACATTGCCCCCGTATCAAAAGACTGGGGAAAAGAAATTGGTGATGACATAAATGAGGGCAAGAAAACACTTCTCGTTATTTATGCACTTAAGAAGCTAAACAAAGCTGATTCCTCAAAACTCAAAGAAATACTGAATATGCACACAAAGGATCAGAAACTAATTTCAGAAGCAATTGAACTAATCAAAAAGAGCGGCGCAGTCGAATATGCGAAGAAAAAAGCCTCTGAAATCGGTTCTAAAGGCTGGAAACATGCAGAGTCTGTTCTGGACGACAGTCCTGCAAAAAACAGACTCCACGAATTCTCAGAATATGTAACTAAAAGAAAGTATTAATTTTCTAATTATTAATTACCTGATTTTGAAAACAATTAAATACATGAAAAATCAAATATAACCTCATGTCTTTGAATTTTTTGAACATAATCCGCAGATATGCTGAAAATGAAATGTATGCTTTTTTCATTGGGTTTTTCTGCGCACTGATTGGAATAGTTACTGCTTATCTTTTATTTCCTGAAAATGCAGGAATGGTAAGTGTGTTTTTCACTTCTTTGGCATTACTACCTTTTTGGGATAAAATCATTGGCGCTTGTTCTATCCGCAAGAGTGCGCATGAAAAAATTATTTCACACAGCGGAGTTGAGATGATTGAGATACGAATGAAGAGCATTAAACATAAAATCAATTTAGCAGAAATTATTTTTGAACATTTACCCATCTTTAAAGCATATATTTTCAGTTTTATTGGTGTGTTTTTTGTTTACACAATTTTACAGATGATTCTTCCTGTTTTTGATATTCATTCAATTTTTGCTGACCAGCTTTCTCTGTTAAAAGTAAACCCTGCAGTTATGAGTAGTGGTGATAAGTTCCTTGCAATTTTAAGCAATAACATAACAGTTCTTTTCATTTGTTTTTTGATTGCATTGGTTTTCAGAAGCGGGGTTTTTATTATTGCATGGAATGCATCGGTATGGGGGGTTGTTTTCGGAGCTGTGATGTCTGAATCAGGTGTGCTTTTACGTGAGAATTCGTTTTTGCTTTTCCTGCTTGTGATGGTCGGTATTGCACCACATATGATTTTAGAGGCATTTTCATATATTTGTGGTGCAATTTCAGGGAGTCTGCTGTTTGAAAGTATTTATAAAAAAATGAAACCCTCGATGTTCAATCTTTATGTTAATGATGCTTTGCTTGTTTTAATTTTCGGATTAGCAATTTTAGTTATTGCTGCAGCAATAGAACTTTATTTTGCTTTTCCAATTGTGCAGAGTGTTTTAGGAATTGGTTGATTACTTTTAATTGCGTAAATTTTTTTGCATCAATCAAAATTTACTTCTTTTGTTTCTCTTTCAAAGCTGCCTGTGCTGCTGCTAATCTTGCAATTGGAACTCTGTAGGGCGAACAGGAAACATCATTCAGACCTATTTTGTGGCAGAACTCAACAGAACTTGGTTCTCCGCCATGTTCTCCGCAGATTCCAATTCCCACGTTGGGTTTAACGCTTTTTGCTTTCTCAACGCAGATTTTCATTAACTCACCAACACCTTCCTGATCAAGTTTCTGGAATGGATCCTGTTTCAAAATTCCCTTTTCAACATAGTTTGGTACGAATTTTCCCACATCGTCTCTTGAGTAACCATAGGTTGTCTGTGTTAAATCATTTGTACCGAAAGAAAGGAAATCCGCATGCTTTACAATTTCATCTGCAGTTATGCATGCACGAGGCAGTTCAATCATAGTTCCTATTTGGTATTTTACTTTGTTGTCTTTATTGAATTTTTTAACAGTTGCTTCAATTATTTCTCTTGATTTTTTTAATTCATTTGATTCTCCAACTAAAGGCACTTCAATATATGGTAAAGCTGTGATTCCTTCTTTCTGAACTTCTAGTGCTGCTTCAATTATTGCCTGCACCTGCATTTCAGTTATTTCAGGAAAGCTTAACCCGAGTCTGCAACCTCTGAAACCAAGCATTGGATTAAGTTCCATTAATGAATTAACTTTTGCTTTTATTTTTTCTGCATCAACACCCAAATCTTTTGCAACAACTTCTATTTCGTCATTTTCTTTTGGCAAAAATTCATGTAATGGGGGGTCCAGTAATCTGATTACAACTGGCAAGTCATTCATGACTTTGTAAATTGCTTTGAAATCTTCTTTTTGCATTGGAAGGATTTTTGCAAGTGCTTTTTTCCTGTCTTCTAGATTTTCTGCAATTATCATTTCACGCACTGCAGTAATTCTTTCGCCTTCAAAAAACATGTGTTCTGTTCTGCACAAACCAATCCCTTCTGCTCCGAATTCAAGTGCCTTTGCAGCATCTTTAGGTGTATCTGCATTTGCAAGAATTTTCATTGTTCTGAATTCATCTGCCCATGACATTAATTCTTCAAAATCTTTGTCGAGTTTTGGTTCAGTTACCGGCAGCTGGCCTTTCATAACTTCGCCTGTGCTTCCGTCAAGTGTTATCCATTCACCTTCTTTTATTGTGGCTTCTTTTGTTTTGAATTCTTTGTCATTATGAACTGCGATATCATTACAGCCTGCTACACAGCATTTACCCATTGCTCTTGCGACAACTGCTGCATGGGATGTCATTCCCCCGCGTGCTGTTAAAATCCCCTGTGCAACATTCATTCCGCCAATGTCTTCCGGAGATGTTTCCGTTCTTACTAAAATCAGTTTTTCATCGTGATTTTTTTCATGAAGTTCAATTGCTTTTTCTGCAGTGAACACAACTTTCCCTACTGCAGCACCAGGTGATGCTGGCAAACCTTTTGCAATAACTTCTGCAGTTTTTTTTGCTTCTTGGTCCAGTTGTTTGTGCAGTAGCTGATCTAACTGACCTGCTTTTACCTGCAGAATTGCATCTTCTTTGGAAATTAAACCTTCCTTGTGCATGTCAACTGCAATTTTCACTGCAGCGTGTGCAGTTCTTTTACCATTTCTGGTTTGTAAAACATACAACTTTCCCTGTTCAATTGTAAATTCAAAATCCTGAACATCCTTGTAATGCTTTTCCAATGTGTCATATACTTTCAGCAATTCTTCATATTGCTTTGGCATCGTATTTTTCAGTTCATCAACTGGTAATGGTGTTCTTATTCCTGCAACAACATCTTCACCCTGTGCATTAACTAAAAATTCACCATAATGTTCATTTTCACCTGTTGCAGGATTTCTTGTGAAAGAAACTCCTGTTGCAGAATCATCACCTGCGTTTCCGAAAACCATTGCCTGAACATTTACACCTGTTCCTGCGTCCATTTTCAAATGATTTATTTTTCTGTAGGTTACTGCTCTTGGAATATTCCATGAATTGAAAACAGCATCAATTGCTAATCTTAATTGTTCCCATGGTTCGTCAGGGAACGGCTTTCCTGTTTCTGATTTGATTAATTCTTTGTATTTAACAACTAAATCATTCAAATCGTCAATACTTAAGTCAGTATCTTTTTCAGTATTGGTTTTTTTCTTTTTTGCAGTAAGAATTGTTTCAAAATCATGGTGCGCCACACCTAAAACAACATCTCCAAACATCTGCAACAATCGTCTGTAAGAATCCCATGCGCCTCTTTCTGAGTTAATAAATTTTGCAAGACCTAGTACAGTTTCATCATTTAATCCAATATTCAAAACAGTGTCCATCATTCCAGGCATTGAGACATAAGAACCAGAGCGAACAGAGACTAAGAGTGGTTTTTTAGTGCCTCCGAATGATTTACCGGTTTTCTTTTCAACAGATTTAATATTCTGTTTTATTTCATTTTCCAAACCCTCAGGCCATTTTTTGCCTAAGTCATAAAACCCATTGCATGCTTCTGTGCTGATAGTGAATCCGTAAGGAACGGGCAGACCAATTTTAGTCATTTCTGCAAGCTGAGCTCCCTTGTTTCCCAAAACAAAAGTTGATTTTGCACCTGTTTTAGGGTCGTCAAATAAGTATACATATTTTTTCATTAAATCACCCACTAAGTCTCTTAGTTAATAATCTAAAATAAGTAATTTAAAGCTATTTACTGATTACATCCTTCTTCAATGCTTTTCTTCCGCATGATTTATTTTCCGGGCAGTATCCTAGCGAATCGCATTTCGGACCAATGTGATTGAAAAGAGAGGGGGCAACTTTTTTCACTTCTTTCAGCATTTCATTTGCCATTGCTCGGATTTCCCATTGCGCACGCGTGCATAATCTATGTTCAAAGAAATTGTAAAGTGAACGTGTGTTCATTGTAATTATAATTCTTGTTTCTGCTGCATTTGGAAGAACAAATCTTGCATCTTCCTTTGGAACTTTTTCTGAAAATTCTTCATATAGTTCACGTGCGTTTTCCATGAAGTTCTCAAACTTTTTATTCATTTCAGAATCTGCTTTTATTTTTGGAGGAATTATATATGCAAATTCCTTTTCATTAACGTAACGCTGTGATTGCTGTGAATTATGAACCACAAAACCATTTGCTACAAAATTATGGTGCGGATCCTCCATCGTTACATCATATGTGTCTGCAATTCCACAAGGCTCAATACTTTTTATTTCAGCCCATTTTATAGTGCGGTAGCAACCGCTAGACTTTGAATGATAGGGAATTGTTTTTGTTCCAAATATATTGCTGTATTCGTGCTCATAGCCGTTGATTTTTCGATGGCATGATTCGCATAGTGTCACTAAATTTTCTGAATCTGTGATTTTTGTTTTATCGACATATATAGGTATTTTATGGTGCAAAGTTAATTTTCCCCCAATTTTATTACAAAACTGGCATTTATAGCCATCGCGTGCATAAACACTTTTTCTTAATTCTGAGGAAATTTGTTTCCTAAGCAAAACTGCTTCAGGAGTTATTCCACCGCGCCACATTGGGTTGTTTGATCCTTTCATTCTTTCCGAAACTTTTTGTTTTTCTTCTTCTGTTCGTTCGCGACCTAGCTTCCAGTAATAGCCCTTATGGGGCGTATGTCCATGAAGACCGCCGATTTCTTTCTGAAGGCAATGTTTTCTTACCCAAGCTCGGACAGTGTGTTTGGAACAGCCTATTTTTTTGGCAATATCTTCTTGGGTATAATTTAAATTGTTGTAAAATTTATTTAGCCAATCTTTATCTCTTAGCAAAGCTAATTTCGGAGATTGACAGCTTATTCCGTTAACCGCCAATTCTGGCTTGTTTTGAATAATTTCTTTAAGACGGGACCAGCCATTTTTAGTAAGAAAGCGATGATTGAGAGTAGCTTTTATGCTTTGGCCGTTTTCAAGCTCTAATTTCCAAACTTCATGTTTGCCTGTATAAATAATATTTTTAATTTTGCCAGCGCCGAATTGTTTTTTTTCTTCATCATAGTTATTTAACTTTATCAATTTTAAGCGCGATCTGCTATGTGGAGTTAGGGTTCTTTCATATAATGATTTTAATGAAAATTTTTTGTAGTTTCTTGATTTTTGACGCGCCCCCTTTATTATAGTATCGCCTGTCAAGCAATAGCTTGCAATACGGTGTCTTACAAGTTGGTGTGTCAAAGCGCGTGATACTCCTTCAACACCAAAAGTAAAAGATGCATGTTCCAGAACAGAATGATGTCCAGATTCAATCAGATTCTTAATTAGTTTCTCTGCATAAGCAGAATCCATTTTTTTCTGCAGTTCATCAATGTCTGAATTAGCATAGCATAAATGTGCTGCAGTTGCCACTGTAAGTTCAGGATTTTCAGTATATTCCAGAAGTTTGACATTTAGCTTTGTTTCAGGCATTTTGAATCCTATGCATTGAGGCTGAAAAGGATTAAATAGATATTTGAGGTTTGTTCTATGATGAATAAAACTGTTGCAATCGTGGGTTCAGGTCCTTCTGGGCTGCAGGCTGCAAAAGTCCTAGTGGATGCAGGTCTAAAAGTGACTATTTTTGAGAAAGAAGAACTGCTCGGTGGTGTTCTCAGATATGGTATTCCTGCATTCAGGATGAAAAGAGACCCCACAGACCAGAAGATTGAGAAATTAAGAAACGCGGGAGTTGAGCTGAAAAATAATACTGAAGTAGGAAAAGATATTTTTCTTAAGGAACTGGTTGAACAATTTGATTTTGTTGTTTTAGCAATTGGTGCCTGTGAGCACAGAACTCTGCAAGTAGAGGGCATTGAAAAAAAAGGAGTTTATTATGCTCTTGATTTTTTAAGAAAATATAATACTGGGCAAGAAATTGACATGGGACAAAAAGCAGTTGTTATTGGTGGAGGCTATGTTGCAATTGATGCTGTTCTTGTTTTGAGAAAGTTAGCTGTTGATGCAACACTTGTTTACAGACGAAGATGTGAGGACTGCGGAATTTCAGAAGATGATATCAAAAATGCAAAAGACCAAGGAGTTAAATTTGAATTTTGTTTAAGCCCAGTTGCAATTATGGGTGATAAAAAAGTTGAAAAAGTAAAATTCCAAAAAAATAAAGTTTGTGAAGTTCCTGGTTTGTCAAAACCTGAAATTAAACCAATTGATGAGTTTGTTGAATTTGGGGCAGATTCAGTTATAATTGCAGTTGGGGAAAAACCCAGTATGACCTGCTGGCAGGATGTGATGTTAAAATTCAGTGAAAAAGGACTGCTTATTGTAAATAGTGAAATGCAAACCAATGTAAGGACTGTTTATGCCTGCGGAGATTTAGTCACAGGACCTATAAACATTGGGTCTGCAGTTAAAACTGGGATGCAGGCAGCGCAAAGTATAATCAAAAAAGCCTCAGAATCTAATTAATGTCGTTGATTGCCGTTATAACTCCGTACAAATAACGAAATATTTATAAAGGTTTGAATGCAAAAGTTATAGGATATCGCAGTCGGAGATGCGTGATTATGCAAAGTGAAAAAACCTCAGAATTGGAAAAATTTTATTCTAAAAGTCTAGATGAAAGAATGAAAACTGTTTCCGAATTTGCAGAATTAAGTGAAAATGAAATTGCAGAATTGAAAACCTGCATTCAAAACACTGAAAAAGCAGATAAAATGTCTGAAAATGTTATTTCATCAACTTTTTTTCCTTTGTCAGTTGCAACTAATTTCAAAATCAATGGAAATGATTATCTCGTTCCAATGGCAATCGAGGAAGCCTCAGTTGTTGCTGCAGCGTCAAATGCTGCAAAACTTTGCAGAACATCTGGGGGATTTGAAGCAAAAGCATCTGAACAAATAATGATCGGACAGGTTCAGATTGTGAATGTTAAAAACACTGCACAGGCAAAAACCAAAATTATGACAAACCAAAAAGAAATTCTGAAACTTGCAAATGCACAGGATAAAACATTAGTGAGTTTTGGCGGCGGTGCTAAAAAAATCGACGTGAAAGTTTTCAGAAAGCACAAAATGATTGTGGTTTATTTGTATGTTGACGCTAAGGATGCAATGGGTGCAAACGCAGTAAATACAATGGCAGAAGCAGTTGCACCAAAACTTGAAGAATTAAGTAAAGGAGAAGCGAGATTAAGAATCCTGAGTAATTTAGCGACTGAAAGAATTGTAAAAGCAAAAGCAGTTTGGACAAAAGAAATTCTTGAAAAGAATTCAAAAAATGAGCTAAGCGGACCTGAGATTATTGAAAGAATTTTAGACGCGCATAAATTTGCAGAATTAGATGTTTATAGAGCATGCACTCACAATAAGGGAATTATGAATGGAATTGATGCAGTTGCAATTGCAACTGGGAATGATTTCCGAGCGCTTGAGGCAGGTGCGCATTGTTATGCTTCATTGGAAGGAAATTATAAACCACTAACTAAATTCCATAAAAATAAAACTGGTGATTTAGTTGGTGAAATTGAAATTCCATTAGCAGTTGGAATTGTTGGTGGTGCAACCAAAACACACCCAATTGCGAAAATTGCAATGAAAATTTTAGGAATTCAAAGTGCAAAAGAACTTGGATGTGTTATGGCGTGTGTTGGTTTAGCACAAAATTTTTCTGCATTGCGTGCATTAGCAAATGACGGAATCCAAAAAGGACATATGAGTTTGCATGCGAGGAATATTGCGATAATGGCAGGTGCAACTGAACAGGAAGCAGATAGTGTTGCAGAAAGAATGATTAATGAGAATAACGTTAAAGTTGACTCTGCAAAAGAAATATTAATGGAAATTAGAAGGTGAAAATATGGCTGGTATTGTTGGTTATGGTGCGTATATTCCGATTTTGAGAATTAAAGTTGAAGATATTGCAAACGTCTGGGGCAAAGACGGAAAGAAAATTGCTGAAGGCCTCGGAGTTAAGGAAAAAGCAGTTGCTTCAATGGATGAAGATGCCTGTACAATTTCAGTTGAAGCTGCGAGAAAGGCACTGGAAGTTTCAGGAATTGATGCACAGAGTATAGGTGCAATTTACGTTGGTTCAGAATCACACCCCTATGCAGTAAAACCTACTGCTTCAATAGTTGCAGATTCAATTAATGCAGGTCCGGATTTAACTGCTGCAGATTTGGAATTTGCATGCAAAGCAGGAACTGCAGGAATTCAAATGTGCATGGGTCTTGTTGATTCAGGAATGATTGATTATGGTTTGGCAATTGGTTCAGACACTGCTCAGGGAAGACCAGGTGATGCATTAGAATACACTGCAGGTTCTGGCGGAGCTGCTTTCATCATCGGAAATAAAAAAGAAGAAGTAATTGCAGAAATTGATTTAACTTACTCATTTACAACTGACACTCCTGATTTTTGGAGAAGACAACATGCGGAATTTCCAAGACATGCCGGAAGATTCACTGGAAAACCTGCTTACTTCAAACATGTTTCAAGTGCTGCAAAAAAGTTAATGGAAAAAGCAGGAACAACACCTGATGATTACAAATATGCGGTTTTCCATCAGCCAAATGCAAAGTTCCCGCAGACAGTTGCGAAAATGCTTGGTTTTAAAGAAGAAAAAATCAAACAGGGTTTATTAGTGCCCTTTATTGGAAACACATATTCAGGTGCTGCAATGATTGGTTTAGCATCAGTTCTTGATGTTGCAAAACCAAATGATAAAATCTTAGTTGTGAGTTATGGCAGCGGTGCAGGAAGTGACGCATTCAGTTTAACAGTAACTAAAAATATTGAAAATAAACGAGCAGAAGTTCCTTTGTTTGAAATGATTAAAGAAAAGAAATATCTGGATTATGCAAACTATGCAAAACATAGGGGAAAATTAAAATCTTTGTAGGTGTTGTGATGAGAAGTGTATCGATAATTGGTGTTGGATTCGATAATTGTTTCACACCAAAAAGTTCATCGGAAATTAGGTCACCAACTCATTTATATGCTGAAAATTATTCAAATTATAATATGCAAATTTCTAAATTTCGTTTGATTAGAGCTACGCAGAAATTGCCAAACGATGCATCTTCTAGAGAAATTGCAACAGCAGCAGGATATAAATCACACAAAATAATTAATATTTATTTTGAATCTTTAGAGCAACTCAAGACACAAGCTGGAACTCTGGAATCAAATAAAGATGAAGTTAATCAAGTTTTTCCACAAATTGAATTTAGTTTGCAGGACATTTCGAGAGGAATTCAAATTCCTCTTGATATAACACCACTTTTAGCAGAGGAAATTGGATGGCATATAGGTGATGGTTGTATTCCAAATAACAAAAATGGGAATGCAATATACCAACTTGGTGGAGATCCAAATGAAGAAAGAGAATTCTACGAAAATTATATCAAAAAGACTTTCAAAGCATTATACAACTATAATGCGAAACCTAACTTTTTGGCAAAGGGTAATCTATTTGGGATAACTTTTGCATCAAAAGCAATTTTTGATTTCAAAACAAAAATTTTAGGATTCCCAATCGGTAAAAAATCTCATATTATAAGGATTCCTGACGCAATAATGTTTGGTGATGATGAAAACAAAAAAGCAGTTATTCGCGGAATTGCAGACACTGACTTTTCAGTCACATTTCAAAAAAAACATAAAAATTTCCATTATTATCCTGCAATTATAGGCAGCACCGTCTCTAAGACATTAGCCACTCAATTAAAGTCACTTTTAATTCAATTAGGTTTTAAACCAAAAGTACAAGTCTATTTTAGAAAAAGAACACAACATAACGAATATTTGATTAGACTAATGGGTAAAAATCAATTAGAAAAATGGTTTGATATTATTGGTAGTAATAATCCAAAACACATAACAAAATACAATGTATGGGCAAAAGTCGGATTTTGTCCTCCTTATACGAAAATTGTTCAAAGACAGAAGATTATAGAAGGGCATCTAAATCCGAAAAAATTTTATGGTGGTTAATATGCGTAGTGTATCTGTAATAGGGGCAGCTGTAACAAAATTTGGCGAACACTGGGACAAAAGTTTCCGTGAGTTAATTGCAGAAGCAGGAATTAAAGCAGTTGCAGATTCCGGTGTTGAAGGAAATAAAATTGAAGCAATTTATGGCGGGTGTATGGCATCTGGAAGATTCATTGGTCAGGAACACATAGGTGCACTAATTGCAGACCAGCTTGGTTTGAATCCAATCCCCTCTACAAGATTAGAAGCGGCATGTGCGTCTGGTGGTGTAGCACTAAGAACTGCATATCTGTCAATTGCAGCTGGCGTTTATGATATTGTTGCAGTTGGCGGAATTGAAAAAATGACTGAAGTAAGTACGGAAGAAGCAAGTTTTGCATTAGGCGGTGCAGGTGATGAAGAAACAGAATTGTTTCATGGTGCAACATTTCCTTCGTTGTATGCACTTCTTGCACGTTCACACATGAAAAAATTCGGAACAACTGAAGAACAAATGGCAATGTGTGCAGTTAAGAATCATAAAAATGCAACAAAGAATCCTTATGCACAATTTCAAAGAGAAATTACTGTTGATGATGTAATGAATTCAGGTTATGTTTCCACACCACTTAAACTTCTGGACTGCTCACCAATAACTGATGGTGCTGCTGCATTAATTTTGTGTGAAACAGAAAAAGCAAAACAGATTACTCATAAAGCAGTTGAACTTGTTGGTTCAGGACAAGCGTCGGATTCACTTGCACTTGCCGGCAGAAAAAGTTTGACAGAATTAAGCGCAACAAAAATTGCTGCTGAGCAGGCATATAAACAATCTGGTTTGAATGTAAAAGATATTGATTTTGCAGAAGTACATGATTGTTTTACAATTGCAGAAATTCTTGCAATTGAAGATCTTGGATTTTTCAAAAAAGGAGAAGGCGGAAAAGCAACTGAAAAAGGTAAAACTCAGCTGGATGGTGAAATACCAATCAACACTTCTGGTGGATTGAAAGGTAAAGGCCACCCTGTTGGTGCAACTGGTGTTGCACAGGCAGTTGAGGTTTTTTGGCAATTAAATAATGAAGCGAATCAAAGACAAATTAAAGATGCAAAAGTTGGTTTAACACACAATGTTGGTGGTTCAGGAGCAACAGCTGTTGTTCATATATTTAAAAAAGCATAAGTGATTTTATGAACTACGAAGAAGAATCTCTGAAGATTCATGAACAAGATAAAGGAAAAATGGAATTAGTTCCCAAAAGAAGAATTACAAATATTGATGAACTTTCAGTTTTGTACACTCCGGGAGTTGCAGAACCTTCACGTAAAATTGCAGAAAACAAAGAAGATGTTTACAAATATACAATGAAAGGAAATGCAATTGCAATAGTAACAGATGGTTCAGCTGTTTTGGGTTTGGGAAACATAGGTCCTGAAGCAGCGCTTCCTGTAATGGAAGGGAAATCATTACTGTTCAAACAGTTTGCAAATATAGATGCATTTCCAATTTGTGTAAAAACACAGGATGCAGATGAGATTGCAATGATTGTGAGAAATATTTCACCTGCATTTGGTGCAATCAATCTGGAAGACATTTCTGCACCGCGTTGTTTTGAAGTAGAAGAAAAACTTGCAGATTTGGGAATACCTGTTTTTCATGATGATCAACATGGAACTGCAATCATAACACTTGCAGCACTTATCAATGCTGCAAAACTTTCAGACAGAAAGTTAGGTGAATTAGAAATTGCAATTAATGGTGCAGGTGCTGCCGGGACTGCAATTACAAAACTTCTGAAGAATGAAAAACTGCGTGAATTTGGTCTGGAACCGGTAAAAGAAATCATACTTTGTGATTCAAAAGGAATTATCTATTCAGGGAGAGAGGGGCTGAATAAGTACAAACAGGAAATTGCGGAATTCACAAACACAAAAAATTTACAGAGCACGTTAGCAGATGCAATGCTGAACAAAGATGTTTTTATTGGGGTTTCAAAAGCAAATCTTGTGGATGAAGAAATGATTAAATCAATGAATGAAAATCCCATTGTTTTTGCAATGGCAAATCCAATACCTGAAATCATGCCTGAAAAAGCAAGACATGCAGGTGCGAAAATAATTGCAACAGGGCGAAGTGATTATGCAAATCAGGCAAATAATGTTCTTGCTTTCCCTGGTGTGTTAAGAGGTGCATTAGATGCGCGTGCTACTAAAATTACTGAGGAAATGAAAATCGCTGCTGCAATCGCATTAGCAGATTACGTAGAAAATCCGAGTGTTGAAATGTTTATTCCAAATCCATTGGATGAGAAAGTTGCTTACTTAGTTGCTGAACGCGTAGCAGAAACCTGGAGGAGATTCAATGAGTGATAATTTACCCCTGCATTGGAGACGATATCCTGAAAGATATTATCTGAAAGGAACATTGTGTGAAATATGTAATACTGCATATTTTCCGCCAAGACAAGTGTGTCCAAAATGCAGACGAAAAGGAAAAATAAGAGATGAAATAATGCCAAAAACTGGAAAAATAATTACTTATACTGAGTTAAGCGTAGGGCCAATGGGATTTGAGCATGAAACACCTTACTTCTTGGCATTGATTGAACTGGATAATGGTGCAAAACTTCTAAGTCAGGTTGTAGATTCAAAAAAAGAAAAAATAAAAGAAGATGCAAGAGTAAAAAAAGTCTTCAGAAAAATCGCAGACAACGATGCAGAAGGTGCAATCTCATATGGTTTTAAGTTTAAAGTTGTTGAATAATAACTAGGTGATAAAGTGGGTTCTGGAAAAGGATATGGCAAATCAATTTTGTTCGGGGAACACTTTGTTGTTTATGGTTTGCCTGCGATTGCAAGTGCACTTGGAGATTATACTGAAGCAAAAGTTGAATTAACTGAAGGCACTGGCTGGGAATTACAAGATGAACGTCTAGCAACCCCTGGCTATAAAAAAGAAAAATATGATGAACAGGTAGATTCAATCAACCGCGTTATTGACGCTGCGGGAATTGATTTGAGTGATAAGAAACTCAAAATTTGGTTTGGCGGAAATTTAAAAGCTGCTTCTGGCGTTGGTGCAAGTGCTGCAAGCTGTGCTGCATTAGCACGTGCATTAAATGAAGAATTTTGTCTAGGATTTGATGATGATAAAATAAATGAATTAGCTTATGAAGGTGAAAAAGGTTATCACGGAACCCCTTCAGGAATTGATAATACTGCCGCAGTATTTGGCGGGCTGATTTGGTTCAAAAAAAATCTAGAAGGCGGAGCAAACACAATGGATAAAATGAAATCAAATGCTTTCAAAATTGTAATTGGAAACACGGGTAAAACGTCATCAACAATTAAAGTTGTCGGGGATGTTAAAAAACTCAAAGAAACTGATGAAGAAAAATTCGCGCGTATTCTTGGACAGTATGACGAAGTTGCAAATCGTGCAAAGAAAGCTCTTCTTGCAAATGATTTGGAAAAAGTCGGAGTACTGATGAATAAAAACCATGAACTGCTTCAAAAAATTAATGTGTCTTGTGATGAGTTAGATTTAATGGTTAAAACTGCAAGAACTGCAGGTGCATTGGGTGCAAAACTGACTGGCACTGGCAGAGGCGGATTAATGATTGCACTTGTTACAGATTCAAAAACTCAGACTAAAGTTGCAGAAGCAATTGAAGCTTTGGGTTTTGACACAATGAAAATGGATGTAGGTATCTGATGAAATTAATTATTGGAATTTCAGGAGCTAGCGGAGCTCATTATGGTGTTGAATTACTTAAAGCACTTAAGGAAAAGAAAATTGAAACACATTTAATTCTTAGTGAATGGGCTGAGAAAATTCTTGAAATTGAAACTGATTATAAAATTGAAGATGTGAAAAAACTGGCAACTAAAGTTTATGACAACAAAGATATGAGTGCAAGAATTTCAAGTTCTTCATTTTTAGTTGACGGGATGATTGTAATGCCATGCTCAATAAAAACAGTTTCAGAAATTGCTAACGGAAGCTGTTCAACTTTAATCACCAGATCGGCAGATAATGTAATGAAAATGAAAAAAACACTTCTTGTTGGTGTAAGAGAAACGCCTTTGAGCACTGCTGTGCTTGAGAATCTGAAGAATATTTCTCTCTATGGGGGTATTGTGATGCCTTTAAGCCCTGGATTTTATCATAAGCCGAAGGAAATAAAAGACTTAAATTCCTTTATTGTAGGGAAAGCATTAGATGTTTTTGGAATTGAAAACAACAACTTCAAAAGGTGGGATTAATGGGCTTGCAGGAATTTATTCAGAAATTAAAAGATGAAAATAAAATCACAGAAATTAATACGTCTGTTTCTAAAAATCTTGAAATAGCCGGAGTTCTGAAAGAACTTGAACCAATGCCGGTTTTATTTAATTCTGTAAAAGAATCTGATTTCAAAGTTGTCGGAAATTTATTTTCTTCAAAACAGCTTATTGCAGATTATCTCGGTGTCGAAGTAAAAAATATAACACAAAAAGTTCTAAACGCAATTGAAAATCCATCAAAACCTGCTGAAGTTAAACACGGAAGCTGTCAGGATGTTGTAATTGATGATGTTAATTTGGATAAACTTCCAATACTGAAGCACTGTGCAAAAGACGGTGGAAATTACATCAGTTCAGGAGTTTTTTTTGCAAGAGATTCTGAATTAGGTGAAAATTTATCATTTCATAGGTGTATGCAGATTTCAAAAAATGAATTTACAGTAAGAATTTTGCAGAGGCATCTGGATCATTTCATTACTAAAAATAGCGGAAATTTGGATGTTGCAATTGCGGTTGGACTAACCCCAAATTTACTTTTAGCGGGTGCAACTTCGATTGGGTTAGGCTGTGATGAATCCGAAGTTGCAAACACTCTTGAAAAAGTTAAGCTTGTGAAAGCAAAAACTTGTGATGTGATGGTTCCTGCAGATGCGGAATTTATTTTGGAAGGAACACTAACAAGTGAAATGAAAGATGAAGGTAAATTTGTTGATTTAACTGCGACTTATGATTTTGTAAGAAAACAAAGAGTTTTCAAAATTAAGAAAATAACACATAGAAAAAATGCACTATGGCATGCACTGCTCCCAGGGGGAATGGAACACAGAGTTTTAATGGGTATGCCCAAAGAACCAACAATTTTCAGAGAAGTAAATAAAGTCTGCAAATGTGTTGATGTTAATGTCAATCCCGGCGGATGCAGCTGGCTTCATGCAATTGTAAAAATTAAAAAAGAAAAAGAAGATGACGGAAGAAAAGCAATTGAAGCTGCGTTTGCAGGCCATAATTCTTTGAAGCACGCATTTGTTGTTGATGATGATATTGACATTAACGACCCTTATGATGTTGAATGGGCAATGTCCACGAGATTTCAAGCTGGAAAAGATTTCATTGACATGGGTCGAAAAAAAGGATCAAGTCTGGATCCGAGTTCAGATGAGAAAACAAGAGAAACAGACAAGCGCGGTTTTGATTTAACAAAACCTGTGAATGCAGATCCTGATAAATTTGACAAAGTTGAATTCCCGAAAATCAATCTGAAGAAGATAATGGGTGATTAAAAAATGAAATTGACTTCTGAAGAAAAAGAAATGCTTGAAGGACAACACGGGAATGCAGTAAAAAAGAGCATGGAAATTATAGTTGCACTTGGTGAAATCTTCGGTGCAGAAAAATTAATTCCCGTAACATCAGTTCAGATTGCAGGAGTTTCCTACAGCAATTTAGGTGAAGCTGGTTTAGAGTTTTTAGATGAAATGGCAAAAGATGGGAAAGTAAAAGTTTTCACAACATTAAATCCTGCCGGCATGGACATGGAAAACTGGGAAGCTCTTGGAATTTCACCAGAGTTTGCGAAAAATCAGAAAAGAGTTATTGATGTTTTTGCAAAAATGGGTGTTGTTACAACCTGCACTTGTACACCTTATTTGATTGGAAATTTGCCGCATTTTGGCCAGCATATTTCATGGAGTGAAAGTTCAGCAGTGGCTTTTTCAAATTCGGTTTTGGGAGCACGTACAAACCGAGAAGGGGGACCAAGTGCATTGGCAGCTGCAATAACTGGCAGAACAGCAGAATTTGGCTATCATCTGGATGAGAACAGAAAACCAGTGATTACAGTTGATGTTAATGCCGAAATGAAAGAAATTACTGATTTTGGTGCACTGGGTTTAGTAATTGGAAAAAAGATTGGAAACAAAGTTGCATACATCAGAGGAATTAAAGAAGTGTCAATTGAACAGCTTAAAAGTTTCTCTGCGTCAATTGCAACTTATGGCGGAACTGCTTTATATCATATTGAAGGAATTACTCCTGAAAAATATAAAGCTCCGAGCAAAAAAATTGAAGTAACTAAAAATGATATTGATGACGCAAAAAAATCAATGACTGATAAAGGCGAAGAAGTTGATTTAATTTCAATTGGTTGTCCGCACTGTACGCTTTCAGAAATTCAGAAAGTTGCAGAACTTTTAAACGGTAAAAAAGTTAAGAAAGAACTTTGGATTTGCGTTGCACGCCCAATTAAAAAAATGGCAGACCAGATGGGATACTCAAAAATTATTGAAGATTCGGGTGCGAAGTTTGCGTGTGATACCTGTATGGTAGTTGCACCGTTGAAAAGCAGATTTAAAACACTCGCAACTGATTCTGCAAAAGGTTGCTATTATGGCAGGGGAAAAAATAATTTCAAAACAAGATTTGCAAAAATTGAAGATTTAGTTAAAATTGCAACGGGTGAACTTAGATGAAACTCAAAGGAAGAAAAATCTCCGCAGGCAGTGCAGAAGGAATTGCATTAGTTTCCGTAAAACCAATCTCATTTTACGGCGGAGTTGATCCTGATACGGGAAAAGTTACTGAAAAAGATCATGATTTGGAAGGCAAAAGCATCACGGGAAAGATTTTAATATTTCCGCGAGGTGCTGGTTCAACTGTTGGTTCTTATACAATGTACAGATTAAAAAAACAGGGTACTGCGCCTTTGGCAATTATTCTTGGCGAATGCGAGCCAATAGTTGCAGTTGGTGCAATAATTTCTGAAATTCCGTGTGTCGATAAAATTGATATTTCAAAAATAAAAAACGGAATGAAATTAAAAGTTGATGCAACAAACGGAATTGTTGAAGTTTTAGAATAATTTCACACTTTTAAAAAGGTGTTTTTTTTGGAAAATGTAAAAGCAATTATTTTTGATTGGGATGGCACTATTGTTGACAGCATGCCCACACATATCGAAGCATATCTGAAAGCTTTGGCAAAGTTTGGAATTAAAGCTAACGCACAGGATATTTTGGATTTGGTCGGGACACCTACTGAACTGCTTGCAGAAGAAGTTGCAAATAAATATGGTGTTAAAACTAAAGGCAAAGAAATTGCAAAAGAGAAAATTAAAAATTATATTGAGTTTTCTAAAAGTAAAAATTTGATTTTTGATGGGGCACTGGAAATATTGCTTGCATTAAAACCACACTATAAACTTGCCTTGCTAAGTGGTTCCACGAGAAAACAACTTGATAATTATAAAGAAATTCTTGAACTTTTTGAAATTACAGTCGCAGGAAAGGAAGCATCAAAACCAAAGCCAAATCCTGATGCTTTGTGGGATATTGCAGATAAGCTTGATTTGGTGCCTAGTGAATGTGCATATATTGGTGATTTTTGGCAGGATATGATGGCTGCAGAGAAGGCTGGCATGTGGGCAATCGGTATCCGAAACAGATATGTTTCAGATAAAGAGCTAACTGATGCAGGGGCAGATATAATTATTAATAACCTAAATGAACTTCTTACTACAGGGCTTTTATGAAACTAATTATTTTGAAATCGGGTGGCAGTGTCTGCACTGAAAAGGACAGAAATAAAGTAAAAGCAAAAATTCCAGTAATAAAACGAGTTGCGAGTGAAATTAAAGCTGCTCAAAGAAAACAAAAATTCAAACTTGTTTTAGTGCATGGTGCAGGACCTTTTGGACATCAATTTGTTCATAATTATGGAGTGAAAAACGGGGTAAAAAAAACAAACAAAAAACAAATTGAAGGTTTTGTCAGAACTCACAATTCAATGGAAGATTTGAATAAGATTTTTATGGATGTTTTTCGAAAAGAGGGTTTGCTTGGTTTCCCAATACAAACTAGTGCATGTGTTGTTCAAAAAAATAAAACAATTTCCAAATTTGACACAGCAATAATAAAAGAACTTCTGAAATTTGAAAATGTGATTCCCATCATGTACGGCGACATGGTAATCGATACTGCCAAAGGTGCGACAGTTGTTAGCGGAGATGCTTTAATTTCATTTCTTGCAAAAAAACTCAATGCAGATTTAGTTTTGCTTGGTGCTGATTTGGATGGCATATTCACTGCAGACCCCAAGAAAAACAAAAAAGCAAAGCTTATTGAAAAAATCAATTCAAAAAACTTTAAGGAAGTGCTGAGTTATGTGAAAGAAGCATCAACTATTGATGTAACCCGCGGTATGAAAGGAAAACTTCTTGAAATTAAAAAAATTGCAAATAAAAGAAAAGTAATTGTTTTCAATCTGAACAAAAAGAATTATTTGTATAATTTGCTCATTGGAAAAAAAGTCATTTCAACTGAAATAAAATTGTAGTGATATTATGAGAAAAACAAAAAGTGTGAAAAAAACAAAAAGCAGGAAATTGGAACATATTAAAATTTGCTTAAATCAGAATGTTCAGTTCAGAGAAAAAACAACTGGTTTCGAAAGAATGGATTTTGCAGCAGTTGATTTGACATACAAAGCACTCCCTGAAATTAACAAAAAAGAAATTAATACTGAAACTAAATTTTTGGGAAAAAAGTTTTCTGCTCCTTTAATGGTTACTGCAATAACTGGCGGAGTACCAGAAGCAAAAACAATTAATCTCGACATTGCAAAAGCATGTCAGGCACTTGGTTTGGGCATGGGTCTCGGAAGTCAGAGAGCAATGCTTGAGGATAAAAAAGTTTCAAATACTTACAAAGTCAGAGATATTGCACCTGATATTTTTATTGCAGGAAATATTGGTGTTTTGCAAATTCAGGAATATTCTGTTTCAGATATTAAATGGATGTTGGATGAGGTTGAGGCTGATGCTTTAGCAATTCACATTAATGCAGCCCAAGAAGCTCTTCAGAAAGATGGCGCAACAACCTTTAAAGGGGGGTTACGCGGAATTAAAAAACTTGCAAAAAATCTGAAAAAACCAGTTTATGTTAAGGAAGTAGGTCATGGAATTTCAGCAGATGTTGCTAAGCTCCTCTCAGACACTGGAATTAAAGCAATTGATGTTGCAGGTGCAGGCGGAACTTCATGGATTGGAGTCGATTCTTTACGTGGAAATAAGGAAAGCGGAGAAGTATTTTGGGATTTCGGAATCCCTACCCTGGAGAGTCTGATTCAGGTTAAAGAGAGTTTCAAAGGCCAGATAGTCGCATCTGGGGGCATAAGAAATGGCTTGGAAATGGCAAAAGCATTGGTTTTAGGTGCGGATATGTGCGGAATTGCATTGCCTGTTTTGAAGGCTCAGAACGCAGGTGGTAGTGCAGGTGTTGAGAAATATTTGAGAATGCGGATTGAAGAATTGAAAACAGCAATGTTTCTCACTGGTGCTAAAAATATCAAAGAATTAAAGCAACAGAAAGTTGTATCTTATACATAACTTGATTAATAAAAAAAGAAAATAAAAGGGCAAAAATTACCCTGAGAATTCTGCTAATTCATTTTCCAAGTCAGAACCTAAATCGTCATATTCTGCTAATTCATTTTCTAATGCAGCATATGCTTCGGCTTCTGTTCCGTAATCCTGAATTTCCAGTCCGCCAGTGTCACCATCATCCACTGTTGTACCATGTTCTGAATCATTGTCATTTGTTGGCGTAATTGGTTCTGTTGGCTGTGTACATCCAAAAGAAATCAACACAACAAGAATCAAAACTGAAATGATTATTTTTGTTTTCATCTAATCACTCCGTATCCTGCCCTTCTTGGTTTTGTTCCTGATTCTGTTCTTGGTTTTCATTTCCTTCGGTGTTTTCTGTGTCCTCTGTTTCAGTATGCTCAACTTCTTCGATGTTTCCATTTGCATTGACTCTGACGGCTTTGAGTTCTTTTGCTGATTTTACTTACATTATTTGTTTCCCGTTTACTGTTCTTATTCTGCAGTGTGCTAACTGTGGATTTGCCTCACACAAACCTTTCAAATATTCCTCACATCTGCTATCCTGTGAGTTTCTCAAACAATATTCTTTTTGCAATGCTTTACATTTTGCATCTTCTGAATTGTTTTCGCAGAAATCCGAAACTCTTGCTTTGCATTCTTCTGCATTTCCGCAGTCAACAACTTTTTTGCATAATACATTGTCTGAATTTTCTCCGCAGTATTCTCCTACTTTCTGTGCAACTTCAACTGGCTTCAATGTTCTTGCTATTCCAAGGAAATATGCATTATATTCTGCGTCACTCAAGGTTAATGAACCCGCCCAAACATTTCTTCCGGGTCTTTCGTATTTATTTAAAGTGAAATCGCCAACTTGGTTTTCACCTGTGTTGTCATAAATGTCTGCTGTTAATTTTCCATCTTCAAGCATAACATTTTTCAGTCTGTATTTATTGTCGTCAAGTGTTAGAACACCTAAACTTATTTCTTCTACGCTCCTTGAATTTCTTACTCTGACAATTCCCGCAGCTACTTGTGCACTCATAAACTCCATTGGGTCAGCTGTGTTTATTACTAAACCATGGCCAACTAAATGTAATTTTTTTACTGGCATTTTTACAACGTTTGCTGAAATTAAAGCAGGTGTTGCAGTTGTAATTGTGTCTGCTGTTGCAACAGTTGTTTCAACTGCATCTGTTTCTTCTGCTACTGCAAAAGCTGAAAATGCAATCAAAACAACAGCTAAAAGCAAGTACATTTTCTTCATATTTCATCTCCTCCAAAAGATTTATTTGAATAATAAGGTAATATATGATTAGTTTAATTAAAAACTTTAATAGTTTGGAAAACTAACATGTGTTTAGAACAATATTTACGTTTTCACAGGATTTTTTAATTACAATAAACAAATCCCCGTTTTTATTGAAAAACTCAGCCAAGCCTCTATCAGCATTTAAAATCTGCCAGTTTTTTATTTTTTTATTAGTCTTAATCTGCAAAGTTAAACCTTCAAGCTCAGTATCAGAACTAATCTCTAACTGATATCCTTTAGGTGTTTTTCTCAGGTTTATTTGTGCATTGTTTCTGTTATTCCACCATTCCGAAATCTCTGTTCCAGATGCAAACCATGCTTTTCCTTCTTTCTTAGCAAATTCTAAAAGGTCCCAGAACAGGTCTGAGCCTCTAAGCAGACCCCTATCAAATTTTGACTCAAATAATTTCTTGGTTTTCTTATTCTCAAATGACAGAGGGTGCCATAAAAGTCCAATCATTCCATTTTTGGAAATAACTTCGAAAATGAGTTTTTTTGATTCCGTGAGGGCTTCTTTATAATTGAAATCATTATTTTGAGAAAGCGGGAGTGAAACATCCATTAAAGTTACAGGCAATTCTAACAGCTCAATGCATTCATTTTTTTCATAATCAAATGTTTCAAAAGGCATACATGTTCCATTACTGAATCCTGCTAAATCATTAAACAAACAGGTTGAATCATAAGTCAATCCTGACTTTTTTTGAATCTGCCATGTGCTGGGATATGTGCATTTTAATCTGTGCTGTCTGGCTCCTGTGATTTTAATGCCTGCTACTTTCTCAAGATTTGTCTTTTGAAGTTTCATCTGCTCAGTATTTTCTGAAGTTTGAAAACCAGAATGCAGTGCAATTTCAAAATCCATTTCTTTTAATTCATCAATTATCTGTTTCGTAAATTTACTTTTGAGTGAGTATGAACTGTCTCGTAGTGAGCAGTTATCTAAAAAGAAAAAGCTTGGTTTTATTCCTGCAATTTCCTCAGCTTTTGCAAGCTCAATTATTGTGAACCACGGATCTGTCTGCAATTTTTCATATTTTACATTGTTTAAAAATTCAGTAAAATCAATTTTGCCTGAAACAACTGATTTTAATGCAGAAAATGAATAGCGAAAACAGAGTTCTGTTTTGTTCAAAAATTCTTTAATGTTTAAATATGCCAAATCTCCCAATGCACGCATGAAAAGTAAATGGGGGGGCATTACTAATGCATCCACATCATGGGAAACAAAAACTGAAAAATCATTAGCATTTGGCCATAACCATTTCCGCACTAATAAATTATTTGTTTTTTTTTGCAGAATTTTCATGGAGTGTGAAAATTTTTTCAGCAATAATGTCAAACTGCGGTTTGGAATGCATTTTTGTTTTAAAAAGTAAAGATTCTTTTCCGATAACTCTGCCTAATTTATCTTTTTTCCCAAGAAGTTTTGAATTTTTTTGGTATGGGAACAAAAAGTCTCCACACTGCAAAAACAGATTTTCTTCAATATATTCTATGTGTCCTTTTCCGGAATTAAATTCATTTCTTAAAAGTTCATTTAATTCATTATTATTGGATTTTCCAATTTTAATTAATGTGCCGCCTTTCCCAATGAAATTTTTTAGTACTGAAAAATTGATATCCGCATCTGTGTTTTCAGGAATTACAACTGAAGATATATTTTGAAGATTAGATTTAGAGTTTAAACTATCCGTGAATTCAAAACAAAATCCGATTTGTTTGTAGACCTGGGCAATTACGTGTTTAGCAAGCCCTTGTGTTTTGCACAATATTAAAATCATAAAAATAATTTATTTTTTTGAGAGTGCGTCTCTCTTGCCTATGACTTTTGCAGGATTTCCGGCAACAACTGAATTTGCAGGGACATCTTTCGTAACAACTGCACCTGCACCAATAAGTGAATTTTTTCCAATTTTTACCGGGAGTAAAGTTACGTTAGAGCCTATTGAAACATTTTCTTCTATAAGTGTTTCTTTCCAGTCTCCTCCGGAAGGTGGATTTAAATCATTGATAAACATTACACCATGGCCGATGAAGACATTGTCTTTAATTTTAACTTTACTGCAAATGAAAGTATGTGACTGAATTCTGCAGTTGTCACCAATTTCAACATCTGACTGAATCTCAACAAAAGAACCAATCATGCAGTTCTTTCCTATTTTGCAGCCGTAAATATTTACGCAGTGCCATATTTTTGTGTTTTCCCCAATTTCTGCATCTTTTATAATCTGGTACTGACCGCTAGCCATTCAATCACCTCTTTGTTGCATCCAAAAGCGTATCGCAAACAAATTCAATTTCTTCTTTTTTAAGTTCAGGGAACATTGGCAAAGAAACAATCTCACTGCATATTTTTTCTGCAACTGGAAATTTCTGTTTTGTGTCAATTAAATATTTTAATGCATTTTGCGTGTGTAATGGTTCTGGATAATGAATTCCTGCGCCAATTCCCTGTTCTTTAAGTTTGTTTATTATTCTGTCTCTGTTTTTAACACGCACAACATACAAATGGAAAACAGATTTGCAATTTGCGTCACTTGCAGGAACAACTACTTCTGAATCCTGAAGAAGTTCTGTGTATATTTTTGCATTTTTAATTCTCATGTCTGTCCATTCTTCAAGATGTTTAAGTTTGACATCTAATATTGCTGCTTGTAAAGCATCAAGTCTTGAGTTATATCCTATAAAATCAGACTGGAATTTATTTGATCTTCCGTGATTTCTGAGCATTTTAGCTTTGTCATAAATTTCAGAATCATTTGTTACTATTGCACCACCGTCTCCAAAAGCACCTATATTTTTTCCCGGGAAGAAACTGAATGCACCTGCTGTGCTTATTGGAACTCGTTTTCCTTTGTATTCTGCGCCGTGTGACTGACAGCAGTCTTCAAGAACTAAAAGATTGTGTTTTTCAGCAATTTCATTTATTACCTGCATTTCTGCAGGTCTGCCATATATATGCACAGGAATAATTGCCTTTGTTTTGGGCGTGATTTTTTTTTCAATTTGGTTTACATCAATATTAAACGTTTCATCAGCATCAACAAGCACTGGTTTTGCCCCAAGCTGTACAACTGGCTCCACTGTTGCGAAAAAAGTATGTGTAGGTGCAAGTACTTCGTCACCTTTTGAAAGGCCCATGCATTCTAATGCGAGTTTTAATGCATCTGTTCCGTTTCCAACACCAACTGCATATTTTGCATTACAGAATTTTGCAAAGTTTTGTTCAAATTCTTCAACTGGCTTTCCAAGAATAAAAGATGTGTTTTCTATTATCTCGCTCATTGCAGAATCAATTTCTTCTTTTATGCTTTGATACTGTCTTTTCAGATCAACTAATGGGATTTTCATTTTCCACCACCCAATTTACTATGTTTTGGTTCAAATTTAAGAAAAATTTCTCTGCCTGATGCTGCAGATTCGTAAAGTGCATTTATCAGTTCAATTGATTTTCTTGCCTCATTGCCGTCAATAACTGCTTTTTTATCATGCAAAATGCAGTCTACAACATTTTCAAAGAACTTTGCGTGATTGTATGCAAAAACATTTGGATTTTGTTTAAAATCTTCGTCAATTTTATATGCTCCGTCTTCAAATTGCCAGATATCTAATTTATCTGCTGAAAACCCCCCGACAATAACTGTTCCGCCTTCGCCCAAGACGCTTATTGAACCCTCCAGATCTTTTGGACGTGTTGCAGTTGTGGCTTCTATTATTCCCAGTGCGCCATTTGAAAATTTTATTATTGCAACTGCAGTGTCGTCTGCTTCGATGTCTGCTAAGCGCGTTGCAGTTTTGCACATAACACTTTCTATGTCACCCATTAACCACTGAAGTAAATCAATGTGATGATTTGCCTGATTTGAAATAACTCCGCCATCCATTGCCCATGTCCCACGCCAGTCAACTGCATCATAATAATCCTGTTTTCTTGTCCATCTCATTCTTGCAGTCGCAATTACAAATTTTTTGAATTTACCCGAATCTATTGCTTCTTTAAGTTTTACAATTGGTTTGTTAAATCTGTTTTGTTTAACTTCAAAAAGTTTGACATTATTTTTTTTACAGGCCGCTATTACTTTGTCTGCATCTTTTAATGTCAGGGCCATTGGTTTTTCAACAACAACGTGTTTTCCTGCATTTGCAGAGTCTACTGCAGGTTCCCAGTGCAGTCCGCTTGGTGTAATTATACTTACTGCATCAATATCTGCTTTTTCCAGCATTTCTTTGTATGATGCAAACCATGGTACATTGTTCTCTTTTCCTGTTTTTTCTGCCAGTTCTTTTTTCAGGTCGCAAACTGCTGTGAGTTCCGCATTTTGAGTATTTTTTATGGCTGTAATGTGCTTTTTGCTGATTTTTCCGCAGCCAATCAATCCAAATCTTACTGTTTTCATGCTAACAACTCAAATGTGCTATAAACCTCTTTTAAATGTTTTTTAGGCTTTAGAAGCTATTTTATAGGCTTCTAAAAAATCATCTGCTACTTTTGCATATGTGAATTTTTCAGTTATTGTTTTTCTGGCATTCTGTTCTAATTTCTTTCTAAAATCGTCTTTTGTTAGTATTTTCTCAAGCGCTGCTGAAAGTTCCTTCACATCTCCTGTTTTGTAAATTATTCCATTTTCATTGTTTTTTATGGCTTCAAATGCACCTGGAATATCTGAAGATATGACTGCTTTTCCTGAAGCCATTGCCTCAAGAACTATATTTGAAATCCCTAAATTTGGGGCTGAAGCTGACACAAAAACATCTGAGTCTGACATCATTTTGGAAAGTTTTTCATGTGAAACATTTCCTTCAAAATGTACTTTTTTTTCAAGGCCTAGTTTTTTTGCAAGTTTTTTCAGGTTTTTTTCTTCTGCACCATCACCTGCCAGTGAAAATTCTGTATCAATTCCTTTTTTCTGTAAAATACTCATTGCATTGATTATATCATCAAACTTTTTCCATTTCTCAAATCTTCCACCGCTTACAATTTGTTTAATCTGCTTTTGTTTTTTTGTAGTGGGTTTGAATTTTTCTGCGTCAACCCCGTAATGTGTTTTGAATATTTTTTTTTCATTTACTTTTTGTTTTATTAGTAATGATTTACCGTGTTTTGTTGTTGGAAGAATTAAATGGAAAATTTTAAAGTAAAGTTTTTGAATTTTGAGTGCTAGTTTTATACTTGCAGAATTTAATTTCCAGCTTTCTTCAATTCCCTGCTCTGCTGAAAAACCTTTTATTTTTGACCGTGTTGCAATTTCATATGCTAAGTCTCCGCAGTAACGTAAAAGAAATTTTTTTCTTAGTAATAATGGTCGGGATAATAAACATGTGACTGCACCAAAAGAAAGATCCATTGCATGCACAATTTTTACTTTGTGTTTAAATGAAACATAACTGAGAGTTAGTGCTCCTAAAATGCCTGCGATTACCCATGTAATAACATTGTTTTTATGAGGATTGAAAAAAGGTGCATTTGCTCTGTAAACATTCATTCCGTCTATTACCTCAAAAGATTTGCTTTTTGTAGTGTTTAATGTGACAACAGATATGTTGTGTCCGCGTTTAACAAGTTCCTTACCTGTGTAAAAAACTACTGAGGGTACGCCTCCAACTTCAGGAGGAAAACCACGTGTAACAAAACATATATTCAAAAAAGCACACCTTTCAAAACTCAAACAAGCAATTTATTTGCCACTTAATATATATTATATATTCGGATTATTAAAAGAAGTTTGGTACAATTCTCAAAATTGCTGCATTCTCTATAAGTGGTGCAAATCTCAAAATCATTCAAATCGATATACTCTGAGCAGATTTTTTGCATTTCTCAGCATTATTGGCAGAATAAGGTTGATTTTGTATTTCCATCTGAGATGAAGTTTTCTGTCTTTTTTTTCAATAAATTTTGCACCAATGCCTGAAAGCATTTCTTCAAGTTCTTTTTCTGTTAGGAATGATACAATTATATATTTGTGCACATAAAGGAAAGGAATACTTATGTTCCATTTGAAACAGATTTTTGTTACGTTGAAGATTAATTTTGAAGTGAATTTTGAACCCATTACTTCCTCATAAAACATCAAATACGCTTTTGGTTTAGCAACGCGTTTAATTTCTTTTAGTGCTTTAACTGCAACCTTCTTTGAGTCCTCTTGCGTGTCTCTTACAATGTGATGCAGAAGGTCTTTGAAAATCACGACATCAAAAGAATTATTTTCAAATGGCAGATTCAACACATCGCCCTTCTGAAAATTAATCTCCGGGTTTTGTCTTTTTTTTGCTTCATTTATTAATTTTTCAGTTAAATCAATTCCGTAAAGTTTTGTTTTGGGATATCTTTTTTTTATACTTCCTAAAAGATAGCCTGAGCCACAGCCTACGTCAAGCACGCGTTCATTTCCTTTAAATGCAGTTTCTAAAAAGGGCAGAAACGGATTAAGTTTCTCTTCATTTAATTCTGCTTCACGTTTTGAATAATGATTACTTCTGTGTTCAAAATGCTTCTCAACTGAGTCCTTAACTTTCAATTAAACCACAATATACTTTTGAGTCATCATCTTTTATATTTGCTCTTTAATGGGTCTGAGGGTATTCTTTTTAACGGAAGTCACACCATTCCACTATTCAGATATTTGACGTATTCTTTTTACCGGAAGTTTGCATTCTTCCACTATTCGCATAATTCTTTCTTTTTCAGTTCCTAAGCCTTTGTAATCCAACACGATTTCCTGGACAGGCTCTAAACTAGACTTGATTGCTTTTTGTAACATCACTTCATCAAAATTTTCAAGTGCATATTTTGGGCAAATATGTCCTATCGCATAATTTGTTTTCAGCATTAGTTTTGTAAATTCTTTATGGTAATGCGGTCCGCCAATCCCAATTGCAGTTTTGTAATTTCCTATTTTTGTTTCGTGAATATTAGTTTCAAGTATATTAGTTTCATGCATAATTGTTTCTGCAATTGCAAGTGCTGCGTTTTCATCTGTCCACTCGGTTTCAGAACTCCCCACCTCAATGTAAATTGATGGTTTTGTAAGAAATGCTCCGTGGTGTGTTACCTCTGCAATCACTTCGTAATTAAGTGAATTTTTTTCTTTTTGTTTCTGCAATCCCACTAAATAATTTTTCACAAGAGAAGGCACTGCGGGAACTAATGTTCTTGGTTTCCCGCCCATTTCAGCAGTATTTCCCCAGTTACCAATGCAGTGTGTAGTTAATGATGGTGTACCTTTCTCAGAAGAATGGCGCGATGCGAAAATTAAAATTTCTTCTCCCAATTCATCCAAATAGTCTGCGTAAATCTGCAAATCATTTATTGTGTAAAGGTTGAAATTTTCAAAAGTGTAAATTTCATTATTCTTGTACTGTTTGTCAGTTTCTTTAAAATCAAAGTTGCCCAAAAGCTGTTTTTTTATTGCAAGACCTGCAGTATCTACTGTGGAAACAATTATCGCATACACGTTAATCAGCTATGCTTCTCTTTGTTTATAGTTTTCTGAAAGTTTAATCATCACTTCTTCAATTGAATTGAGTGATTCATTAATCGGTGTTTTAACCCAGTGGGAAAAACTTTCTTTCAAATTATTTGGTTCTGTTGTTGGGTTGTTGTTCAGGTAGTATCTGTTCCTTTTTCTTAGAATCAGATTCACATTCATCAGTCTGTTCAAATGATAGCGTGTGAGTTTTTCTGAGATATTTTTGTTGGTTTTATCAAGCACAAATGTCTGGATTTCCTTAGTTGTGGGATTGTGCTGTTTTGTAAGCAAGAAATAAAATAAACCATCAAGTACGTCCAGCACAGTTGCTCTTGATTCCTGTTCCGAAATAAGCCCAAACGAAAGCGCAAACCATCTCAGCATTGAACGCTTAGTCATCTGTACAGAGGGGGGAAGATCCATTTTTCTAATAGTAAATGTATTTCTTACAAGTTCTGATTCTGGAAATGAAACTTTTGGCATTTGATCATCTCTTCTACATAATACTTCTACTAATATTTAGGAAACACTTTTTTTCCTTTGGACATATATTATTTGCAAAGTAGTATATAATTGTTTTTAGTGTCCATTAGGTTTTGATTAATTAGTTATGTTTGCTTAAATTTCAGGAAAGGTTTTTAGAAACAATTGCATGAAAATAAATATTACGAAATAAATTTCGGGGAGCGTGGATAATATGGTCAAGGTTATGTCAAATTTCACACCTTTAAGAATGAAACTTTCAAGAAGGACACCAGTACAGTTATATGTTGAGGTTTCAAATGACGAAGCTGAAAACAAAATGGTTTCATTGTACATTAATTTAAGCAAAGATATCAGTTTTGAAAAGGGCGGGTTCAAAACAGATACTGTTGAAAGACTGTCTTCATTAAAGCCAGGTGAAACCAAACGATTCTATTATGAGTTACACCCCAAACCACATCTTAATTATGGTGAACACAATGTGAAAGTTACTCTTTTAGATCATTATATTTCGTTTGATAACGTTAAAAATGAAAAAATAAGAAATATGTCTTTAATGGTTGAGGAATAATTCATTTATTTCTCTTCCAAATAAAGCTCTGCTTTGTCAATTAGTACATTCCATAATCGTACTGTAAAGTTTCCCCGTTCCCAGTCGTCTTTTAATGGAATTTCAAGCCAGCCTTCAAAATCTTTTTCAATTTCCTCTGCAGATTTGCATTCAGAAGGTATGGTTGTGTCTTTGCAGATTGAATTGTCTTTATAGAAATAATACAAATCATAGTGATATCTGTTGTCCTTTCTGTATGCGCCTTGTTTTACAAATAATCTGAGAGTTGCATCATAATTATCCGAATCATACTCTGAAGTATCAAATTCAAGTGCTAATGAATCAAAATATTTGCCTGATGTTGACGTTAAGAAATATTCTCTTGGGACGGTTCCGCATGGTTCTTTGCTTGAGCAGTTTGGTGCGAAAATGTCATCTAATTCAGAAACATCATCTAAAACATCAAATTCTTTAGTTCCTGTTCCGTCCTGATCCTGGATTGCTTCTGCTTTTACGGGTTCTAATGTGATTTTATTATTTGTGATATTTTGGTTTCCAGTATTTTCTGAATTTTTATTTGAAGCAAAATTGTCAATAGAAAGATATTCTCCAGAAAATAATCCTGTTATTTGTGAATCATTTGCCTGCGCATTCAAATTAAGAGCAAACACAAGAACCCCAATCATGGTCAATGCGAGTGCGAGAAGTAAAAATGATGAAACAAGTCCTTGTCCTGAATCAATGGACTCTTTTTTCTTATCTATTTGACCTTTTGAACCTGCAATTTGACCCTTAGATGAATCAATGGATCCTTTAGAAGAATTAATCTGTCCGTCTGAACCTGCAATTTGACCCTTAGATGAATCAATCTGTCCTTTAAATTTACTAGGTTTAGTTCCTTCTCCCATATCAAATTTGCATCTAACCAGTATATATATGTTATGTATACCTTATTTTCACACGCTTTCTTGGACGGATTCAAATTCCATTACAAAATTACATTTTTTTCACATGTCTGTCAATAGAATTTTAAGGATACCTCCTAATGATTATTTAGTGATTTTTTTTGAATCAAAGAGTATTGCTAATTTATCCAACTTATAAAATTTTGATGGTTGCAGATGATGTTGTAAGTGCACCTGTAGTCGCACCTAATCTTGGTTTAGCATATGTAGCTGCATCTCTGGAACAGAATAACATTCCTGTGGACCTTCTTGATGCAAATTCTTTACAATCTACATTACCTGAAATACTTGACAAAGTTCGGGAATTTAACCCTACTATTATCGGTCTGGGATGTATAACACCTACTGCAAAAATTTGTGTAGAACTTACAAAAAGACTGAAAGAATCCTTTCCAAACATAAAAATTGTTATTGGCGGGGTTCATGCTTATTTTAAAGCAGATGAACTTATTCAGGAAAAAACTATTGATTTTGTTATTAGAGGAGAAGGGGAGTACGTTTTCCCTCAACTAGTAAACGCTCTTGATAAAAAAATGCCACTTGGCGGTGTTAAAGGACTTGTTTACAAATCCGGGGGTAAAGTGTTTGATAATGGTTTTGCAGATAGAATAATCGATTTGGATAAATTACCATTTCCAGCGAGACATTTACTACCAAATGAACTTTACAGTTCTCCTGGTTTGATAAAAGTCGGAGGAAAACCATTTGGGAGTATGATAACTTCAAGGGGCTGCCCCTTTTCATGTAATTATTGTGCTTCAGCAGAATTATGGAAAAGAAAAGTAACATTTCATTCTGCAGATTACGTGTTAAAAGAATTAGATCAAATGGTTGAAACTCTCAAAATAAAATATTTGCATTTTTATGATGACACATTTAGTGTTAGACCTGACCGTGTTATGGACATCTGTAATGGGATGATTGACAGAGATTATAATTTGAAATGGGCAATTGAATTGAGAGTAAAAGGCGTAGATGAAAAAATGCTTGAAAAGTTAAAAGAAGCTGGCTGCGTAGGACTTTACTTTGGAATTGAGTTTGGTTCACAAAGAATTCTTGATCTTACAGAAAAAGGAATTACTATTGAAGATATTAAAAAAATGATGACATTAGTTGACAAAGTTGGCGGTTTTAATGTACAGGGATTTTTTATGATGGGTTATCCAACTGAAACAAAAGAAGAAATATTGCAAAGTATTGAACTTGCAAAGAGTTTGAATTTCCACAGTATTGGATTTTCTATAGTGACTCCTTTTCCTGGTACACATCTTTATGATTATTGTGAAAAAAATAATTTGCTTGTTTCAAAAGATTGGAATAAATATAATCTTAAAGTCCCCAGAATGCTTATTAAAAATCCAAATTATACTGAAGAAGAACTAAAAGCCCTTTTTTCAAAAGGTTATCATGATTTTTATATAAGACCATCTTACATTGCCAAAATGATTGCATCAATCAGAACAATAGATGAAGCAAAATACTATTTCTCACAGGGCATGAGAATGATAAAATAAATACACAAATTATTGGACACTATTTTTCCATTCCTTAATTTTATGTTCCAATTCCAGTTGTTTAGCTGCAAGTTTATCAATTTTGCTTTCCATAGGTTTTTCAGAGTATTCTGCAGCTTTTCCTAAATACTGTTTAATTTTTTCAAAATTGTCCTCAAAAGGAAAATTGCAAGCTTTTTGTGCTATTGCAAGATCTGCTAAAGTTTCCGCAACTTCAATGTGCAACTCATACATCCTATCTTTTTTTGCTTTTGGACTTTCATACAATAAAATATGATGTTCTGCCATTTCTGAACTGTTTCTAAACATTTTCAAAGCTGATGGGTAATCCCCTATTTTCATGTAATGCAAACCTGATTTTCTAAAATGTTCAGCAGACTCTTTAAGCAACTCTAAATTAGTCTGATGACCCCCTCTTGCAAACCAAACATCATGTAGCAATTCGCCACTTGCCCTGTAATGTATTGCAGCACTATGAGAATCATTATGTTGAGGCAGTTCTGCAATGTGCGCTTTGCTTGCATATTCTGTTGCATGATTTAGTGCAAGTTTACAGTGTTTAGCGGACCTTTCCATCGGACATCTACTTATTATCATAAAATCACCATTACAATTATTGCACTACTCTTAATTTAATTATGGTTCGATAGTTATGTATACTAATCTTATACATAACAAACACCTCAAATAACCTTAAATTCCTTCTGTTTTATGATATTTTAATGGATATTGACGGTACTGTGAATGAGCTCTGGAAAAAGGGCTATAACTGCGCTGAATGCGTATTTATGGTACTTTCAAATGAGCTTAATTTTGAGCTATCTCCGCAAATACTGAAAATGGCTAAAATCATGGGTTCTGGCTACTATTCAGGCTGTATCTGCGGCAGCCTTTCTGCCTCAATTTCCTTCTGTGCGATTTACAAAGAACCAGATTCAAAATTGGCAAAAACATTGTATGGCAAGTTCACGGAAAAGTTTGGCGCGAGTTGCTGTCGTGTGATTAGAAAGCAATGTTCGTGCACTGACAAAATCACATTCTCAATAAACTCTGTTTTGGAAGAACTGCAGAAATAGCACAATTCCTCTGTCTTCTACATAACATTATTCTCGCCATTTCACGCCACTTTTGATTATTCCACACCACTTCTCAAAATGTCCAGAATACGCCTCTAGGGGCTGTTTTAGAAAAAGTGCATTTTTTAAGGTTTTGTGAAAATCCACGAAGGAATTTTGCGGTATAAGATAGATTATATCGCATTTGGGCTGTTTTTTGAAGCATTTTTATGCCAATACTGCCATTTCAAGTGGATGCGTGGGGGTTAGTTGGTCAGATGACTGAGTGCGATATTTGAAGAGAAGTAGAGTTGTTTGTTATGTATATTCTTTATCGCATTTTGAAGGTTTTTAACTTTTTTATATCCTTTTTACAGATTTAATAAATCAATTGCTTTTTTCAGGTCTGGCTCTAGCAGATTCGATTCTGTCTTTGCCTAAAGGTTTTTTATGAACATCTGAGGATGTTGCATCCTTTCTTCTTTCTCTAAATAGAATATGCCCAGGCTCGCTAAGCTCATCTTGATCACGGATAAAATTACCTATATTTTTGTGTATTTCATTTGGCTTTAAAAATCTCTTTTCTTTATGTAACTCATAATGTTCTTTTGTAAGATCCGATTTTAATAAAAATTCCATATTTTTAGTAAGTTCGTGCCTTGATCTCGTCTCTAATATCTTAAGCTCATTTTTCTTCTTAAGTATTTCCTTTCGCATGTCTTCTCCGCTAGCTTGTCTTTTTTGTAAACTACTAAGTCCATTTACCACACGTTTAAGTGGTTCCACGTGTTCAAACCATCTAAAATCTCCCCAAGGTATCAAAATTCCTTTGCCACCATTTCTAAGTTCGACAATAGTGCCGCGTTGTCTACAACGTCTATTTATAAAACGAGTCATTTATCTTCACAATATTAATGTGTTTTAGAACTTTAAATATGTTTTGTTATTCGTTCTAAACGTGTTATTATTGTGAATTTTTGTCCAACAATTTGTGTGTTTGATAAAAAAGTGTCCAACAAATTGTGAGTTTATTTGCAATAACTTAATAATGGAAAAATACATTATTCTTTAATGGTAATTAAACGAATAAAAGACTTTTTTGATTTGGAAAATCTTATTCCACAATCAACCCAGTGCATCGCCAGTTAATTTCTGCGGTTCCTGTTTCTTCACTTACAACACAAGCAGGGTTACAGCCTTCTTTTTCCAGATTTAAATTAATCCACCATGTTTTTGTGACTTCATTATATGAAATTTCATCTGTTAAAGTTCCCTCTGCTATGCATTCGCTGGCTTCCGCAATTTCTATCGCGCTAGATTCACTTAAATGTTCAATTTCATGCATTTCACCCGCTGGAACACAATATCCCAAAGCATCTGCTATTCCTGAAGGCATTTTACAAGTATATCCTCCGGGGCATCCAAAGCCTGCAATTCCGCCGCATTCGCAAAGTTCTGCGCAAACAGTTGGGCATGCAATATCAAATCTTCCCTGATTATCAATTCCGCATTTACTTGAACATTCATTCCAATGTCCGCCAAAACCATTGCAGAATTCTTCTGACATTTCAATTACTTCTGTAAATGAATTTCCAGAAACAGGATCTCTGCACTGCCGTGGATAACTCTCCATTACAGGGTTTCCTGCTGCAGCGCATTCATCAAAATTTGTTATTTCCTGAGTTTCACATGGTTCTTCCCATGTTCTCAGACATTTCTGCTTAGCTTCGCACCAAGAATAACCCGCGCTTCCAATGCAACCATGTTCATCCTTGTCTCCGCCAACTATTTGGTTATCCGGTGTCTGAACACAGCCACTGAAAATCAATGCAAATGCTAATATTCCAATTATTAGTGCCTTCATTTTTGCACCTCCCTTTGTGGATGAAATAATAATCAGATTAAGTATATTTAAAGAAATTCTTATTATTTGGAAATTTCCTAAGCAATAATTCCCTAATCTGTAGTTGTCTAATCAGCGATATTTTTCTGCTTCACTAACTCTGATTGTTGCATAACCAAAGTCAGAATCCGGGTTAGGTCTGGTTCTCTTTCTTCTGAATTTGAAAATCATTTTTCCCATGAAACTCCCAAAGAACAACCCGAAAAGAATGCTCAGAACAACCACTAATATTGTCAGAATAATCTTCACTGGATCAAGTCCAAAAAAGCCAGAAAGCACAAAAGCAGCAGCTACTGTCCCAATAATAAAGAAAACAAATCCGCTTATAACTGCCCAGAAACTGGACATGAAAATATTCCCAAATTCTCTAACTACGCCCATAGCTTTAATGTGACTCAAAACATTATTTATTGTTTCGCTTGTTATCATCTGAATGCCAGCACTAGTTAAACAAAAAAAAGTGAAAAGACCAAAGCTAGTACGAATTGATTTGGATAAACCAATTGCAGAGCTTGTGAGCAAAAGTGACCACAAAACATTAGGTATCTGGGCAGCTGACTGTGCTGAGCGAGTATTACATTATTTTGAAGAAAAATATCCCGAAGATAATCGCCCACGAAAAGCCATAGACGCACTCTGCACATGGGTCCAGGATGGTGTGTTTAAAATGGCAGATATACGTGGAGCGTCACTTTCAGCTCATGCAGCAGCCCGTGAAGTGAAAGAAAATGATGATGCAGCTCGCTCTGCTGCCCGTGCTACTGGTCAGGCTTTGGCGACTGCACATGTGCCTACTCATGCCATCGGCGCTGCTGTTTACGCAGCCACTGCTGTTCGTGATGCAACCGACTCCAGTGATGCCACTAGCAAGGAACGAGATTGGCAATATCAACACTTGCTCAATATGAACAAAACAGCTGGTGCAACCAATCCTGAAAAGCGAACGCTCTGGAGAGGCAGGAAAAAATAAAACAAGATGATTTTAGAGGAAATCTACTCTGCAAGCATTTTAAAGAGTTTAGTATGATAGTATAATAAATAATCTATTAATTATGAAAAAGGTGATTTATTGAAGGTAAAAGATTTAAAGGCACGAGCCGAAGTTGATGAAATTACTTTGGAAATTGTTTCAAAGGCAGAACCAAGAGAATTTACAAATGACAGAGGGTCAGGAAGAGTTTGCAGCGCAGCTGGTAAAGATAGTACTGGCGAAGTTAGCATAACACTCTGGAACGAGCAGATTGACCAGGTTGAAGAAGGAAATAAAATAAAGATTGAAGGTGGCTGGTGTTCTGACTATCAGGGCAATTTGCAGGTTAGTACTGGTAGAAAGGGCAATCTGACTGTTTTGTAATTCCAAACTGTTTTATTCTTGTTAGGCACTTACATTAGTATGTGCCTTGCTCTTACTTGTGAAGTTATTGCAGTAACTGAAAAAGAACTAATTGTGGATTTCGCAGGGGAAAAGAAAAAAGCCCTGAATTTAACTAATGCTAAACCAGGCGACTTTGTAATTGTACAGCAGGGAATTGCAATTGAGAAAGTAAACAAAAAAGAAGCAAAAGAAAGAAAAAAAATCCTTGCAAAAGCTAAGAAACGAATTAATTAAGTGCTAAAAGAAAACTAATTATTGCTATAATCTAATTAATTGCTATAATTGCTAAAAGAGAATTAATTAATCGCTTCTAAATTGTTTATTGTGACTTTTTTCAGAGTTTCTAATTTTTTTGTGTTTAATTTCTCGCAAAATGACTCCCAGTGAAAAGAAATCATATCTCCCTGAACAATTTCATCACCAAAATAGTTGCGAATTTGCTTTTTAGTATCATTTCCAAACACAAATTTTTCATTTTCTAAAACTATTGGAGTGTATGAAATTTCTAGTGTGTTTGCTCTACCCCTCAAAACCTCACCCCATGAGATTTTGCATTTGTCCAGATTTTCTATTACAGTCGGTACCTTTTTTGTTAATGAGTTAATGTTAAACACATGAAATGAATGGTGTGCCGTTACATTTTCAGGAACTTTTTCAACTAATTTTGCTGAAATCTCAGATCCTAAAAATTCAGGTTTTGAAAACTTATTTAAAATCAAATTTCTAATATCTTTCGCATAAACATTTTCCAATAATTCATTCCCAATCCAGTAAGCTTCTGCAACTCTGTAATCAAACCAATGCATTTCATTCTTTTCAGCAATCAATCTCAGATATGCGCCCAATGCTTCAAACTTTGAAAGTGAATTTAAAATCTGCTCACCAACAAAAGAATCTTTTCCTGAAATGTACTCCTGAATCAAATCACTTATATTTGAGGGTCCGCAGTAACCAAGTTTATTTGGCATGAATGAATAGCGGGACAAAAACTCAATATTATCCATTATTTTTCACGTGCAAGTAATTTCACTGGCATTTTTATCAATGAAATAAATTGTGAAATTCCCAGAACTAAAAGAACACCAACTAAAAGAAGTAAAAATCCAGCTGCCTGTATTATTGTAATTCCAGTTCCCAAAAATGCAAAAGAAAGTAATGCAGTAATTGGTTGCCCTAAAAGTAAAATTACTGCTGCTTTTGAAACATCAATATATTTCAAACCTGAATACCATGAAATAACATACAAAAACAGCAAAGCAGATGTTAAAAGAACCCACTGAATCTGCATAGTTCCTAATTCAAAAATCAAATTAAACTGATTTGTAACAATCAAAAAACCAATCATAAACAAAGAGCCAAAAAACATCCTTCCAAATGCAACTTGTGTTGCTTTAAGCTCCGTCAATACATGCTTACTCAGAACATTTTCCCCTGCCCAGAATAAAATTGCAATAAAAATTAAAATCTCTGCAAAACCAAATTCAGAAATATCTGAAAATAAAATTAAATTCCCTGCAAATAGCAAACACGCACCAATTAAGAAATTCTTACCCATTTTCTCTTTCAAAAGTACAAATGCGAACAACCCGATGAAGAGAAACATTGACTTGTGAATGAATCCCGCATTTATTGCAGACGTCATATTCAAAGCATAAAAGTAAAGCAAAAAGGGAATGCTCCCGCCAATTAATCCAATCGCCATTAGTTTAATCCATTGAGCCTTGCTCATGGCTACCAACTTACGCCATTCTTTCAGAAGAAAAATTAATGAAATTAAAAATACACCCACAACTAGATTTTTCATTGTAGCAAAAACAAAAGGATTCATCTCTGAAACCCCGAATTTATTAATGAAAATAGACATTCCTGAAACTAAGGCAGTTATTAAAACTAAAATAAGCCCCTTATTTTGACTCATGCAAACAAATAGAAGTGAACTTTATTAAAAGCTTTAGCCAATGTTTTAGCAATGAAAACCATACTAGTTTTTGGAAATCCTTTAGTAACTGAAGATGCACTGGCTCTGAAAATCGCAGACAAACTCAGCACACGTCCTGAAGTAAATGAAAAATTCAGATTTATAAAAACAGATTCTTTGGACAATTTAGAAGAATACGGTGAAAATCTTCTGATTTTAGATGTTGCAGCAAATATAAAAAAAGTTGAAATAATAACTGATTTGAAGATGCTGGAGCAGAATAAAATTTACTCAATGCACGATTTTGACCTGGGTTTTAATTTGAAACTTCTGAAGAAATTAGGGAAAATAAAATCCGTGAAAATAATCGCAATTCCAATGAATTATTCTGAAAAACAAGCACTCACTGAAATAAAAGAAAAACTCAACTCCATTTGAAACTTAAAATCTTCAAATCGTTCTGAAACGAAATTTAACTCCATTTAACTTTCAAAAAGTGTGTTGCACAGCTCATACAGGGATCATAAGCCCTAATAAGCTTTTCAAGTTCTAAATTGATTTCTTTTTTCTTTTTATGCAGTATTGTTGGAATTAATTGTCTAATGTCCTGTTCAATATTGAAAACATTTTGTGCTGTTGGAATAACAACAATCTCTTTTGTTACATTCCCGTTGTTATCAAAATGCATTTCATGGTATAATGTACCGCGCGGCGCTTCTGTTACACCATACCCAACCTCATCTTTAATTTCTAATTTAGGGATTGATTCATTCACAAATCCTGCATTCAATAAATCAATTGAATAATCAATACAATGCAAAATCTCAATTGCCTGCGCTAAATTGTTTCTAAACGGTGAAATTGAAGGGAATAATTTTAATGCATTTGTGGAGTCTTTCTGAGTTTTTTTGTGCAAATTTTTCATATTCAAATTAATTCTTGCGAGTGCACCAACCATGTATTCTCTGTCATTGTGTTTAAACCCGTTTGCAGTGGAGTATGAGACACCGAATTTTCTAAAGTGTGAACCATAGGTTGTTTCCGGAACGCACATTCCGCAAGTATCTCTGATTTCCCCGTCTAAGAAATTATAATCCTCATTAACCATCCCCACAAAACAAGTTGGGCGTTCAAAAGGTTCTTTGTATGATGCAAACAAATTAATTGTTTCCACAGCCACAGGCCGTATCTGCTTCAAATATATTAACATTTCTTTAACTTTTTTATCCTCTGGAAATCTCAGAAAGCCACCAACACTTACAAATGCAGGATGTACTGAACCCCCGCCTATCAAAGTGCATAAATCATTCCCTGCTTTTTTCAAATCCAGTGCATTATGAAGGTGTTTGTGGTATTTTCCTTTGAAATCAAGTGCACTTTCAACTCCCAAATAATCCGGCAAAGAGAAAAAATACAAATGTAATGCATGATCTCTTATTTGCATTGCGTTTTGCAGTAATTTTCGCATTCTGATTGTTTGTTCAGATGCTTTAAAATGTGCAGCGCGTTCAACTGCTTCTATTGCTGTTAAAAGATGTGCAACACTGCAGGTACCGCAAATCCTTGAAAGAATACTCGGAGCAATCATGAATGACTTCCCAACCACAATATCCTGAAAATACCGCTTACTTTCTGAAATTTGCAGTTTAACAGTCTCAACCTTTTTGTTTCTGATTTTAATATTCAGGTTTGCATGCCCTTCTATTTTTGAAATATTCTCAAGTGTTATGTCTCCTGAATGCATTCAATCACCTAATGATTCGTTATTTACGAGTTTTCTTACAAGTTTAATGAATTCTTCTCCTTTTGGAGGGCAGCCATGCAATAAATGTTCAACTTTGATGTGCTCATGAATTGGTTTTACATCAATTTGTTTAAATTTTTCAATCATTGGCTTAATTTTTTCTTTGAGTTGCGGGGAAATATCATTTCTCATTTTTGGATAGCCGCCAGTTGTTGCACAGCTCCCTATTGAAATCACTTTTTTTGCCTGTTTTCTGATTTCCTTCAGTTTGGGGAGTTCTTTTTTGCTTGAAATTGCACCCTCTACAAATGCAACATCCATTTTAGGGCTTTTTTTAGTGCTTTTAAGCAATCTCATTGAAACAATCTCAATATCATCAAGAAGTTTAAAGAATTCGTAATTCTGTGCAAGAATCTCGATTTGACAGCCTTCACAGCCTGTAAAATCAAAAAATCCAATCTTTAATTTCTTCTTCAAGCCACTCTTTACTTTCTTTTTCACGGCTTGCTTCTTCTGGTTCTTCTCTAAGCTCTTTTTCACAGCTTTCTTCTTTACGTTCTTCTTCACTTGCTTCTTTACGCTCATTCCAATTAATAAGAGCGTTGAAATTAATAAATAATGACTCACAATACTGCTTTTCAATATCTCTTTTTTCTAACTTCGTCACTTGCAAGTTTAGGGAGTATGAAGAATGAAAAAACACCAGTGACACCCATTATCACTGCAAAAGAAAGCCAGTCAATCCACATAAATAGAAATAGTATGAATGAAATAACAAGCACAATAACAAGAAGAGTAGCTATTGCTTTCAAAATAGTAAAATAATCCATGCTATAAGCAATGTGCAACCAATTATTAAATAATTCCTGGGAAAACCCATGGGAGTATCAGCACTAAGATGAATAACAGGATTCCCTGATCCAAGTCACGCCACATCACAGGGATTGCAAGCCCCATAAGCAAAAAGTAAAAAACACTTGTTTGAGTCATAGATAGATAATATCCAAATAAGGCCCCAATAAAGAAGAACATAATCAGAACTGAACCAATCTTCCTCAACAGAACAGGGATGCCATCAATAATTCCTTTGAAAAAATTATAAAATAGACTCATATAGACATAATCTTAGTTCATGAGCTTTAAGTACTTTTTGGTTAGCGAGTTTTTCTTTTGCTAGTGGGCAGTTAAGTGGCGGGCAGTAGTTGTTGATTGGTTTATTGTTATGTATATTCATTATTTGGCTGATTTTTAATTATGTAGTAGGTTATGTATACGTATTTAGGCATATTATGTATAAGTTGAATTTTGAAATTACCCACCAATATAGTAATTATGTTTCTTACCATTTGTGAAATCTAGTAATTTTCTGAAATTTTGTCCAAAAAAGTGTGAATTCGCTCATACTCCCAAGTATCCCCAAAAACCCCTATGCAACAGATCTTCTCCTCCCTAGCCCTATTCAAAATATGGCCTTCTGGAGTCATCTTCTCCAAAAAAATAGTGTGATTTGAAAAATTCTGTCCAAGAAAATGTGTGTTTTAAAATTTAAATTGCTAATTTTGCCTGTTTTGGAAACTTAGGGCTTAATTTAGACCCAAAATGAAAAATAAACCAAAAATAGGGTTTTTAGTTGATAAATTGAACCTTTTTTATGGATTTTATTAGTAAATCCAAACCATTTTCACGTTTTTTTGATTTTTTACTGTCTAGGGTAGGGGTTTATAGGCAAAAAACCCTCAAAAAAGCAATTTTTTCTGGGAAAAACAATTAGTTTTTAAGAAATAAATTCATTCCTAATGTGTTATGTATATAAAATCCACATTATTTGACCTAGTCTAGGTCTATTTTGGCAATTATATTATAAGGAAAAACTTTTTTTCTTTAAGCAATAAACTATTCCTTGTGTTATTTAAAACCTAATTAATAGGTGTTTTAAGCTCTTAATTTGGCATCTAATCATGGTCAGACCCACAATCCCCACTCCAAATTACCAATTCTAATTTAAAATTTACCACGCCCTAGCCAATTCAAGGTAAATTCAGTAGTGTCAAAACACTAAAAAACTGTTATGTAGACAGCCTTTTTTGTGCCTTACCCAAAAGAATTTAAACATCTTAGAACAAATATTAACTCATGAAAAGTAAATTCAAATTAAGACCACAACTCTTTGGCCCCTCACTGTTTATGAAAATCCTCATAGTTGCAGTTCTGGTGGTTGCGATTCTTGGAATGAGTTATTACTTCCCAAACACACTGGCAGATGTTTCATTAGTGTCCAAAAATCTGGGTGAATTCACTGGTCTAACCCCAAAACCGGTGGCTGTCCAAATCCAGACAGAAACAGTCTATTTATGCCCTGAGGATGCCTGCGCTAATGAGCTCGAAGCACTGATAGATTCTGCAGATTCGCAAATCCATGCCGCAGTATATTCATTCACACTGGATTCTTTGGGAGATGCACTTGTAAGAGCCCATGAACGCGGGGTAAAAGTCTCAATAGTGCTTGAGAAAGACCAGATTTCTCAATATTCTGAGTTCGACAAGCTGGTAAATGCCGGAATTGACGCAAGAATTGATTCAAATCCTGCTTCAATGCACAATAAATTCGCAATAATTGATTCTGAAATCGTGGCAACAGGCAGTTTTAACTGGAGCCAGAATGCAGACACAAAAAATGATGAAAATCTCTTGATTTTAAGAAGTAAAGAGCTCTCTGCTCAATATGAATTAGAATTTCAGGAAATTTTTGGAGAAACAGCCTAATTTTTACTAATTCTTTTCCAAATAAAGAAACCAATTACCGTAAGCACACCCACAATAATCACAATATCAATTACTGAAAACCAATCGCTAACCAACACCCAGTTCTCTTTCAGCAAAACTCCTGAATACGCAAGAGTCAAATTCCACAAAAAAGCACCCGCAAGAGTAAAAGTAACGAACTTTCTTTTCTGCATGCCTGCAAAACCCGCGGGAATGGAAATCACATGTCTAATTGCTGGCACAAATCTGCAAACAAAGATTGTAACACTGCCATGTTTCTCAAACCAGTTGTTTGCAATCTCAAAATCATGCTTACTAATGAATAAAAACTTCCCAATTTTCATTATTGTTTCCTGCTCAATTACTTTTCCGATCCAATATGAAAGTAATGATCCCCCCATACTCCCTAAAGTCGCAATCACAACAACTAACCAAAAATCAAATACCCCCTCCGCAGCTAAAAAACCCGCAAATGGCATAATTAACTCAGAAGGAACAGGCGCCATAGTGCTTTCCAGAAACATCAGCACAAAAACACCGGCATAACCCAATGTGCCTATTACTCCCAAAACAAAATCAAGCATAAATTCAACAAGCATAGTTACTCTTCCTCAATTTCCCCATTAGGTTTAACTTCATGGAATATCTGCGCCTGAAATTTAAAAATCTGTGTGTCGTCATCTTTCCATGCCTCGGATTTCAAACCTGCTTTTTGGCAGGTATGCTGAAGAAACTCTTCGGGTGTCCAATTATATTCAAACCCCACTTGCGGAAGCAACAACCCCGACTGATAACCCTTTCTAATAATCAATCCGTCTTTTCCAATTTCAATATGTTTTGCAATCCTGCCTTTACTAACTGTAATCTCTTCGGGAACTGTAAGAACTGAAATTTCAATCGTGATTTCATCCAGCTCATGCGTATCAATTTGCTGAAATCGAGTATCTGAAAAAGCAGCACTACTCGCAGCTTCAATAACGCCTAACCACAAAGGCATTACAGGTTCAGGAAAACCAATGCAACCTCTTAACTCCCCAGAAGGGAATTTCTCCAAAGTAACAAAAACACCACGTTTGTCCAAGAATTTGCGAGGAATATCATCCTTATATTTCTGCCCAGTTGCCAGTGTATATTCAATTGATTTCCTTGCAACTTTCACTAGTTTCTGAGCATCTTCCAAGGAAAATTTTTTAGACATACTTAAATTACCTACAAACAATCTTTATATTTGAGTGATTTATCATCCCTAAAATATATTAACTTAAAAAGCTCAATCTTAATGATTTGAATGACTGAATTTAAGTTTGGGCACAAGTGGGGTGATCACAACACAATGGAATTGATTCGTAATGGGAAATCTATAGGATATATCTCATGGACTGAAAAAAAGAGTTGGCTAAGCGGAAAAAAAACATGGAATGTAATGTGGCTAAAGGGCCCCCGACGTAGTTCAATTGAAATGATTGTAAAATTATTATCTCTTGCTAAAGACCAAAAAATAGATTATATCAAACCATTTTCTGCAGGGGATGAAGTGAAAGCATTAATGAAGTCTTTGGAAAAGAAGAAGCTGATAAAAATCGCTCCTTTCAGAGGCATCGTTGTGAATTCGATTAAGTTAGATATGATGCTTTCTCCAAATAAAAAAAGACGCCCAAATTCGAGGAAGTCAATACCGCCAAAGGTTCATGTTACCCCTCACAACCCACACAATATAGACCCCGTCTTGGGAAGACGTATTCACTAAAAATCCTAATTTAAAAACATTTAAAGTATAATATAACACTTCCAACCACAAACATATTTAAGAATTTCCAGTTCACATATTACTGGTTGGAATGCGGAGAGTTGGACTAGCGTTAGCAGCCTTAGTCATATTTGTGATTTTGGTTTCCGGATGCATTGACAAATTAAGTACTGAAGAAAGATTGCTTTGCATAGACCTCACTTCGAAAAGCTATGCATACATTCCAAAATGCACCACTCAAAATGATTGTTTTTCCAAAGTAGAAGAATCATTCTTTCATTTCAACACAGAAAACATTCCCTCTTCAACAGCACAAGAATTATATTACTTCAAAAACCATGTTGCACTTTCATGGTTATACTATAACAAATCTCTGAATAACATTTCAAAAATAAATGAAATCTGCTCATCAAACTCAAATCACGAACAAATTTTAACACAACTTAATGAACTTAATTTCAATTTAACAAAAGCATTCGAAGAATCTGATAACGTGCATAAAAAAAGTTTCTCAATACTTCTCCTCGAAAAAATAAATCTAGAAAACGAATCAATAGAAGAAATCAAAGAAGAACCATTGTATGATTATTACATTTTACTCAACACAAACACAAATGAACTTTCAACTCTCGAAACTGAAAAAACAAATTCATATGTGTCATTCTATTTCCAGCAAATTGAAAAATTTGAAACACTAACACAAACAACAGGGTTTCAGAAAATAACTGCGTCTTCATATACTCCAATTGATTTCATTGAAACATACAACAAATCAGTACTTGACCAAATTCCCGACACTGTCTTCTACATTCCTTTGATTAAAACTGCAATAAGTTCTTCATTTTCATTCCTTAGTGATGCAACAAAAACAAGAACCGCGGTTTCACTTCTTTCAGCATATCCTTCCTTTGAATTCATCCAAAGTTATAATGATTTTATGGGAACCGAAAATTCATCTGTTAAAAAATTTGCAGAACTAATTTCTAAAGGGCAATCCTACAGACAAAATTTGACTGAATCTAACACACAAATTCATTCTAAAATAGAAAAAAATCTCGGAGAAATAGAAATAAAAGTAAATTCTCTTTCCGAAATGCAAGATTTTGATGCTGATTTCTTTTCTGAAATTTATGCATTACTTGGTCAGAACAGCGAAATATCAACTCAAAAATATTCCATTTCAGACTTCTCAGACGCCAAATCTCTAGCATATGATGAATACCTGCGTCTCAGTTCAAAACATGCAGAACTGCAGAATGCAAAGAATCTAAATTCAATAACTCTTGGTGAAGAAACTCTTGAACTAAAATCCCTTCTAACAGGCACAAGCTCCCTGATTGAAAATTTGAATTATTTGGATTCAGAAATTCTAGATGGCCTCCACATCCTATGTAATGAGAGAATCACTCTTATTGAATCAGAATTATCTTCCACACAAATTCCAGCAAACTTAATTTTAAAAATAACTGATCTAAAAACAAGATTAAATTATAAAATAAATCTTTTCAAAAAACAAACTAAAAATGAAAAACTAAAAAACTGCAAATCAATTTCTGAAGATTATGAAAACTTCAAAATTGCATTATTAAATTTTGAAGACTACGAAACAAACACGGAATTAAAACTCACTGAATGCACAACTTATCTTGACTCAGTTTTTGAAAGTTACAAACTCCTAATTTCAGAAGATTTTGATTTAGATGATCTTTACACACAATACAAAAAATTTAAGTCAATTCCACAACCATATTCTCATATTGATTCTGTAACAGCAAGCTGTGAATCAATCAAAAATTCGCTAAACTCATCTTTAAATTCAAATCAAAAACTTAAATCATTAACTGAAAATTACTCTATTGCGAATCAAAATCTCTTAAAATTAACCTCGCTTTATTCGCATTACTCTGAGTTTTCAAATACCACGTCTCTAAAACAACTACAAAAACAATTCGATTCTATTGAAAGTTATTTTCCGGAAAGTGCACCTAACTTCTCAAAAATCCTGCCTGTTATTAATGAACTTAATGAAAATATTTTTTCATTAATTTCAGATTGTGAATCCAATTTGAAAACCTTCACAATTTCATATATCCAAAAAAATTTCCAATTAGAAACCTTTTCAGACTCAATTCCAAATGCAAATGAATTATTCGAAACAAGAACAAAAATCATACTGCAAAATCCGTTCTTTGAAATTAATTCGCCTGTTGAATTCCAATTGCCCACCACACTTGAATTCTCAGAACTGATTTCAAAATCAACCAATGTTCTGAATGTAAAATCTGAAAAGAGCAAAATCACATTGGATTTACAAAAAATCCCGAAAGGAATCACTTTTTTCGAAGTTCTGTCAAAATCACTAATTCAAACCTCTGAAAAAACAGAATTACTTGTGGTTTCAGAACAGACTGCAATAATTCAAAAAACAATCTCCCTTGAAACAACCTCAAATCACCCAAAAATCAAAATCACCTCAAATTTAATGCCTGACGTATTCAAGATTTCCGATATTTTTGTCACCTCTTCTGAAAAAGAAGTCAATTTCTGGATGGAAAAAAATAATGTCTTCTTTTTCCTTGAAAATCCCTTAAAAAAAGCACAAATTTATTTCAGTGTTGCAGATCCGATTCAAAAAGAAGTCAAACTAATTTCAAAATCCCAAAAAAATGATTTGTCTTCACTTTATGAATATGAAATAAAAGTGAAAAATCAGCTGCCATTTGAAATTTCTAAAATCACACTTAGTTTTCCAGTAAATACTGACTCAAAACTGCTCCAAAATGCAGATTTAAGCACTCTGGAGGGCAAGCACATTGATTTTAAGACCCTGCCTAATGGAAATATTGAAGCAACAATCCAAGCCATAAAACCAGGCCAATTAGGCATACTCCACTTAACCATTATTGTTGAAGACAGTTCACAATACTGGACTGATTTTTTAGAAAAAATAAAAAATGCTCTGTCACTTTTAAAAAATTCCGAAAACCAAGAACTTTCCAGTGAGATTAATTCGCTTTTGAATGAACTTTCCAATTTTGAAGAAAATTTTTTTCAGGACAAAACCAAAATTGAAAGATTAACTCAAATTTCAGAAAAACTCTCTTTGTTGAAATCAAAAAACCAAGAATCCGCACAAAAAATCTTCCAATACACCTCTCTAAAAAATTCAATTAGCTTGGAAATTGAAACTCTCAAAAACTATGTCTCAAAATTTAATGAATTTGGCTTTACAGACTATGCAAACACTTTGTCCCAAACCCAACAAACCATTTATTCAAAATTAAATACTGCTGAACAACTATTTTCCGAATCAAAATACGATTCTGCAATAACAATTCTTTTTGAGATAAGGTCACTGCTTTCCGAGTCATCACCTCCTGAACTACCCGCTATTCTCCTTTCTGAAAAGTCAGAATTATTCCAAAAATATTCTCTTTTATCTGAACTTGCTGAAAAATATCAGTTATCTGACTTAACTAATTCAAAAAAAGACCAACTATCACTTTCTGATTCTAAAATTTCTGAACTAATTTCATCTGAAAATTACATTGGAGCGAAACAGGAACTGGCTTTATTAAATACTGAGCTTTCAGATTTTGAAACCGAAGTTTCATCAGGTCTAAAATCAAAATCTGAACTAATAAAATCAAATATTGATGCACTTTCTTTGGCATCATTTTCTGAATTAAAAACCAAAATTGAAATTTTAAGTTCTTTTTTTGAAGATGTTTCCGAGGAAGAATTAATTTCTGCACAGTATATCCCGCCAATAAATCAAAAAAGATTAGAAAAACTTTCACTAAAATTAGATTCGCTAATCTCAACTGATTTAAGAGCTAAGTTTGATAATTTTTCAAGTTTGCATAATCAGCAAAAATATAGTGAAGCACTTTCACAAGCAGAATTGTTTTCTGATGTTCTTGATGCAAAGCTTTCAGAAAGAACTGCACTTTCGTCTGAAATAACCAATGCTTATGATTCAATCAAAGAACAGGCTGTTGTTTCTTTCAATTCCGCAGTAAAACTTTTCGAAGACTCAGATTTCAATCTCGAAGCTCAACAGAAATTAGAACTCGCAGAGTCGTCTCTTGAAAACAACCAGTTTCTGAAATCAATAGTTCTTTCGAGTTCTGCAACTGGTTTAATTTCAGCTTCAAAATTTCAAATTCCCGAAATACCGGTTGCAGTTTATCCTATAATTCTCGCAGCAGTCATCATTCTCACACTCAGGTTTCGCAAAAAGAAACAGTCTGAAAATCAGAAAATACGCACACAGAAAGTACTCCGCAACTGGTAAGCTCTAAAAAATCCAAAAAACAGCCCATTATCTTTTTTCATTCTTATATAGAAACTATTATAAAATTAGAACTAATATTAATACGGGGGATGAGGAGCTAATGCTTCAAAATCCACTTACATAAATAGTTAGTGGTGTTGATGAAAAAGGTATTGTTAGCCGTATTTGTACTGTTTTTACTTATTGCATTCACTTCATCCGCATTCGCAATCCAGCAGTTAATGGCACTTCACGGACAGGTTACTGATACTGGAAACCCAATAGTGAGCGGAAATTTAAGAGTTTACATTTATGATGATCCCACTGCAGGAAACCTAATTTATGATTCAGCTTCAGATTATGATGGGTCAATTGTAAATGGAATTTTTGATGTAATGCTTGGAGATAATACAACACTTGACCTTAACTACGGAACTCATTACTACATGGATTTAGCTGTTGATGGAACTGATTTAGATTTTGGTGCAAATGAAAGACAAAGATTTGAATCATCACACGGACTAGTACGAACAAATTCAATTATGGATGGTACAATTGCAAATGCAGACATTGCATCAGATGCTGCAATTGCCTGGTCAAAAGTTTCAAAAACTGGTTCAAATCTTTCTGACATTGGCTGGGATTCTGATTTTAATACTGCATTTGTTACAGAAGCAGATGGAAATAATTTATATGTTCTTCAAACAGATGGAAACACTTGGTATTACAATAGAACAGATGTGAATTCACTTTTTGTTAAACAAGCAGATGGAAATGTATGGTATCCGCGCTTAACAGAAAGTGAAACAATAACTGGAACTTGGGACTTTACAAACTCAACAACTTTTTCAGGTGGCTTTGGAAGTAATGGTGCAACAATCCAAGATGGAATTCTTTACGTACAATCAATTGTAATTGTAAATGATTTCAATGCTGCAACTGTTCAGGGAATTGACATTAACGGACATCACACTCCTTCAATTGACAACACATGGGATTTAGGTTCTGATACAAAAACTTGGAGAACAATTTACGGAACAGATGCAAACTTCACAACAATTTCAGTTCCTGCAGATGCAATCACTTGGACATTTGTAAATAAATCAGGGAGTAACTTAACTGACATCGAAACCCGAAACCATAATGATTTGCAGAGCATGGATGGCGGAACAACTGCAGAATATTATCACTTAACAAACACGCAACACTCTAACTTAACTGCATTAAATGGTGTATGGGTTACAATAAATTCCAATTCAGGGTCAACTTCTGCAAACGCATTCCCTGACACATTAAACATTTATGGTTCTGACGACATTAATGTTTCAATTTCAGGAGACACAGTCACAATTGATTACAATGGTTCTGTTGCTGGTTCAATAACTGACACAAATTGGTCAACCTCATGGTCAGTATTTGATACAAATTTAAGTAATTATTACTGGAAACAATCTGATTTGAATGCATATCTCCCACTAACTTATTACACTCAAACAGATGCAAACAATGTATTTGTAAAGATTTCAGATACTAACAACACAGGCAGATTAACCTACACAGTAATCGCAGACGCACCATGGACTACATCTGACACAACAGGAATCCTGTGGGCAGAACTGGATGCACTGACACCATGGGCAGATGGAAACGTAGCAGATGACATTACATTAACAAATCTGACACAAATAACAACAAGAGCATACAGCGATTTACAAGGAACGCCATACATTCCAACAGAAGCAGCAATAGATGCAAACGCACAAGCACTAATTAACGCATCTGACACAAACGCAGCAACAGCATGTGATAATCAGGAAGTACTCCTAGGTGACGGAACATGCCTGAGCAGATTCACATTAGACACAAACATCGCTGCAGGCGCAACAGGAATCCTGTGGGCAGAACTGGATGCACTGACACCATGGGCAGATGGAAACGTAGCAGATGACATTACATTAACAAACATTTCACAAATCACAACAAAACCAATCTGGTCATTAGGCAATGTAGCAGATCTAAACCTCGTATTTGTAAAACAAAGTGATGGAAATACATGGTACATAAAAACCGCAGACGCAAACACAGCAGGAAGATTAACATACACAGTAATCGCAGACGCACCATGGACTACATCTGACACAACAGGAATCCTGTGGGCAGAACTGGATGCACTGACACCATGGGCAGATGGAAACGTAGCAGATGACATTACATTAACAAACGTAACCCAAATAACAAACAGAAACATATGGGACATGACAAATGTCAGCGATTTAGCAATTGACACAAACGCAGCAACAGCATGTGATAATCAGGAAGTATTGCTGGGTGACGGAACATGCCTGAGCAGATTTGTACTGGACACTAATATAGCGGGGGGTAGCTCAACCGATAGTAATGTTTGGACAGATAAATTCTTAGATGATACAAATAAATTAGTTGCAGATTGGAATGCAGGAAATGTGGAACTTGAGGTTAGAGATATAAGTGTAGGAACTAATATAACTGTAAGAGGAAACATTAGTGCAGTTGGAGATCTAGATGTTATAGGAGATGCAAATATTGGAACTTACTCTGCACCAAACCAACCAATGTTTAGAGCGTTTATGACTTCTGCAATGTCGGATCTAACTAATAATGTATGGACCGAAGTGAATATTGATGATGACAGTGGTACTGTTGGATTTGACCCCAAAAATAAGTTTAACACTACAACTCATGCTTATACTCCTGTAGAAGAGGGATATTATTTAGTTTATGGTCAGGCTTATTGGAGCACTAATATTACAACTAACAAAAGATACAATTGTTCCATCTATAAAAATGGTGCATCTGTATCATTGGATAGTGTACATTCAAGTGATGCTGCTGCTTATCTTATGTGCAGAGTTACAGATTTAATTTATTTAGATAGTAACGATTACATTGAATTCTATGTTAGATCATTATCTGGAGACAATACTGCGGATATTGCAGGCGGAACAACAGCAACATATTTCTTTGCCCACAAGATTTCATAATTACTGAAGGTGATAAAATGAGTGATGAATTAAAAGTTTCAAAAAAGAAAATAACATTAGCATTAGTGATTTTAGGAGCGTTAGTAATTGGTTTTGTTGCAGGAACATTTTTTGCACCAACTGCACCCGTTTCTGAAATTCAATCGCAAACATACAACTTAACAGAAGAAGATAAACAATTCCTTCGGAATTTAGCAAATACAGAAGTTTCAGCAATTATCTCCCAATCCGCTCAAACTGATTGGTGCACAGTAAATGGCGGAATATGGAATCAAAGCACAGACGAAGGTTTCTTTGAGATAAATAAAGAAATTTCAGATGAATTAAAATCACAAGGTGTTACAATCACAGAAACCGAAGGCAAATATTTTGCACCAGTAAGTTTTGTAAAAAGAGACGGATGTATCATTCCAAAAAAGTGATTGAATGAAAAAAATACTCCTGATATTTGGATTGCTTATTGTAATGAACTTTGCATTAACTGATGATTCAAATTCAGGAGGTACTAATTCACTCCCTGACTTTAATGTAGAGGATTACAACATCCCGGATTTCAATATCCCCGACTTAAATGTGTCCAATACAAACATCATTGACTTCAACATTCCAGATTTAAACATCATTAATCCAATCCTTGACTTAAATGCAATTGATTTCAATTCAATGTCTTTTGAATGCGAGTCACTTTCAATTTGTGATGAAAACACAATAATTTACTTCAATTGCTCTGATTTGAATATTTCAGACTTAAACTGCATTTGGATAAATCAGTTAGATGATTTGAATTACACGCATTACCTTGCTCAAGATGCATGTATTGAAGACCAAGGTTATGAAATTGAAGAAATTTCTGAAGATGGAAATGAAGAAGACACAAATGAATTGGAAGATGCAGCAACAACTGAAGACAAAACAGACAATTTAGAAAATGAAACATTAGACATTGAAGAAACAGCTGACAAAACTATAGATGATACGAACACATTAAACTGGCTATTAAACGGGATTTTAGAAATTATTGAAGAAACAATTGATACTTTTGTTGACGAATTAATAACGCCCATTGTTGAAGCAATTTCAGGAGTTCCAGCACCAAAAGAATTCAAACTTGCAGAAAAAGACGTTCAGGTTGATGGAAAGTCTGCAAAATGCTTTGGAGTTGCATGTGATAGAATTCCAAAAAATTTAGGTGGTTCTGAATGAGGAAAGGACTAATAGTGTTGACATTGTTAGGTTTTCTTCTGTTTGGATGCTTACAAAATGCTCCTGAAAAATCAACTGATGAAAAAATATCAGAAGTCTTTAAAATAATGAGTGAAAAATATCCGAAGGATGAAATTCCGCAAATCACATTAATTGAAAATGCAGATGAATTAAAATCACAACAGCAAGTAATTTACAAAAATGCAGAAAACGGAATGTTCATTGTGCAGTGGCCTGACTTGTTAGTAATTTATGATTATGAAAATCAAGAAGTTGTGCAAGAACTTGCAATAACAAATGTAAATTTAGGTTAGTGTTTATTGAGTTGAATTAATGATTTTTGAGTTGAGTTTAATGAGAAAATTTTTTTTAGTGTGTGTATTATTGCTGTTTGCATCTAATTGTTTAGCTTACACTGGTTCTGGTGGATCAATTGACCTGAACTTTGGACATGAATCTGACATTGGTTATTATGATGCTAATGGTGGAAATATTGACACTAATTTTATTGCAGGAGATGCACCAACAGGTATTTGGGTGGATGAAAATATTACTGCACGAGTGGGTGTTTATTTCGGTGCAAATGCTGCACCAACGGTAACAATAACTGCACCTGATGCAAATTATAGCACCACTAACACCACTGTAACAATGACTTATGTTGGAACTGACAGTGACAGTTCAATTGCAAAATATTGGGTGAAATTAGATTCTTCTGACTGGGTTAGCAATGGAACTAATTTGAGTTATGATTTCATTGCATTAATAGTGGGTGATCACACACTCTATGTAAAAGCAACTGACACTACCGATATCAATTCCTCTGAAGCAAGCGTAGATATAACAATCACTGAAGAACTCTGTGGCAATGGAACTTGCGATACAGGAGAAGACAGCACTTCATGCCCTGCTGATTGTGACGCTGGTGATGGAGGCGGCGGAGGCGGCGGAGGCGGCGGCGGCGGAGGAATCCCAAACCTCACTTTAAATGTCACAGGAGTTTGTGCAGGCTACCCAATAACTGCACTTGTGCTTGACAGAAAACAACTGCCAGTTGAAGGTGCAGAAGTAATTTTAAGAATAAACATTGGTGAACTAATAACAAAACTCACTGATGAAGAAGGAAAAGCATATTTCACATTAGATTCCGGAACATACACGATTTGGGCTAAAAACGGATCTCAAACTACGCCCCCACAAAATCTAACAATTATTGATTGTGAAAGCGGTGCTAAGCCTACAACTTTTGCAGTTCGACCTGAAAATATTAATGTTAGATTAAGACAGGGCGAAAGAAAAAGTGATTTTATTTATGTAAAAAATATAAGTGATGATACTCTTGAAATGACAATTGATTTATCTGATTTGCAAGGGTTTGTTCGTTTCATTGGCGGATTAAGTGAATACGATTTTCAAATTGATGTAAATCAGGAAAAAATATTCGAATTAGAATTTAATATTTCCCAGGAAACAACACCAGGAAACTATGTAAAACAAATTATAATATCTAATGGAACAACTATCCAAGTAATTCCTGTTGCAATGAATATAAGTTCAGGCGGGGCATTATTTGATGTCTCAGTAGAGATTCCAGGAAAATACAAAACAATTTCTGCAGGTGAAGAACTTCTGGTGCAAGTTGAATTGTACAATTTAGGAAAAACAGGAAGAATAGATGCATTAATTGATTATGAATTAAAAGACATTTTTGGAAACACGCATTTGATTTCTCAGGAGATGCTTGCTGTTGAAACTAAGATGGCATTCACAAAATTTTTAATAATTCCATTTGATTCTGCACCAGGTGACTATTTCATTGTAATCACAGTTTCATATGATGATGAGTTAGCAGTTGCAAGTGATAGTTTTTCAGTTACTGAGCCAATAGACGAAGAATTTGACATAATGCCTACTGTAACATTTGTTGGTTTAGCCATCGGAGTATTTATGATCTTGCTCTTCTTTTGGAGAAAAAGAACAAGCATCATAGACTTTATTTCTGAAAACATCAAAAAATTAAAAACAATAAAACACAGAAAATCAATTGAGAAAAAAATTGAGAAAAAAGCAATTATAAAATCCATGTCTGCAAAACCACCAGTTGCAGAACCCATGCCAGAAACAAAACCAAAAGAAATTAATCTGGAAAACATTTCAGAAAATCTGAGCATAGTTCATGATGCATATACTCACAACTTAATAACCCATGAAAACTATCTAAAAGATATCAATAACATAATCTCTGATTTGGAAAGAGTAATAATGTTAAACTTCATGGAACAGGTAGACTTAAAGAAAACAAAATACGAATCTGAACATCCAGAGTATGAATTACAACTCATGAAGCTTCTCCAAATGCAAAGAAGTCTTGTTGCAATTAGAGATGCATATGATTTACATCTAATAACTCTTGATTCATTTGAACCACACATAGCTGAGCTTATTGAGGAATTAAGCAGTTAATTATAAACTGAAAAGCATGTGTAATTTTTCAAAAATTCTGTATTTCCAATCAATATTTCAATTTAAAATTAACAACTGACGCTACCAGCAGCAATAATCCGAAAATTAAGAAATAAAAATTTCCTAATCCCGTATCTTCAAAGTAATCTAATTGATAACTCATTACATTGGATTCTTTATTAAAAGCAAGATTGTAGGCGCCTATGGGTGCATTGATTGTGGTCGTGATTATTTTGTTATATCCTGCAGCGAAATCCGTGTAAGTAAAAACCAAACTTTCCGCAGTTTCAGCAGACAAAGTCACTTTCTGTCCGACTGGTGCAACTGCCACTCCCCAAAGACTGTCTCCGTTGTTAACTGCAACTCCCTTAACAGTATAAGATGCGATTATCTCATTATTGAATTCGTCAACATCCACATCCAAATCTTCAATTTGAATTGGTTGATTTTCCGGTTTAAAAATTCTCGCATAAGTATTTAGGTTGGGGTACTGTTGCTTAAAAAGATTAAATGCGCTTGTAGTGAACGAAATTTGTTCATTAACTCTAGCGTCACCGTTTGACAAAATATTTATAGTGGATTTTTCATTCATTTCAAGCGAAACAGGATTTTCAGTTTCCAAAGCAAAAACACTGCTGGATAATAAAATCAAACTAACTGAAAGCAAAAGTGCTCTGTTCATTGTCATCACGCTCCCACCACAAATGTTACAGCAATATCTTCCAACTCATTCATTGCAGTTTGTGTATTTGGATTCAATGTATCATACAGAAATGCAAATCCATAATTCCCTGCTTCAAAATATTTACCCACACCTTTACCTGTTTCTCCAGTAAAAGCCTGAAAGTTATAAGTTACGACAACTCCGTTATAATAATTGGAAATATTTTCCTGACTGACCGATGTTGATTGCACATAACCAACAGTTGATAAAGCTGCTTCAACATAAGTACGCATGTTTTCTTTTGTTTCATTTGGTTCCCAACTAACTAAAAACTCACTTTTAGTGTCAGGAGACTGAACAAGAACTTCCCCCTCAACAGCGTGGTGAATTACCCAGTCAGAAGGATAAGTAATAGCCCATTCAGGATTAGCATTTTGGTAAACCCGCATATTTTCTCCAACAATATCCGAAGCACCATCTGTATTAGATTGCCCTCCTGAAGTTGAATGTGTCTGAGTAAGTGTGTCTTTTACATTCCATTGCTCAAAAACATTTTCCGGTAATGTCTCCAATTGCGGAGGTGTGATTCCTGCTATTTGCAGAGACTTAATGTCCACTAAAATATTTGGACCCTGCATTGCATTATTGAATACTTGTTCCCCAACTTCAAGTGCTGTCTGAAAACTGGCGTGCTCATTTAACTGAGTAGATTCAATTATAACGATGTTTCCGCTTTCAGGAAGTCTTACTACAGGAAATGCGTGGCCTGGCATTAAAATAACATATGCGTCAAGACCCTGCGAAAGTGCAAGAGATGCAAAAAACAATGCAGTGTCAATGCACGTGCCTGATTTTTCTTTTAATACGTCCCTCGGATATTTAATAAATTGAGAGAATTTACCAGTCCAAAAAGCTTCGGGTTCGGTTTTATAAGCAATGTCATTTGCAACCGATAATGTCCACATTCCTTCAAGACTTCTAATCGCATCTTCATCAGACAATCTCGCTGCTGTACCACCTGCAAGAGCATTACCCGCGTCAGCAAATTTCATTATTACTGGGTCTGAAGGAGTTGCCCATGCAGCCAGCAAGGGATAGTTACTTGCAACATCATAAAATGAACCAGTACTTTCTTCCGGAGGAATGCTTGAGAAAATAAAATCATGAACTCCTAAAATGGAAACTGATTTACTGCCGGTTAATTCTTTTTCTTCACCATCTTTGTTTTTAGAATATGTAAATTTTACATTAATCTTTGAAGGAGTCGGACTTGTTAAATTTGTTAAGTCACTGGACAAAATAGGATAATACAAATCCACAACCGTGCTACCGGGTAATAACATAGGATAAGTCTGTGTTTCACTCCAATCAGAATAGCCTGCTACATTATACTGCGGTTTCACGTTGTACAATGGCCTGTCACCAGTATTTGAAATAATTGTTTTCGCAACCCACTGACCAAGCTTTTCATTGCTATAAATTTTATATGTGGCAGAAACAATATGTTCAGGAGTCAACATTTCATAAGAAAGTTTTCCTTCCCCCATAGGTTCGGAAGGTAAAAATGCAAAAATCAAAAAACAGAAAAGCGCAAGCAAAACCAAAAAACCAGACACAATATTTCTAAGGTCAATTTTATGAATCAAATAATCGCCATCTTAACAAGTTCTTTTTTAAATTATTAAAGTTATTTTTTAATTTGATATTTAATTCAATAAACTATTAACTGGTTAATAAAACTTGCTATTATCTAAAACTTGCTATTATATTATGTCCAATTGGACATCTGGCTGAAATTCATTATTATGAAATTCATTATTAAAATTACACAACTAATTCATAAAAAATATGTATGCATAAATCCCTACTGCTGCAAGAATTAAAACAAAGCCAGCAATCACTTCCAGCTCAATTTTGGCGACCTCAAATGTCAATTTCGTGCCCTCACAATCAAAAGCACCATTATTTGATTCAATCTGGCATGCCAAATCAAAATTTCCTGCAACATCTGAAAAAACCTGATAGTCAAAATAAACAACTTCATTGGGTCTCAAAACACCAATTTCCGTTGTTTCTTCACCAATTAAACCCAATGCAGAAGGTACCTTAAGAATCAATTTAACATCTGAAATTGCTTCAGAACCGCTGTTTTTGACAATTGCACGTATTTTTGCATAATCTCCTACTTTTTTTATTGCTGATTCTTTGAAAATATATGCGTCTATTGGATTTTCAGATGATTTAACTGTTATCTCGGGATAATTTGAAAGGATTTCAACTCTGCCGCCAAATTCATTCTCAAAATGCACTACTGCAGATGGCAAAGTAAAATGTGCAGCAATTGTTGGTTTTATAGTGTATTCCAGTGTGATTGACTCGCCTGCTGCAAGAACACCTTCCCAGTCACTCTCTCCTTTCAAAACATTAAAACTAGTCACTCCGATTTGTTCTTCAACAACAGGTCGGATGTGTTTTATCTGAATTTCTGCATCTTTGCTTCCTGAATTTTCCGCAGTTATTGTTATGTTTAATTCCTCACCTAGCATCAATTCAGTTTTTTCAACTTCTTTTATGAATTTTTCTTTTGGCAAATAGGCTGTTTCATAAAATCCAAAATTACTTTCGTTATGTATAAGAACGTTACCGTAGTTGCAAATCTCAAGTTTATTATTTTCTTCTAAAAATTCCTGAAAATCAGAAATATACAAATGTTTAACACAAATCCCGTTATCACAAACAAAATCTCTTTCATAAAACTGACCAATTACATGATTATTAAGTGTAACAGGCGTAAACCAATCCTCACCTATGGCTTCTACTTTCAGTTCTAAAACACCAATATTCTTAGAATCTTCAAAATCTGTGTCTGGGAGCACTAAAAATACAAAATTAGAGCATTTCTGCAATTCCTCCTGTGTACTAACTGAATTTATCAGTAAAATCATTAAAAACGTTGTAAACATAACTTTGGCTATGCTGTTCATTTCAAAATCCCCCGCTCTTTAAACTCCTTTAATATTACATACATTGTTTCTTTTATACTTTTCTGGGATTGCACCTCAATTATCTTATTTTTTGGGTATTTTCTCGACATATGCTTTTTGCAATAGTCAATTCCTTCACAGAAAACATTATCCTGAATTTTGATAGTATCATACTGCTTAGATCCAAGCCTTTCTTCAAGTAACTCAGGATCAAGCCGTATAAGCACTATAAAATCAACATCTAACGCAATTTCGCACAGCATATGGCCCTCTATAATCACACTTTCTTCTGTTTTTAGCATCGTATTTAATGCTGTCTTAAGCTTTCCAAGAGGCACAACTAATTCATTCTCTTTAGAATCCCACTGCCCAATTCCCTGTTCCAGAGCGAATTCTTTCTCATTTAAAACCCTGGATTTTAGTTTCTTTCCAAGTTCCTTAGAAACAGATGTTTTTCCAACTCCTGGGCTCCCAGTAATCGCCAATTTCATGTTATTAAATTGCCACAAACTGAATATAAAACCATTATTTGCTTAGAACAAGCGTTTTAGGGAGAAGGGGTGGGAGGGAAACAAAACATGTTATCTCTTGGCTTTTTTTTGAAAAGCAGCCACGTAATCAGGTAGAGCTAGCCCCCCCCTATTTAGAGCCTTGCATAGCTCGAGTGCATGCTCTATGTTCAGATGATTATTCGTCATTTTGTCATGGAGCATTATAGACATTTTCAATCACCGAACGTTACTAGTATAACCAAACCCCTTTATATATGTTTCGCTGAAGAACGCCAATTTGGGCTTATTTCGTTTTAATTCCAAATCTGCGCCTTTTATATCCAAAAAGAACGCTAATTTGAGCTTTATTTTTATGTATATGTAAAAATAATTATGTAGAAAAAAAGCATTTTAAAAAATCGTAAAATTTCGGTTATGTATATGACCTTTATTTTCAATGCTCAGCCTATTTCTGAGCATTTTAAGAAAAGAAAAAAAGTTTTTCCTAACGACCAATACTATTAGCCAAACATCATGCAGGCCTATCTTAGCCTGATTGCATCAAGATTTCGTAAAGCAGAACTATTAATCTTGAATTTGTTTGCCAAATATTTTGAAAGCTCAACTGTGTTGTGCTTGTCACCATGGTCTGTAATTATTCTTTTAGGCTTTGGTCTCAAATTACCAACATAAGCAACTAATTGATTCCTGTCACTGTGACCTGAAAAACCCTCTATGGTTTCAATTCTCATATTGATATTCAGAGCCTTTGTTTTACCATTGCCGGCATGTATCGGTGTTGATAATGCACCAGTTTGGATTCTCCGTCCCAATGAACCTTCACCCTGGTAACCAACAAATATCAAAGTATTATTTGGATTTTCAGCCATCTTATGCAAATAATGTACAGATGCACCACCTGTTAGCATACCTGAAGACGCCATAATAATCGAACTTCCTTCCTCAAGTATTTCATCTCTGTTAGTATGATCTACCTGATGGAATAACTCTGAAGTAAAAGGAGAATCATTCTGCAAAATTCTTCTCTGCACACCCTTTCTCAAATATTCAGGATAAGCAGTGTGAATTGCAGATGCCTCCTTTGTCATACCATCTACATAACATTTCGCATCAATCAAACCATTCCTGTAAAAATTTTCAAGCACTAACATAATTTCCTGTGAACGCCCAACTGCAAAAACAGGAATTAAAATGCTTCCGTCTTTTTGAATTGTTTCTTTTATTATCTGCAATAATCTATCTTCAGAACCTTGTCTTTGTGGTTGTATTGATTCTTTTCCACCATATGTACTTTCTAAAATCAAAGTTTCTAATCTTGGATATTTAATATCAACGTGATTAAACAATCTCGTGAATCCGTATTTCATATCCCCACTATAAACCAAATTATGTGCACCTTCTCCAATATGCAAATGAACAGACGCACTTCCTAAAATATGTGCTGCATTATGCAATGTTAGTCTCATATCTGGTGCAATATCTGTAACTTTTCTATAGTCACGCGGAATACATTGTGAAACGCATTTCTTAACATCTCTTTCACTGTATGGGGGCTCCTTTCCCTCTTTTACAAGAACATCAATATAATCAAACTGCAATAATGTCATCAAATCTCGTGTAGGTGCTGTGCAGTACACAGGTCCCTCATAACCAAGTTTAAACAAATAAGGCACAAATCCTGAGTGATCAAGATGTGCGTGGCTTACAACAACGGCATCTAATTCAGTTAATGGAAAATTTAATGCACTCAAATAAGGATAGGGGTCATCATTATTTGCTACATTCACACCGCAATCAAGAATCACTTTTGTGTTAGGTGTTTCAATCAACATTGAACTTCTTCCAACTTCCTGGAAACCGCCCAAAGCAATTAATCTAACCCAGTTATCCTTTATTTCTGGAACATCTCTGTAAATTTTCTCAGCAGTTAATTTCAGAAATTTCTTTCTGTCAGCTGCGTGTGTTTGTAAATGACTTCTTATACCTGCAAGGATTTCAGATTTTGAAGTTGGTGCTCTTATAATATCAGGAGTCCATCCTGTCTGAAGTATAATTTCTTTTGAGGTTTCCCCGCCTTTGCCAATTACTACCCCTGGTTTTAAAGCTTCAATAACAACTTCTGAAAACGCATCTATAAATGCAATATGTTTAACTCCTGCATCTTCAGGAATTATTTTTTCAATTTTCTTCAGAGCTTCTTCTTTTGGCATTAAAATGCTTTTATCGCCACGGACATTTACAACTTTCTTCAATTCATAAGCCGTTTTTGCAACGTAATTGTCATTTTCAAAAAAAGCTTTTGGATTCTTTGTGTAAATTGATACCTCTGGCCCCTCTAACTCTACTTTGCTTACTTGTGCTTCAGCAGGCAGTATTTTGTTTACTGTAGCTTTTACTTCATCTAGAACTTTCATTATGTTTCACTCATCTCTGTTCATTAATGTGGATTTAAAATTAAAGGCAAAATAAAACAAGGAATGAATCCGCCTTATTTACTGGTGGCCTTGCTTTCAATGTATTTTTCAACTTCATTTCTTTTTAATTCTTCAATGCCATTTTTTCTTACAATCATAACGGAGATTGAAACTCCGCCTGTGTAAAGATCTCTTTTCTTTGCAGCTGAGACTGCTTTAACTGCTAATTTTATTGCTTCTTCTTCGCTCATGTCTTTTTTATATCCGCCATCAATTGTGGCAAGTGCAAGCTCACTTCCGGAACCTGTAACAGCATATTTATCTCTTTTTAAAACTCCGCCATAAGGAGTAACTTCGTAAATGTCAGCAGTATCATTGAAACCCGCAATCAAAAACTGAACAATATAAGGATAGTATCTGTGCGAATTCAAAATGTTTGATAGATAACTTGAAACTGCCTTTGCAGACATTCTAGTTTCTCTTTCAATCTCATACAAATATGCCTGACTTCTCAAAAATCTTATTATTGTCAGACTATCTCCGACAGAGCCAGCATTAGTTAAAGCTATATTTTCTGTAATTCTATACAGCTTTACTGATTCTTCATCATAAGCCAAGTGGCCCATTGATGCTCTCATATCTGCTGCAAGAATTACTGCATCTTTTGCAACAATTCCGACAGTAGTAGTTCCAGTTTTAAGGTCTTGTGATTGATCCAAAAAAACACCATTTAAAATTCAGCTAAAATAAAAACAGCTGGTTAGCCCTTTTATGATATAATCGTTCTAGCAAACCTTTAAAAACCTAATTTACGGGTTTGCTTTTTTAAATCATTTCTTTTCATTTTCAGATTTCTTTTCCTGCTTAGTTTCCTTTTTCGCATCTGCTTTTTTTTCACTTTTAATTTCTCTGCCTTCAGCTTTTTTCTCTTCAACTTTTTTAATTTCCTGTTTTTCAGTTTTATCTGATTTTTCCCCAGCTTTCTTCTCGCTTTTTGTTTATTTCTCATCTTTTTTCTTTTCTGCCTTTGAAACAAACTTAACTTTCTTAATACCAACAATGTGCTTAGTTAACAAATCTGAAAACATTTTTTCAAGAGGTGCAAGTGCCTGCTTATATTTTGCATCAATTGAAACAGTAACTTCCTGTTCTTTCATATTCACTTCAAGTGCTCTGTCATCTGAAGGAATTGGCCCGAAATATTTCTCAAAAAGAACCTCAACTTTTTCTTTCAAATCTTTAATTTCCTTCTCAACTTTCAATTCATATTCAATATTCTTTCCAGCAAGAGGGTGATTAAAATCTACTCTCACACGCCCCCCCGAAACTGACTGAACTTTTCCTCGTCTGTTATTCAAATCAATTATCAACCCAGGGAAAGGCTGAATTTTCTCTTTTTTAAATTCCCTGAATGGAACAACCCCAATTAATTTTGGGTCTCTCAAACCATAAGCATCTTCTGCATCAATAAGGACTTTTCTTTCCTCACCAACGTGCATTTCTTTTAAAGCTTCATCAACTTTGTCAAAAAGCTCTTCTGCACCAACAACAACTGCATTAGGCCTATATATCATGTTTTCTTCTAAAATCCCTGCTTTCTCTGCAACTTCCTTAATTGTAGTATCAAAGACTTCTCCGTCAACTACTTTTGCACTGTAATTTATTTGCACTACTGCTCCATGTTCCATAATATTTCACCTAAAAATTTGTATTTATTTTATATATGTTTTGAACCCAGTTAATAGTAGAATAATTCTATAATGAAACCTTTATAAACGTGTATTTTATGGCTCTGGGAATCAATAAAGGAATGGCGTGGTTCATCATAATCGTGATGGTTGCCTCCACAATCGGGTTTGCAATGCTCTATGCATCCCAGTCGCAGACTTCAAATACACCCTCCGAAATCTCAGATGTGCCTATTTCACAGCCAAGTGCCTTCCGTTTCAAAGCAGAAAACGTCCCTGCAACTGTTTATCAAATTCTTCCTTCTATGCGATTCATAGCATCTGCAAATGCAAGTGATCTAACTACTATTGATGCAGAGTTACTTTCATTAGCCGGGATAAAAAATCTAAATTCTCAAATCCGCTTATCTGATACTGGTGAAGGTGTGGATTATGTTGCTGAAATTTCTTATGACAAAGAACTGAGTGCAGATGACGTAGTCACTTTAATTGAATCAAATCTTCCACTGCAAATTCAGGCAGCATTTCCATATGCACTTGTGGAAATTCCAAAAACAGTCACTTTAGTGCCTGAAGCAGAAGGAATTGATTTAGAACAGGAATATACTTTTGATGACACAATCACAAGCGCATTAATTGAATCATACTCCGAAGAAGGAGATGAAATAGAACTTTCATTATCTGTTGTTCTCACTGGAACTGAATTGACTTATATGCTTGGTGCAGAAACCAATAATTTAACTGCAGAAATCAAATTCCATTCTACAGAACTTGAATTAGAAGTTTCAGAATTTGAAAATGGAATAAAATTCACTTCAAATTCTTTGCTCCCTTATTCTGACATGGATTTCACTTCATTAGAAAATGAAATTTCCCAGAATGAAAACATTGAATTAGTTTCACTTAAAACAAATCTCGCAGAAAGGTCATTCAAACTAATCCAAGAACCCCGTGTGGGAATTGCAACACAGGAATTTGCAGACACACTAACTGCGCTTGAAGAAATTGAGTCTGCTGATTTTTCAGAAACCGAAACAGGAGAAGAAGTAACTGTTAATTTCACTCCAGACATAACTTATGAAAAAGCAAAAGAACTAGTGCTTGAAAAACTTGGTGAATTAACACTTCCCGACATCGAGAGCACATTAACAGTAACTGTACCTGAAATGAACATCTCCGGAACTGCAACACTTGTAGATCCATACTCAGAAAACAGATTTTCATTCATTGAACAAAAACTCTCATCTTTAGAAATTGAATTCTCGTTCACACAAAATGCGTCAGCTTCAATTGATGAAATTACTGATTCAGAATTAGAACAAACTTATACTTACACTGAACCATTTGCTGTAACTTTAAAATCAAAACACAATGAAAATGATTCAGTTCCACTGATTTTAACTTATTACACTATGCGCTCAGAAATTCTGGACATCTCAGGAAAAGAAAAATTAGAAGAAGGAAATTAATTTTCTCCTTTTAATTCCTTTAAAGAAAGGATGGCTTCCGCGATGTCGCCCCTGGATTTCTTCAAAGCAGCCTCTGCTTTTTTTGAATTAACGCCGGCTTGCTTCATGACCATTTCAATATCTTCTTTGGGAATCCCAATTTTTTCTTCCCGTTCTTCACCCATGATTGTATAGGTTTTCTTTCCCTGCATATCTATTGCAGTCACACTTGGGTCCTCAATAATAATTTTCTTTCCCTTACCCTCAATTATAACTCTGTCTGCTTCAATTTCTTCACTCTTAATTCCCATCTGCTTCATCATTTTCTGTATCTGTCTTGGATCTATACCTCTTCCTGGAAACATGTTTATCACCTTGTTAATTTATATTCAATCATTTTAAAATCTTTAATACTTCTTCCAATTTCTTAATTTCATAATCTGCGTCTGGAAATTCCTTCAACCTCCTATTGTTCAGAAAAATTGTATGCATTCCTGCATTTTTTGCACCTGCAATATCTCTGTCATAATTATCGCCAATAAAAAAAGCATCTTTTGCATAAGTGCTCATTTCATAAAGAATCAAAGCAAATGCCTTGATATCTGGTTTCAGAAAACCACATTCCTGTGAAAAAACAATTTTATCAAAATGTTTATCATGTTCAAAATCAGTAATCTTAAAATCATGCAAACTCCATTCTCTGACTCCGTTTGAATAAAGCCCGAGTTTGTAACCGCGCTTCCTTAATTCAGTAAGAACCTTCTCTGCGCTTTCATCAATTTTAACAAAAGTTTTTCTAATTTCAAGATGCTTTTTTGAAAGCTCTTCCAAATCAGAAACCTCAAATTTAATTCCTAAATCATCAAAAATGCTCTTAAAAAAATTCAAATCATTGGCTTCCTTAGTACTTTGGTAAATTTTGAAATTTTTATCATAAACCTCAAAGAATTTCTCAAAACTAACATTCCCCACACCATCAAGCACTTTCACAATTTCCCAGAACTCATCTCGCGCCTTATCAAAATCATAATTAAAAAGCGTATGAACCAGATCAAAAATTGCTGTCTTCATAATAGAACTTAAGCGAAAAACCTTTTAATTTCATAACCCTAATGAATTCATATGGCATGGGTAATTTCAAATTACAATACATTTAAAGAGAAATTAAATGGCACAAATTTTGATGATAATAATCCGCTTTCAAAAGCCCTTCAGCATCATTTCTCAAAAAAAGGTGTAATCTCAATAAAATCAAAAGACAAGGGGTTCCCAATTTTAACCTATCCTTCAAAACCAATTCTTAAATCAAAAATCTTAGTATTAACTGAAAGAAAAAAATCACTGCAAAAACACCAGGCAAAATGGAAACAAAAAAGATTAGAAGCAAAATCATATCACTTAACAAACAATGTGAAAAAACTCACATCTCCGTTATACTGGAAACATGTCGCAAAATGTGCAACAAATAAAGATTACAAAAGTGATTCTGATAAAGTTCAGCTCCCGGCTCACTTAGTTACTGACCCGAGATGGGAACCAATGATTAAAACGTTCATAAATGACGAGGATTACAGAAAACAATTAACAGAAACAGTTGACAAATCAATTGTTTACCAAAAAGATAAAAAAGTCGCACGCTTTGCAGATGATTTAAGAAACTTCAGAATCATAGAATCAGATAAAAAAATTGAAGAAATTGAAAGCAAATTAAATGAAATAAGAGAAGACTTGTTTTCATTAAACGAACTCCTGAAATGGAGCAATAAATAATTTTGCATAAAGTTCACCGGAAATCTACTCTTACGTTTTGCTTTATAAATGCCCAAAACTTCTTTCTTCCGAGGTGATAAAATGTTTGGTTCAAGTTTATGCAGGTTCGTGGAAGCTTATGGACAAAAAAATATGTAAGCTCATTTTTCTCTCTTTTTAATATTTCCATTCGGGTAATTTCATATGGTAAAAAACTTCTCACAAATCCCTGAAAAGGAATTGCTGGAAAAAATTCTAAAATTAAATGAAATTGATAGTTTCAACCCAATGCAGGAAAAAGTGCTCTCCCAAAATCTCTTCAATTCAAATATTGTGGTTTCAGCACCCACTGCTTCAGGAAAAACATTAGTTTCGGAAATTGCAGCTCTAAATTCAATAATAAATAACAGAAAAAAAGTTGTTTACACCTGCCCTTTGCGTGCATTAGCAAATGAGCATTATACTGAATTCAAAAGAAAATATTCTGATTCCCTGAATATCAAAGCAACGATAAGCACAGGGGACTTTGATTCAAGTTCAAAACACCTGCAAAATTACGACATTATTTTCACTACGCATGAAAAATGTTTACCTTTTGATGAATACATCGTATGCAAGGATGATAACAATTTGAGAATAGTTAAGATTGGTGAGTTTTTTGAGGAAATTTATCATAATGCAAAAATTATTAAAATGAAAAATAAAATTACCCTCATCCCAAAAAAGAAATATTTTTCTGTTTCCTTTGATTTTAATAAAAAGGAACCTGTTTTTTCTGAAATAGAAGCAGTAACTAAAAGCGCTAACAAAGATAAATTACTAGAACTTAAGCTTCAGTCTGGCAGAATGCTGACAACTACTTCTGACCATACACTCTTTCGTCTTCAAAATGCTGAGCTGGAAAAAGTGTCTGCAGAAGATTCTTTGGGCTCTTATTTAACTGCTCTATCAGATTCGTCTATTTTACTAAAATCAAAAATTAATCATTTTAATGTTTTTGAACAGTTCGTTGAAAATAATCTTGATAATTTATTTTATGTAACTTTTTCCTCTGTTAATTTCGAAGAACTGACAAATGTAATGGTCACTAAAAACAGAACCAAAAGAAAGGCAAAAGAGCTGGCAAAGCGTTACCTGAAAAATAAGCGTATGCCCGCTAGCATAGCAAAAAAACTTAAAAATATTAAAATTCATAAAATTACACTGCAAAGAAGTGATTCTTACCACCAACTAAATTCTAAAATCAAGTTGTCCAAATCTTTTGGAAAGATTTTAGGTTATTTTATTTCCGAGGGTTCTTATTCTACTGTCTCAAAAACTCACGGCTACTATGTGCTGAGATACCCTGTAATAAACAAATGGATTAAAGATGATTTGATTAAATCCTTAGAAAAAGAAAAAATCCCTTTTAAGTTACATGAAAAAAATAATGAATTAGCTGTTAAAAGCAAAATTTTATATCACCTATTCAAAAGTTTTGGCATTGGAAAAGCTGCAAATAAAAAATTACCTGATTTTGTGTTTTTTGCCCCTAAACCATTTTTGATTGGTTTATTACAAGGCCTATTTAATGGTGATGGCGGCGTAAATCCAAGCTCAATTGATTATTCTACTAAAAACAAAGAATTAGCATATCAAATATCTTTACTTTTAACTCGTTTTAGAGTGCAGACCTATATTTACCCACAAAAAGTTAAGGGCTATAAAGATACTTATTGGCGGCTTAATATGTATGGTGGAAAAAATATTGAAAGATTTTTATATCTTGTGCAAGAATTGAGACCAAATTTAATGAAAAAGGCAATTGAGCTTGCCAGTTCTAAAGAAAAAAGAGATAGTATGTTCAATAATCTGCCTGCCAGACCACTTTTCAAAAAGAACCAATTGCACAGCATGAAAAAGCTAGATAGGGCTGTTTATTCTGGATGGTATTCTAATAATAGGGTTTCAAAAACTTTGGCAAAGAGTTTTTCGTTAAAATATAATCTCAAAGAGGCTTTAGCTATATGCAATTACCCTCTTGGTTTTTTAAAAGTCAAAACCACGACAACAGCAAAATCCAAAAAATTTGTTTACAATATTAAAACAAAGGCTGGAAATTATTTTACTGGAAATGGAATTCTAATTAAAAATTGCGATTCTCTGCAAAGACACAATGCAGAATGGCTTCAGGATGTGGGACTCCTAATCCTTGACGAAATCCATGATTTGGATTCCGGAAGAGGACCAACACTTGAAATAGTAACAACGAAATTCCTCTTCATAAACCCAAAAATCCAGATTCTCGCATTAAGTGCAACAATTCCCAATTGTAAAGATATTGCAGACTGGCTCAATGCAGAACTCATAGAATCTGATTACCGCCCAATGAAACTAAAAGAAGGAGTCTTTTTTCAGAATGAAATCACTTACAATACTAATTCTGAAGAACTCCTCTCACATGATGATTCACTTTCATCAATAATAACTGATACTTTAGAAAACAAAAAAAAGCAGGCCCTAGTTTTTGCAAACACAAGGAGAAATGCAGAAGCTTCAGCAAGAAAACTTTCTGAAATAACATATTCACTTCTCACAGAAAAAGAAAAAGCAGAATTAGAAAAAGCCTCGAAAAAAATCCTTGATGTTCTGGAAGCTCCGACTGAACAATGCAAAAAAATTGCAGAACTCCTGAAAAAAGGTTCATGTTTCCATCATGCAGGTTTAATGCAAAAACAAAGAACAGTTATTGAAGATGAATTCAAAAAAAATAATTTAAAAGTAATTTCCGCCACGCCGACTTTGGCTGCGGGAATTAATTTGCCCGCGCACACAGTAGTAATAAGTTCAGTTTACAGATACGCAGATTCCGGAATGGAAAAAATCCCAGTAAGAGATTATAAGCAAATGGCGGGTAGAAGTGGAAGACCAAAATACGACACAGAGGGGCGTGCAATAATGATTGCAAAAAATGCACTGGAAGCAGAAGATTTATTTGAGAGATACGTGAATGGACGTGTTGAAGAAGTTTCCTCTCACTTAGGCATTGAATCTGTTTTAAGAATGCACCTGCTTTCTTTAATTGCAAACAATTTCGTTTTTGATTTGGATAGCATGGAAAAATTCTTTTCAAAAACATTTTATGCAAACCAATTTGGGAACTTAAATGAAATTTACAGCAAACTCCAGTCACTGCTTCTTGAACTGCAGGAAATGGAATTTGTAACTGCAGATGAAAAATATTTCCAGGCAACAAAACTGGGAAAAAGAGTTTCCGAACTTTACTTAGATCCAAAGTCAGCACATAAAATGATTATTGCATTAAAAAAACAAATTCCTTTCACACCTGAAACATATCTCTTTTCAATTTCAGACACTTCAGAATTTTTCCCATGGTTAAACGTTCCAAAAAATGCAGAACCAGAAGTTTGGGAATTCATGCAGGAAGATGCATCAAAAATACCTGTTGATTTAGAACGCGCAATGTATTCTGATTCAAATATTCTTCGCAAATATTATTTGTCACTTCTTCTAAATGATTGGATTTCAGAAAAGCGTGAACAGGATTTAATGAAACAATATAATATCCAGCCCGGAATTCTCTACTCAAAACTTCAGATTGCTGAATGGCTCTGTTACTCACTGTTTGAATTAAGCAAACTTATTGGAACTGAAAATCACATCCCGCCTTTGGGAAAAATGCAGAAACGTTTGAAATATGGTGTAAAAGAGGAGCTTCTCATTCTCACAGAACTCAAAGGAATTGGTAGAGTAAGAGCCCGCGCACTGAAAAGAGCTGGTTTTGAATCCATTGCAAAAATTAAACAAGCCCCAATAGAACGACTCTCAGACGTAATAGGCTCAAAAACCGCCCAGAAGCTAAAAATGCAATTGCGTGTCTGATTCTCTGCTTTAGGGCAAATCCTTATAATTCGGGAAAACCCTTATAAATGACGAACAAATTTATAATAACTTAAAGAGAATATAGATACTATATCATTATTACTTTATTTGGTGAATTAATGACAGATGGATTTGGAAGTTCTGATTCAGAAAAAAAAGCTGAAAAACAAAGGATTTTAGACCAGATGAAAAATAATCTGTCTGAAAAACCTTCCTCATTTGCAGGTTCAGAAAAAGCCCCAAACCCAAAAGTACAAGAAGATGCTAAATGGCTTGACAATGAAGGCAAACGCCTTTTCAAAAAATCCGATGACAAACCAATGCCTGGAAAATCTGATGGGATAAAATACCGGAATCCGATTTTGGTAATTTTATTAACCGTTGTCACTTTGGGAATTTACGGAATTTATTGGATGTATAAAACAAAAAAAGAAATTAATTCACTCGGAGCAAAAATACCAAATATTATACTCTTATTCATTCCATTAATTCAATTATTTTTTATTTACAAATATGCTGATGGTTATGCAAAATTTGTTAAGAAAGACAACAAAACAATTATTTGGTTATTACTTTTCATTTTTTTATCACCAATCGCAGTTTTCCTTTTCCAATCTGAATTAAATAATTACTCCAACAACCCACCAACACCAAAAGCAAAAAAAGAAAAAATTTCAAAAGCAGCACCGATTGTAGGGCTTGCAGCAGCAACTAAATCTCTTGATAAGAAATCAAATCCGCTTTCAGGCATAATGTCAAAACTAAAAAGCATCTATTATGCAATGGAAGACAAATATTATGAAATGCTTGATAAAATAGATCCTGTAATACCAATTTACAAAGTTGTTGATCCAATTGACAAAGTTTTTCCTTCATTCATTTTGTTTCTTTTGTTAATTTTACTTTTGCTGTTATTATTATGTTGGTTAATTTTTGGCGGATTAGCATCTCCTGCAGAATTTGCAGCAGGAATTAACGTTGTAAAAGACAGCCCAGAACAGGAAGGCCTTGCAGATGCACATGTAATTGTTGAATATGAAAACATTTTGCTTTACGATGGCTACACAGATGGCAGTGGAAAAATCTCTGATATAAAACTTGCGTCAGAATCAATTTCAGCATATGTTACTGTTTCAAAATCCGGATACAATGATTTCCAAAGTGAAATTTTACTTGAAAATGGAAAAACTGCAAAAATACAATTGACTCCAATGTCTGATCCTGATGCAAAAACACATTTCAAAATCTATGTTGAAGATTTAGACACCGGTGAGAGACTGCAGGGCATTAGTGTAACAATGGAATTTTCCTGTTCAAATGGTACCAGTGCCCCTGCAAGAGACACGACAGACACAGGTTATTTTTCAGTTTATGTGGATAGAACTGCATGTGGGACATTAACTGCAACTGTAATGGCAACAGGATATGAAACATTAAACTCACAGAGAATAAGCAGTGAAACAGAATATTTAAAACTTCAGAGATCTTCAACTGAATCAAACCTTGTTGTAAATGTTTATGATAGTGACGGAGAGCCCGTAGAAGATGTTGCAGTAAGACTTTATGATGAGGAAACTCCAGGGCTTCCAGTTGGTGTGGGCAACACAGATTCCTTTGGTTCCTTCATATTTGAAACTATCGATTCCGGAACATACAAAGTAACTGCACTGCATGATGATGGACGTTATGCTGAAAAGCTTTCAGTTGTTGTAGGTTCAGGCCAGACACAATATGCTAATCTTACACTCGGAATTCTTCCACCAGGCGGAAGCAAAAAATTATTCATAAAAGTAATTGACGGAAGTAACATTAACGAACCAGATCCAATTGAAAATGTGAAAGTATTGGTTTACATCAACAAAAGCAGAGTAGATACTCTTTATACTGATGCAGACGGAATTGTAGAGAAATTTTATGATTTAGAGTCAACTCTTGACCATATTGATTTGGTTTTACTGCATGATGAGTATCTTGTAAAGATACACCCTGGAATTGAATTAGTTTCTGCAAACTCAAACACTCCAAAAGAAATTAAAATGTACAAAATTTCAGGAAGCGATTATGCAATTGTTAATGTTGAAGTTTTAAGTTATGGTTCAAATGAACCCGTAGAAGAGGCAAAAGTTTATCTCTATGAAGCTGACACAAATTTAATGGTTCATGAAAACCCGCGCTATACTGATGATGAAGGACTGTCAAAATTCGAATATCTGCCTGATTCATCATATTTCGCAATTGCAAAGGATGACTTTACAGGAACAGAAGGAACATCTGACACTGAAGCTGTTTTAAGAGGCGAGGAAATAACTCTTTCAATAAGCCTTGTTCTTGGAATGGGTAACTTCAAAGTAACAATTGTTGACGAAGAAACCAATGAACCAATAACTCTTAACGGAACGCCATTAGTTTCAGTTAAACAGTACGACCCAGTAACAGATGAAATTTCAGATACAAACAAAACCTATCATGCTGATGACAAGGGTGTTGTCGAAACAGATGATTTCTCAATTGATAAAAAATACATACTTGAACTTACTCATGATGATTATCAGTCTTATGAAACAGAGCCTTTGCAGCCAATTGACAATATAACAGTTGAGCCAACGCCGGCCACAATTGCACTTATTCCAAAATCGGCAGCAGGAAATGATGAGATAGGGCTGCAATTCGGAGGAATTTACAAAGATGATGAGCTTGAAGACCCTGCAGACAAAGTAGAATCAGGCAAAACCTATTATCTGAAGTACATTTTACGGCTTCCGAAAGAAGGAACTTATTATGACATTTCCCAGTACATTATTGTTGGCTCTGACCTCGGAACAAATTTGCCGTCTTCAGGATATGTTATAAAAATAAAAAATGTAATTGCATCTGGTTTTTCTGACATTGTTTTAAGCAACTGTTACTCTGCTTCCGATCCTTACATTAATCCTTCATCATGTCAGGGTGTGTCAACAGATGCGAAAAAAGCAGGCATTTATTGGAATGAACTTAACGGTGAACACACATATTATGTTACTGCTGAAGTATGGATTGAATCAGGTTTGGAAGACGGAACTCTTGTGTCAACAGAATCAAGAGCAAAAACAACTTATGATAACTCCGAATACGAAACCCCGAAACTCGAAAAGAACTACAATATTAATGAAGCTATTGACTGCACAGGTCCTAACTGTCCTAAATTTTCATATCGTTTCAAACTTACAGGTCCGAATCCAACAGGTGATGATTATTCTGAATACGTACTGACACATTATGAGAATGAAAAATACATGCCTGATGCAATAGGTCACTACTGGAAGCCTCAGGGCGAACTTCCAGATATAAGTACATGGCTTCCTGCATTTGTACAAAAAGACTATTTAGTTAAATATGCAGTGACAAACATTTCGGAAGAACAATTTAATGTCACTTTAATATTTGATTTGCCGCAGATGGGCATTCATGAACAAGTGCATTCCGGAACACTGCCTGTAAACGGAAGCCTGAATAATAACAACAGTCCATGGTCTGTAACTCCTCCATTTCCAGTAGCACCTGGAGTAATGATTTTCAATGTAACAAATAAGAACAATCCTGATGAAATTTACGGACGTTCAATAATGTTTTTTAAAATTTTAAACGGCAACATGAATGTAGATGTCAAGCCGAATGTAATAACGCCTGAGTCATATCCTAAAATAAATGTTACAGTAACCGGCGAACAGGGAAATCCAGATCCTGAAGAAGTTCCTCTGCCAAATGCATCTGTTAAAATTCAGCTGAGAAGAGCACAAGATGGTTCTGTTTTGGATTTAGTCAGTGACGGACTCACAAATCTTGACGGAACTTATTCTTACAATGCTAATACGATTGCAGATTCTCCACTCCCTAAAATGGGTGACACATATATAATTACTGTAATCAAGCAGGGATATTTAACACAAACTGTCAAAATACCAGTTAATGTTTCGCCAACTGGAAATTTCAATCCTGCTTACGGGTGCATTTCAGTTGAACCCGAATTTTTGGAAATTGACAAATCCGGTGTAAAAAAAACATTTATTGTTAAAACAACAAACAGAATTAATGGCATTGATATTGAATGCAATGAAGCAGCTGATATGTCATTCGCAACAAAATTGAAGATTACAGATTTAACAGCAGAACTAAAACCAGGTGAGCAAAAACAGTTTACAATAACAGTTCCCAAAGGTCTATCACTTGGACTTTATCCAATTTATATTTTAGCTCAGTTCAAGAGCGATGACCAAGTTTTCCATGCTGATACTATTAAAACAAATATAACAGACCCAAGCGGTTCATGTCTCTGGAAAATAAATCCATTAATTTATGATTTCATTGAAAACGGAGAAGTATTAAACCAAGCACTTGAAAATATGACAATCTACAACCAATGCCAGTTAAGCCAAGGAATAGACGATGTTTTCATGCCGTCACTTGCATCAGATTCAGCGAAAATTTCACTAAACCCCGGTCAGCAGGTTCCTTTGCAGATGAGATTTAACTGGACAGTTAAGGTTAATGCAGATAATATTGAAGGAGAACTCCCGTTAGATACTACAATAATCTTCCCAGGAAGAGAAGCCAGCATTGAAAAAATCCACATCGGGAATATTTCAGTTGTGGATTTGATGGCAACTGTCAGTTCCGCTAATTTATCCAATATCACATTCACACCAATAGTTAAAGAAATTACTGAAGTAATACCCAACAAACCAATCACAGAATACTGCAACAGCAAAGAAAAGTGTATTGACATCTGGCTTGAAGGAAGAGCAGGCGCCCCGATGTTATATGTTTACGCAAGTTATAGGGGTAAAGATACACATAGAACAGGGGATATAATTTCACCGGTCTATAATGTAAGTGTAACTTCCAATGATTATGTTATGATTACTGCAAACGATTATGTGAGTGAGATAAAATGAAAAAAATAATCATAATGATTTTGCTTTTCGCAATTCTGCCATTTGCATATGCAGAACTCTGTAATTCTGAATCAGAACTGTCAGTTTCTTACATCTACAATCAGGCAGACCAAAAACTCAATTTAGTTTTTGAGCAATCCAATGATATCAATGCATTTTTAATTATTGCAAGTGATGATTTAGAAACTGTAATTTCAGAGGAAGTAATTGGAAAATCACCAATTGAAAAAGAATATTCTCTTGTTGCAGATAATTATTCTCTAACTGTCAGTGACAGATCTAATAAAAATTACAAAACACAGCAAAGCTGTGAAATTGAAGTTATTGCAGTGGTTGCAGTACTGCCTGACTGCGAAGCTCTTAATGGAAAAGTATGTTCTGAAGATGAAGTATGTTCTAATATGGTAACTGCATCTGATACTGATTTTTGCTGTACAGGTGCATGCGAAGCAAGAATAGCACAGGAAGAGTCAGAAGAAATAGTTATTGATCCCTTTTTTGGTTTTATAATAATCATAATAATGGTTGCAGTAATTGCAGGACTCGTTGTATTTGCAAAACGATTTGCAGGACGCAAAGAATTCGAATACGAAGAACCTGAAAAAAAACCAAAATTCATCAGCGAAGAGGAAGGAGATGAGCCAAAGTATGTCTAGAAAAATATTCCTGATTGCAATTTCCATTTTACTAATCTCACTTAGCGTTTCCGCACTTAATTACTGCAAAACAGCTCCTGATAATTATTCCATTTTTTACCCAGCTGGTTTTAATAAAAATAATATACCTGACAATGTTTCCTGCTGGTGCAGTCCAATTGACAGTACAACCGGCAACCCGCCTGATATTTTCGAAGCAGATGCAGCTGGGTCATGGCTCTTTGGGGGAAGTGGTTTCGGAACTTTGGCATTGCCAGGTACAGGTCATCTGTTTGATTTTAATCCCTTCAATTTCGTTATATTAAAAAATTCTCAGCGCTTTGGCTGGACATATGATGTTCCAATAAACACAACTTTGAACATAAATCACATCAAAAAGCGTGCAGTAATTAATGCACAACCATATAAAATATTTGATTGGACGTTCCCAATAATTAATACTGTTTCCCCCCCCGTAGAAGTTGAAATCCGTTCGCTTTCAGGGCAACTTATGGATACTGTAAAAAATAGTTATGCCTGTTCATTTGGGGCGTCTTGTTATAATTATGGTTCCAGACAGCGATGCGAGGGTTCAGCTGATATACCCAGTGCCTATCACTTTACTGCTCTTGGAACTTACATCATTAAAATTTACGCTTACACAACAAATGATGCAGATCCGGATTCACGAGTGCTTGCTGCGGATTTTAGAGTTCGTGTAGTTTCAAATTATGTTGATGGAACTCCGCCTTATGAAACCCCTGTACCAAATTTCTGCAGAGATAACACACTTGAATCAGGAGAACCAATACTGCCAATGGGTGTTTATTATCCTTCTGATTTTAATCCTTTGGGCATTCCGTCAGAAAAACAATGTTGGTGCAATCAAAATACTAAATTAGGTGCGAGAGAAGCAATCAAAAATGTAACTTTTGCAGAATTAGTGCCAAGCGCAAATTACCCTGACCAAAAGACAATACAAATTTCAAAGTTCGATTATAATGGTGAGGTTTTCCCAGGAACTGTTTTGAACATAAAAAATATTGGAACATTACCTAATATTTATTCGCAAGTCTATCCTGGTGCACCTGATAATATGCTTGTTAGCAATATTGTTCCTGGTGTTGATGTTATTGTTTGGAAGCTTCCTGACGAAATAAAAGTTATGACAAAACACAACTCACCGGATTGTACAACTGATTTAAGACAATCGTGTTACAATGTTAATCCTTCCCACCAAATTTGCATAGGCAAAACAGAGATTCCAAATGCTTATACTTTCAACGAACTTGGGGACTATATTGTGTGGATAAGTCCTTACAGACTGAACAATGGCGACCAAAGATCTGCCAAAATTGCTGCAACTTTACATATCACTGTTACAGAACCACCTGTAAAACCACCAGTAAATCCATGTGCAAATGAATTTTGCGGAAATGGAAAGTGTAGTGCTGCTTGCGGAGAAAATGCAACAACATGCCCAGCAGATTGTGTAGCAGACCCATGTGCAAATGAATTTTGCGGAAATGGAATCTGCAATGCCTCATGCAAAGAAGATAAAACAACATGCCCAGCAGATTGTCCAATGCCCCCCGTAATCCCACCAGCACCCGTGCAAGGAACATTAGTAATTTCAAATTCAAACCCGCACAGGATAATTGAAGTTAATAATGACTCAGATGAAGTAACAATTCTCTGGACTCTGACAAATGTTGGTGATTCTTACGTAGATATAACTTCAGTAGGGCCTTTCGGATGCAATGCAGACTGGACAACTCCAGGCAGAGTAGGAACATGTGCCTTTCCTGAAAGCTACAGTGGCTACAGAATTCCAGCAAAAACAACTTTCCGTGTTTTTGAAAAAATTAAAATTACCGATTATTCAAAAATACCCAACACTGAATTATTTGGTCTCAGTGTAACTTATATTCCCAAAGGTGCCAACAATGAAAAA